>JABDNG010000138.1 GCA_013001045.1 Woeseiaceae bacterium | reverse complement strand
TCAAAGGCTACCGCTTTATCAGGAAGCTGGGCGCGACCGAGCATTCCGGTGTCTACCTGGCCGAGCGCGAATCGGCGAAGCTTCTTTTGGTTCTGAAGGTTCTACGGCAGCTGGAGGGTCGCGACGACAGCATCGGCGCGTTCGATCGTTTCCTGCAGGAATACGAGACGATTGCGGAGATGAAGCATCCGAATATCGTGAAGATCTACGACCTCGGCGTGGCTGACGACCATGCGCATATTGCGATGGAGTATCTGGATGGCGGTGACCTGCGCGACAAGATCAGTAAAGGAATCGCAACGGATGACGCTGTCAGATACCTGCGTGAAATTGCGAGCGCATTGTCGGCGGTCCATGCACAGGGCGTCTTGCACCGTGATCTCAAGCCGGCCAACATCATGCTGCGCAAGGACGGCTCCGTCGCGTTGATCGACTTCGGTCTCGCTAAACGCGCGAAGCTCGAGGGCGCGATTACGGACAAAGGCGAGATCTTCGGCACGCCGTATTACATGAGTCCTGAGCAGGGGCATGGCGATGACGTTGACACGCGCAGCGACATCTACAGTCTCGGCATCGTCTTTTTCGAGATGCTCACGGGCGAGAAGCCCTATAAGGCCGATTCGGCAATGGGCATCATTTATAAACACGCGCAGGCGTCGATCCCCTTGTTGCCCGCACGACATTCGCGGTTTCAGATGTTAATCAACATGATGCTGGCGAAATCGCCGGAGGACCGTCTGCAGAGCGCAGCGGAGATTGAAGAGTGGCTATAGGGACACAGGTACCCGAAGCGATCGCTCGATTCCTGCACGAACCGACGCCCGAAGAATGGCTGGCGGAGGCTTGCGGCCGGGTGCCGGAGATGCTCCTCGACCACGCAAATTGCGAGCTGAAGGCGGCGTCGACGGCGATGGGATTCCTCTATCGCTATGCCGATCGCACGATGTTGGCGCAGCGAATGTCGAAACTGGCGCGCGAGGAGCTGCGGCATTTCGAGCAGGTGCGTTCGATCATGGAGGAGATGGCGATCCCGTTCGAACGCCTGAGTGCGTCGCGCTACGCAGGCAGTCTGCGCGACGCCGCGCGAACCCAGGAACCATACAAGTTACTGGACATGCTGCTGATCGGGGCATTGATCGAAGCGCGCTCGTGCGAGCGTTTCGCACTGATAGCGCCAAGACTGCCGGAGAAACTGGGCAGTTTTTACAATGGTCTGCTTGCGTCAGAGGCGCGCCATTTCGAACACTACATCGGGTTTGCCCAATCCGAATGCGCGTTAAGCGCCGCTGAGATCGAAGCAAGGCTCGCCGAGCTCAAGGACATTGAGGCGAAGCTTGTGTCGGGCCCGGATCCCGAATTTCGATTTCATTCCGGCAAGCCGATGTAAAAAAAGGGGACATTCTGCTTTGTTGCGGCCGCAATAAAGCAGAATGTCCCCAATACTATCTCGGCATCGCTTCCAGGCGCGGCCCGTTCTCATCCCAGCGTACGACGCTGCCCTGTTCGTACCAGTCGCCGAGCACAATGCGCGTGGCCGTCCTGTCTTTGAGATCGACCTCATGCACGGCCGGGCGATGCGTGTGCCCGTGCAGCAGAATGTCGACGTCCCGCGTTCGAAACGTTCCTACGACCGCATCCTGATTTACATCCATGATGTCTTCACCGACGGAATCGTTGTATTCCCGGCTTTGCTCTCGGGCTTTCTCGGCAAAGGCCATGCGCTCGTCCAGCGGCTTCGCGCGCATCATCGCCTGCCACTCGGGATTTCGCGTCATGAGACGAACCTGCTGATACTGCACATCGTCGATGCACAGCGCATCGCCGTGGCTGAGCAGGACTTTGGCACCGTGCATTTCGATCGCTTCGGGGTCGCCGAGCAGGGTTACTCCGGTTTCCTTGGCGAAGTCCTCACCGATCATGAAGTCCCGGTTGCCGTGCATGAAGAACACCGGAACGCCCGAATCGACGAGTTCTCGTATCGCCCCTTTCATGACGGTGTAATGCGGATTGGGGTCGTCGTCGCCGACCCAGGATTCGAAAAGATCGCCCAATATGTACAGTCCGTCAGCCTGTGTAGCCTCACCCTCGAGAAAGTTCAGGAACTGCTCGCCGATTTCAGGCTTGCTCGCTTCGAGGTGCAGGTCGGATATAAAGAGCGTCGTCACAGCGTTGCTGGTCAATCGTAACTAACGCGGGAGATTGTCTTGATCACGACCGGAACAATCGGAACGTCCCTGGAAAACTCGCCGGCCGGCCCTGTTTTCGTATTGACGATCTCGTCGATGACGTCCATGCCTTCGATGACGTAACCGAACACCGTGTAACCCCAGCTCCCCTTGTATGGATCCTTTGTCGGGTCGAGGCGATCGTTGTCAGCGACATTGATGAAGAACTGCGAATCTGCGGAATGCGGGTCGGCTGTGCGCGCCATCGCGATCGTACCGCGTAGATTCGTCATGCCGTTGCCGGACTCATTGACAATGGTCCCTTTAGTGTCCTTCAGCTTCAGGCCCGGCGTATAGCCGCCGCCCTGGGCCATGAAACCCGGGATCACACGGTGAAAGACGGTGCCGTCATAGAAACCACTGTCGACCAGCTTCAGGACATGCGCAACGGTTATCGGCGCCTGTTTGCCGTCGAGTTCGAGCTTGATGGTGCCAAGGGACGTCACCATTTCGATGTGCGGATGAGCAGGGACCTTATCCGCCGCCAATGCGATGGCCGAGCCTAGCGTGAGGAGCAACACGATCAGGGTTTTCTTCATGGTTTTTCCGGTTTTGTCGACATTGTTGAATGCGGCAAGATACCAGAGCCCGCCGGACGCGGCCACGCCGGCAGGCGCGTCTTATCAGGCCTTGCTTGCCAAAGCCCGCGCCCGTATTATCGTGCCCCCGCAAAATCCGGCCCCGGCCAGAGTTTGCGCGGCGGAAACTGATGTATCGGGGCATGGCGCAGTCTGGTAGCGCATCTGCTTTGGGAGCAGAGGGTCGGGGGTTCGAATCCCTCTGCCCCGACCAACCAATTTCTGCAATTTGAGGAGTTCTGTGTATTGAAATAATTGAGCGCCCGTAGCTCAACTGGATAGAGCATCGGCCTTTGAGTGAGGAGCCTGGACCGGGAAAAGTAACCGGTTCAGTGGACCGCACCATAACGGGGAAACCTTAACAGGTAATGCTGATGGCAATCCCGTGGAAACCTTCGGTCAACCCGTACGATGGTGTAGCATGAGCGAATGCATTCGTCGCATCACACCAAAGACAAGGGCGACCTGGGTGTCTTGAAGGCTCAGATTGATCTGTTCGAGCAAGGGTTCACGCTCTTTATCCCGCTAACCGAACATTGTCCGTTCGACTTGGTGGCGTATAAGGACGGTGAATTCAGAAGGGTGCAGGTGAAATACCGGGCGAAAGACCGTCTCGGGAAGGTCGATGTGAAATTTTCGACATCCTGGGCGGACAAGCACGGTACGCACACATCGCCGATCGACAAGAACGAGGTGGATTTGTACTGCGTTTACTGTCCGGATACTGATGAGTGCTACTATCTGCGGCCGGAAAAATTTGGTTCGAACGCATCGCTGAGGGTAGAGACGCCCAAGAATGGTCAGGCAAAGAGAGTCAATTTTGCGTCTGACTATCGAAGGGCTCCGTAGAGACTATACGTGCGGCGCCTGAAATGGCGAAGAGATAGTCCAGACCACAAACCCATTTTGATGGGGCCGTGAAAACGGTAGTTGGTAAGCTAAGCCGAATGTT
>JABDNG010000137.1 GCA_013001045.1 Woeseiaceae bacterium | reverse complement strand
TCAGTCGAAGTACTTGCGAATCGTCAAGCCATAGGTTCGCGGCGGATTCGGGTAGCCGGAGAGACTTCCAGCCTGCGCGACTGACGGAAATGCGCTGAGTAAATACTCGTCGTTGTTGAGATTGCGCCCCCAGAGCATGGCCTCGAAGCCGTTGTCCCAGGACAGGCCAACACTCGCGTTAATAGTGCTGACTTCTCGCGACGCAAATTCTTTTAGTACGTTATCGACGACCTGCACCTCGTCTTCATAGATGTACTCAAGACGCGCGAAGCCGGCCGCGTTGCCCATCGTGAAGCTGTAGCGTCCGGCCGCCGTCAGGCTGAGTTCGTGAATGCCGGCGGGCGTTTGACCACTAAGGTCAACCGGGCCACTGGGGCCTACCGCCCCCGTGAATGAGTCGTACGTGGGATCGAGGATGGTTGCCGCCAGCGTCCCTTCAAAGACTTCTGTCGGCATCCAGCGAATATCAATCTCGGCGCCGGACGTCGACTGCTTGCCGGCATTGGCGAAGCTGAAGCCGGTACCCGTGAAGATGTTGCTCTGGAACCCCTTGATTTCCTGATCAAACAGAGCCAGGTTCAGGGCCACGGTGTCCCAGCTGCCCTTCAAGCCGATCTCATAAACAGTGGCCTCCTCCGGCGTCGCGTAACGCCCGCCAGCAATGATATTCGGCACAAGCAATCCCGCATCGCCGAGCGCCGGCAGATCGCGTGCAAACGGGCGAGAGTCACGAGAAAGGTTCCAGGAGCTCGCCTTGAAGCCCGTGCCGGCGCTCACGTAGACATTGACCTCGTCCGTCCAGTCGTACGCCAGTCGCACCGTCCAGGTCAAGTCTTCGTCGTCCGTGTGACCTGACTCTACCGAATTCGGGAAGTTGATATTGGGCCGCTGGAACTGCAGAGGTTGCAGCGCGAGCGTCGGGTTACAGGCCGGCGGTGGATTGGTGGCTGAGCACGGGATAGGCGCCAACGCTTGAGACGTCGCTGTTGCAATTGCGTTTGCCGTTGCAAGATCTGCACCACCGGCAAGGGCTTGTTGGAAAGCTCCCCCGTAAATCAGCAGGCCACCGACTTCCACCAGGTCGAGGCCGGAAAACACATCGGTCGCCGTTTGATCGAGCGTGACGTCTTTCTCATCCTCGGTATAGTTGGCGCCGAGGGTCAGAGTGGCGCGATCGCCCAGATCGAAGTCAACCTGGGCAAATATCGAATACGCCTGGTTGTCCATCGTCGTGAGTTCGATGTTGCCCTGACCTTCGCCATAAAATGTTCCGCCCGGAACGGGTTCCCCCAGTGATGGCAGCATGGCCAAAAACAGACCGGTAAGCCCGTTCTCGATATCCCACAACGGCCCCATGCCGGGGTCCCCCGTCACGGGGTTCGCGGGTACGCCGCCGGTCAGGAGATCGGCATAGGCGCGGAAAGCGGGACCATAGATCAGGCCTGTTTCCTGTGTCACATCCTCATCGAAGAGGTAAGCGCCGACCATCCAGCTCGTCGTATCGGTGGCGCCGGCAAGTCGAAATTCCTGTGTGAGGGTGTCGATATCGACGTCTGTCCGGTTACCCACGTCAGGATCCAGCAATGGCGCACTGGTGAAGTCGACGTCGCCATTCTCCAGGCGTGCCAGGTTTCGGAGCGACGTAATTGACGTCAGCGTGACCATATCGTTGATGTCCCAGTCGAACTGTGCCGAAATGCCGCTGCTCTCAAATTGATTGGTCGGGGTGAAGTCGTAATAGCCCTGGTAAGCGAACGGTGCGTTCGACACGAGATTGCCGCCAAGCGCGCGTACGGCTCCGCCCGTCGGGCCATCAACCAGGTTGGCAACGCCGCAACAGGCCTCGTCGAGCTCTGAGTAATCCGCGATCACGCGCACCTCGAGCGAGTCCGAAGGCAGGAAATACAGTTGACCGCGAACACCGAAGCGATCCAGCTCACCGAGCGCATCGCCGCCCGCGAGGTTGTCGTAGTAGCCGTCACGCTGGTTGTAGCTGCCTGAAAGGCTGAAGCCAACCGTATCGGAAAGCGGGCCGTTCACATCGCCTTTAACGATAACCTGGCTATATTCGCCGACGGTTAGGGAGGCCGATCCGTTGACGTCGTCGAGACTGGGTTTGGCCGTCACAACGCTGATGACGCCGGCCGACGCGTTCTTGCCGAATAAGGTGCTCTGCGGTCCACGCAATACCTCGATGCGTTCGAGATTCGGCAGGTCATTTAGCGCAGCAGCCGAACGCGAACGATAAACGCCGTCGATAAAGACGCCGACAGAGGGCTCAATACCGGCATTATTGGCGCCGTTGCCGAAGCCACGGATAACGAAGTTGGTGTTGCCGGACGACTGCAGCTGCGTGACGCGCAATGAGGGCACCAGGAACTGCAGGTCTTTGACGTCCAGGACCTGTGACTCTCTTATATCGGCGCCCTGGACAACCGATACGGCGACCGGGATTTCCTGCAGCGTGGATTGGCGCTTGGTCGACGTGACGACAATTTCTTCGAGAAACGTCGGCTCTTCTTGCTGAGCGACGGCCGGCGTTACAAGCGTTGCGGCTATAAGGCCGAGAAAACCCCGGTATTTGGTCGAGTGTGTCATCTGTGCTTCCCCTACGTATGAATAACTGACTAGCCTCTAGATAATGGCAGCGTAAGCCACATTTCAGGCGTTGGCAACTTACAATGCGAGATTGAGAAGGCGACATAACGAGTTGAGACCATTCGATTTCTTGGTGTTGTATTTTTACCACGGAGTGACGAGGGTTTGACGTCTGTCCGGGGGCAATGCTGCAATGGCCGCATGTCAGCAAGTAGCAGGGAATTGGCCGGTTTTCTTGCCCGAAGCGGGTCGCTTGCGGTCTTGAGCGGCGCGGGCGTCAGCACGTCGTCCGGAATACCGGATTACCGCGATCGCAACGGCGACTGGAAGCATGCCAGGCCCATCCAGTTCCCGGATTTTGTAAAAGACCCGGATTCCCGCAAACGCTATTGGGCGCGGAGTTATGTCGGATGGCAGCGCTTCTCGAAAGCGCGTCCGAATGCTGCGCACCATGCGCTGGCGAGCCTTGAGACCAGCGGCAAGATCGATACCCTGATCACGCAAAACGTCGATCGGCTGCACAGCGCCGCCGGCAGTCGGCGAGTCATCGACCTGCATGGCGACCTGGGCAATGTGCGATGTCTTGGCTGCAACAGCACCAATAGCCGCCTCGAATTCCAGCGGGCCCTGAAAAATGCCAATCCCGGCTGGCACGCCGAGGTATTTCGCTACCAACCCGATGGCGATGCCGAGCTCGCCGACAATCGCCATGATGTGTTCGAGGTTCCGGTCTGCGTGGCCTGCGGGGGGATTGTGAAACCGGACGTCGTCATGTTCGGTGAGAGTGTCCCCAGGATGCGCGTCGAAAAAGCGAGAAGCGCGATCAATGCTGCCGATGCCCTACTGATCGTCGGCTCATCGCTCATGTTGTTCTCGGGGTTTCGCTTTGCTCGTCAGGCGGCGGCACAGGGAAAGCCTATCGCAATCGTCAATCGTGGGCGCACGCGCGCGGACGATATCGCCACTCTCAAGGTGGATGCGGATTGCGCGGATGCGCTATCGACAGCGCTTGAGCTACTGTCGGTCTCGGCGGACAATACCGTGGATGACTGAATCCTGGTTGGAGCGTTGGCAGGAAGGCAGGACCGGATGGCATGAGTCAGAGGGTAATGCGAGCCTTCGGAAGCACTGGACTGCCTCCGGGACGCGGGTCCTGGTGCCGCTCTGTGGCAAGACCCAGGACTTGATCTGGCTGGAGCGCCAGGGAAACGATGTGACGGGCGTCGAGTTATCGGAACTTGCCGTCAGAGCTTTCTTCGACGAGAACGAGATTGCCTATTCGTGTGTCGAGGGCGCGCTTACGGCATACCGCGCCAACGACAGAGCCATCACGATTTACTGCGGTGACTATTTCAGTTTCTCGGACGGGCCCTTTGACGCGTATTATGACCGCGGAGCGCTAGTTGCGTTGCCCGCGGACATTCGCCGATCGTATGTTGAGCACAGCCGGTCTCTGCTGAATGCGGATGCGACGAAACTCATCATCAGCCTCGAATACGATGAGTCGATTGCAACGGGACCGCCGTTCTCGGTGCCGGCGAGCGAAATTCTGGAGTATTGGTCTGAGCTGTGTCGCGTCGACGCCTACGACGACATCGAGAACGGCCCGCCAAAATTCCGCGATGCCGGACTTGCTATGATGCTCGAAGTTATTTGGAGATATCCATAATACATTGCTGTTTGAAACCTAGAAATAACATAAATAAAAATATATAAGTATATGAAAATAAACTTAAAATAGATAAGAATAAAATCTATTGGGACGGGACAATTGAACAAGAAGAAATCAACGATCATTTACACACTGACGGACGAAGCGCCGTTGCTCGCGACCTGCTCGCTGCTGCCGATCATTCGCAGCTTTACGGCGCCGGCCGGTATCGAGGTCAGCACCAGCGACATCTCTGTGGCCGCGCGAATCCTGGCCGAATTCCCTGATTACCTCGACGATGAGCAGAAGGTCCCGGATAACCTCGGCGAACTGGGGCGCCTGACCCAGTTTCCGGACACCAACATCATCAAGCTGCCCAACATCAGCGCCTCGGTACCGCAGCTGAAGGAGGCCATTGGCGAGCTGCAGTCCAAGGGCTACAAGATCCCGGACTTTCCGGACGATCCGAAAACGGAGGAAGAAAAAGCGCTGCGGCAGCGCTACGGCAAGGCGCTTGGCAGCGCCGTAAACCCGGTCCTGCGTGAGGGTAACTCCGACCGCCGCGCACCGCCCGCGGTCAAGCGTTACGCCCAGAAGCACCCGCATTCGATGGAGAAATGGAGCCAGGCCTCCCGTACCCATGTTTCGCACATGCACGAGGGCGATTTCTACGACAGCGAAAAGTCCATGAACATGGACAGGGCCTGCAACGTCTCCATGGTCCTGGAAACCAAGAGCGGCAAGTCGATCGTACTCAAAGAAAAAGTCGAGCTGGAAAAAGACGAAGTCGTCGACAGCATGTTCATGAGCAAAAAGGCGCTGTGCGAGTTCTATGAGGAGGAGATGCAGGATGCTTATGAAACGGGGGTGATGTTCTCGCTGCACGTCAAGGCGACCATGATGAAGGTGTCGCACCCGATCGTCTTCGGCCATGCGGTCAAGGTCTTTTACAAGGACGCATTTGCCAAGCATGGCAAGCTCTTCGACGAACTCGGCGTCAACGTCAACAACGGCCTGGCCAGCATTTACGACAAGATTTCAACATTGCCCGGTACGCAACTCGAAGAGATCGTCAACGATTTGCACGCCTGTCATGCACACCGCCCCGAAGTGGCGATGGTGGATTCGGCCAAGGGCATTTCCAATTTTCATGTACCCAGCGATGTCATCGTCGATGCTTCGATGCCCGCAATGATCCGTAACGGCGGCAAGATGTGGGGCCCGGACGGGCGCCTCAAAGACACCAAGGCGGTCATGCCGGAGAGCACTTTTGCGCGTATCTACCAGGAGATGATCAACTTCTGCAAGACCCACGGCGCCTTCGACCCGACCACGATGGGCACAGTGCCGAATGTCGGCCTGATGGCCAAGAAGGCGGAAGAATATGGCTCGCACGACAAGACCTTCGAAATCCCGGAGGATGGCGTCGCGAAAGCGGTTGATGAATCCGGCAAGGTGCTGATGGAGCACCACGTCGAAGAGGGCGATATCTGGCGCATGTGCCAGGTCAAGGACGAGGCGATTCGGGACTGGGTCAAGCTGGCTGTGACTCGTACACGCCTGTCTGGCATGCCGGTCGTGTTCTGGCTCGACGAGTATCGCCCGCACGAGGCGCAACTCATCACGAAGGTCAAGACCTACCTCAAGGACCACGACACCGACGGACTCGACATCCAGATCATGTCGCAGACGCGCGCGATGCGTTACACGCTGGAGCGCGTTATTCGTGGCAAGGACACGATATCGGCGACCGGTAACATCCTGCGCGATTACCTTACGGACCTGTTCCCGATCATGGAACTTGGAACCAGCGCCAAGATGCTCTCGATCGTGCCGCTGATGGCCGGCGGCAGCCTGTTCGAAACCGGCGCAGGCGGCTCGGCACCGAAGCACGTGATACAGCTGCTCGAGGAGAATCACCTGCGCTGGGATTCACTGGGTGAATTCCTCGCGCTGGCGGTGTCGCTCGAGGACCTGGCGCACAAGAATGACAACAACAAGGCCAAGGTTCTTGCCACTACACTGGATGAGGCGACCGGCAAGCTGCTTGATGACGGCAAGTCGCCATCGCGCCGTACCGGGGAGCTCGACAATCGGGGCAGCCACTTTTACCTCGCCATGTACTGGGCGCAGGCACTCGCGGAGCAGACAGCCGATGCCGACTTGCAGGCGTATTTCGCGCCGCTTGCCAAGACTCTGGCGGATAACGAAGAGAAGATCGTTGACGAGTTGAACTCGGTGCAGGGCAAGAGTGTCGATATTGGTGGCTACTTTATGGCTGATCCCGAAATGACCAAGGCCGTGATGCGACCGAGCCCGACCTTGAACGCAGTGCTGGCTCCCGCAAAGAACTGAAGCCCCGTCAATGGATGAAATGAAAAAGAAAACAAGCGTGCTGTTCGTCTGCATGGGCAATATCTGCCGCTCGCCGACAGCCGAAGGCGTATTTCGACACCACGTCGTCGAGGCCGGGCTGGACGAGCACATCGTGGTTGATTCTGCAGGGACACATGCCTATCACGTTGGCGAGCCGCCCGATCGTCGCTCGCACGCGGCAGCACAACGCCGGGGCATTTCGTTGGGCGAGTTACGCGCGCGTCGAGTCAGTGACGAAGACTTCGAGCGCTTCGACTACATTATCGCCATGGATGAGGACAACCTGTCGCGGCTAAAGGATCAATCACCGCCCCAGCACCATTCCAAGGTCAGGCTGTTCCTGGAGTTTGCGTCGAGTGGACAGCGCGAGGTTCCGGACCCTTACTACGGTGGGGCAGCCGGATTTGAGCGGGTGCTGGATCTTGTCGAAGAGGCGTCCCGAGGCCTGCTCGAGACGCTCTCCAAGAAGTAGTTGCTATTCCGCTGCCGGCTCAGCCGGCTTGCTGTCCGGTTTCGGCACGGGTGCTTTTTCCGCCACGTGTACCGCTTCGGGTTTCGGCGATGGTTTCGGTGCATCCGATTTCGACGGCGGCTTTATATCGGCCGCGGTCTGGGCTTCCCAAGGCAATAGCCGGCTGGTCGGTTGCGTCGACCCACCGTTGTCAGTTGGCGGCTTCGGCGTTTTATCGATAGCCACTTCCGGCTTGAGGGCTTTGTGTGATGCCGTGTCGTCAAGCTTCGCCGTGTCACGCGATCGTTGCTCGTCGGTCCGTGCACGTGGTGGTCCGGCATCCTGTTTCGGTTCTTGGGTTGCCGGAGTTTTTTGAGGCGGTCCCGCATCCTGTTTCGATTCTCGAGTTGCCGGGGCCTTTTGAGGCGTTCCCGCATCCTGTTTCGATTCTCGAGTTGCCGGGACCTTTTGAGGCGGAGTCGATTCCTTGTTGTCGGCTTTTTGCGGCTGATTCGCAGAGTCGGTTGCTTGCGGCTGGTTGCTCGTTGCCTGCTCGGGCTTGTCTGCCGTGCGTCGGCGTCTGCGACCACCTCGACTCCGGCGGTTTCGCGAGCTCCGCGTCGAGTCGCTGCGGGTCTCGTCCGTCGTATCCTGTTTTGTTTTTTGTTGTGCCGCCTTTTGTTGGTCGCCCTGTTGCTGCGGTTTGCCGCGGCGTGCACCGCCTGTAGCCGCCTTCTTTTTCGCGGCTGTCTTTTTCGACGCCGTCTTCTTGCTCGATGATTTCTTCGAGGCGGCTTTCTTCGTCGTCTTCTTGCGTTGCGGACGGCGCTTGTCCGAGGTCTGGCGCGAGTCACTGCTGCCACGGCGACGTGTTTGCTGCGCACGCCGTGCGCGATTGCCGCCACTGCCTTTCTGGCGCGGCTGCCGAACCTTCTTCTCGTCCTCGTCGCCGCTGAAGAATCCCATCAGAGTTGCCAAGAGGCCCTTCCTGGGCGGCTGTTGAGGCTTCGGTGCCTGCGTTGTTGGTTTCATCGTGCCGACAACAGGTTGCTCAATAGCCTTGCGCTCGAGTATTGCCTGGGGCGTTTCGGGTTCAGCCGTGGTATGTGGCAGTTCGTAGCTGACGCCTTTATTCTCGGCCAGTTCCAGCTGGTCGTCGCGAACGCGCCGCACTTCATAATGCGGCGTCTCGAGCGCCGAATTCGCAACGAGTACGACGTGAGTATCGTTACGAGATTCAAGGCTCTGCACCCAGTCACGCTTTTCGTTCAAGAGGTAGGTTGCGACTTCAACCGGCAATTGCGCGATAACCTTCGAGGTTCGTTCCTTGCGGGCTTCCTCACCGATAATACGCAAGATGGCAAGCGCCAGGGATTCGACACTGCGAATCGTTCCGAAGCCGGAGCAGCGCGGGCAGGTATGGTAGGCCGATTCGCCAATCGAGGGTCGCAAGCGCTGGCGCGACATCTCGAGTAGACCGAAGCGACTGATCTTGCCGATTTGGACGCGGGCGCGATCTTGCCGCACGGCTTCGCGCAGGCGATTTTCGACCTCGCGCTGATTCTTTTGCGGGCCCATGTCGATAAAGTCGATTACGACCAGGCCACCGAGGTCGCGAATTCGTAACTGGCGTGCGACTTCGTCTGCGGCTTCGAGGTTGGTATTCAGCGCCGTTGCTTCGATGTCGCCGCCCCTGGTTGCGCGGGCCGAGTTGATATCCACCGAGACCAATGCTTCGGTATGGTCGATAACAATACTGCCGCCGGATGGCAGCGTCACGGTATGGGCAAACGCGGATTCAATCTGTGTCTCGATCTGGAAACGCGTGAACAAGGGTACCGGGTCGACGTAGTGCTTCAGTTTCTTGAGATTGTGCGGCATTACCTGTTCGACGAACTCATGAGCGTCCTTGTAAGTCGCTTCATCATCGATCAAGATCTCGCCGATTTCGGTGGTCAGGTAATCACGCAGCGCACGCACGACGGAATCGCTTTCGCGGTAAATCAGGAATGGAGAAGGGCGTTCCAGCACGACATTGAGGATCGCCGTCCAGACGGTCAGCAGATTCTCGAGGTCCCAGGCGAGTTCTTCGGCGCTGCGGTCGATGCCGGCGGTGCGCAGAATGACGCTCATGCCATCGGGTACGATGATCTCGTTGAGCGACTTACGGGCGAGATCGCGGTCGCCGCCTGTGATGCGGCGCGACACACCGCCCGAGCGGTCCTTGTTTGGTTTGAGTACGATGAAGCGGCCGGCGAGGCTGACAAACGTGGTCAGAGCCGCACCCTTGTTGCCGCGTTCTTCCTTGTCGACCTGCACGACGATGTCCTGGCCTTCCTTGAGGACATCCTTGATGCTCGGTTTGCCGCCGGATTTGTTTTCCTTGACGAAGTATTCGCTGGAAATTTCTTTTAGCGGAAGAAAGCCGTGCCGATCGGAACCGTATTCGACAAACGCGGCTTCGAGACTGGGCTCGATGCGCGTGATCTTTCCTTTGTAGATATTGGCTTTTTTGCGTTCGCTAGCCGGTGCTTCGATATTGAGGTCGTATAGACGCTGGCCATCGACCATCGCCATGCGCAACTCTTCTTCCTGAGTCGCGTTGATTAGCATTCTTTTCATAGTGCCCTACTTGAAGTGTGTTGGAGGGCAGCAAAACGGGGCGTAGCGCCGTCGAGCGGGCGCAGGGGAGCTCACGCGTAGAAATCCGGTGCGGGATCGCACCGTCGATGTCACTCGTAAATTCGAATTGGGTTGGCCCAAACAGGGCCAGGACCCATGAAAATATCAGCATGATTTCCCTGCGGCTGTGCCGCTCTGGCGCAAGCCGGAAACCGTGCTCGCTGCCATCTGAAATCCGGTACCGCAACGCGCGGGACCAACATTATTTCGCAGCAGCTACAAATCTGTGTGGTAGTTGCTGCGGGTGGAAAAGGTAGGCGGCGAATCCACGATCGGGCGCTGCCTGAGTCATGTGGTTTTTCCGGATTTTGTATGCCGGGAGGCCACAGGGCGGTAATATAGCACAACACAACGCCACTTCAAGTTATTGATCATGCAAGAAAAGCCACCAAAAGGTGAGAACACTGCCGCGGCAGAAGGTTCGCGGGTAACCGCGGTGCGAAAGGTCAGCATTGACGCCGACCGAGCGGGCCAGCGGATCGATAATTTCCTGCGTGGCGAGCTGCCGGGCGTGCCAAAGGGGCGCGTCTACCGATTGCTCAGGCGCGGCGAGGTTCGAGTTAATGGTGGACGGGTGCGGGCTGAATACAAGCTTCAGGAAGGCGATGAGGTCCGGGTGCCACCGGCCCGCATACGCATTGGAGCGCCACCGCCACCGGACAAGCTGGCGGCCAGCATGCTGGACCGGGTCCTGTATGAGGACAAGCGCTTGCTCGTTCTCGACAAACCGACCGGCATCGCCGTGCATGGCGGCAGTGGTATCAGTCACGGCGTTATCGAACTTGTGCGCCATGCCCGACCGGACCTCAAGGACCTGTCTCTGGTGCATCGTATCGACAGGGAAACCTCGGGCTGCCTCGTGATGGCCAAACGGCGAAGTGCCTTACGCGAACTGCATACACGGTTTCGCGAGGGTCACGTCGAGAAAAACTACCTGGCCCTTGTCGTCGGTGACTGGCAGTACGGGGAGCAACTCATCGATGTGCCGCTGCTGGTGCAGAATCGCAAGGGCGGCCAGCGACATGTCATCGTTAGCGACAAGGGCAAGCCGGCTCAGACCCGCGTCAGCCTGTCGCGTACCTACGGTCTCTACAGCCTGTTGCAGTGCTCGCCGCTCACGGGACGGACGCATCAGATTCGCGTCCACCTGCAACACGCCGGGCATCCGATAGCCGGCGATGAACGCTACGGGGATGCGGATGCGAACTTCGACGCCAAGCAGTCCGGTCTGCCACGGCTGTTCCTGCACGCCCAATCCATCGCGTTCGCGGATGACAGCGGCAATGATCTGCACTTTACGGCGCCGCTGGCGGATGACCTGGAGCGCTTCCTGACGGTCGGTATTCTTGAAGCCCGGCGGGCACGAAAGGCGTGAATGAATTAATACGGGTCGAACCGACTTAATAGGGGTCGGACTTAATAGGGGTCGAACCGAGGTTTTCCAATCTGAAAACCTCGGTTC
>JABDNG010000133.1 GCA_013001045.1 Woeseiaceae bacterium | reverse complement strand
GGGGGCGCTAATTTTTTAGCGATTTCTCTTGACAAACGACCCCAAAGTGCTAAAAAATTAGCGCTATGAACAAAAAGATGCCCAAGAGCCCCGATCAGGACCTCAGCCGTCGCGAGCGCCAGATAATGAACATTCTGTATCGTCGTGAGCGTGCATCGGTAGCGGATATTGCTGCCGAGCTGCCGAACGCGCCGAGCGACACGGCTATTCGAACGCATATGCGTATTCTGGAAGACAAGGGCCAGGTGAAACGACAGCGCGACGGACGTAAACACGTTTACCGTCCCACGACCTCACGCAAGCGTGCCGCTCGGGCGGCACTTACCGGGGTTCTCAGCACCTTTTTCGACGGGTCGCTTGGCGACGCTGTTGCCACGCATCTGGCCGATCCCAGGTCAGGTGTTGACGAGGAAGAACTCGAGCGACTGCGCGCATTGATTCGTGACGCAAGGACGTCATCGAAATGAGCGTGCTCGTTATTGCCAAAGTAACATTGATCTTTGCGCTGGCATGGCTGGCGTTGCTGTGCATGCGCCAGGTATCAGCTTCGCTTCGCCACGTTGTCGTCGTCGTAGCGTTGTCGGCCGCATTATTGGTGCCACTCTTTGAGATCGTCTTACCGGCCTGGAATGTAGTGCCACGCCCTGAGCTCTCATTCGCTTTCGAAAGCATAGAGGCGCCCGGAAGTCCTGCACCAAGCACGGCTACAGTGTCGTCGGTCTCTACGACGCCTACCTCAAAATCTGTCACAAGCGGGGCAGGACTCACGCTACGAAGTGTGTGGTTTACGGGCGCAACAATACTGCTTCTCGTACTGTTGGTGAGAATACTGACCATGCAGTTCGCGGCCCGGCGCGCACCGGTTCTGCAGGATCAGCGCTGGACCGGCATGCTGAAGGACACCTGCAGCGCGCTCAATATTTGCGAGCCGGTGCAACTTCGCCTGCGAGATGAGGGAGCCATGCCCGCCGTCTGGGGCGTTCGACGGCCGTTGATACTTCTGCCGACAGACTGTCTGACTTGGTCCGATGCACGGTGCCGTGACGTGCTTGCCCACGAGTTGGCACATGTTCGGCGAAGTGACGTACTGCTCCTCACTTTGGCGCACGTTGTCTGCGCGTTGCATTGGTTTCATCCACTGGCCTGGCTGTTAAAGCGCCGGCTCAGTATGGAATCTGAGTATGCGTGCGACGATCTCGCGCTATCGCAAGGCGTGCCCGCGCCGCGCTACGCGGATCATCTTCTGCGAACAGCCACAGAATTTTTCGAACAACATAGTCTTGCGCCGGTGATGGCGGCGCAATCCCAACTAGAGGGAAGAATCATGGCAATACTTGAAACGACGAAAAGCCGCGGCAGGGCAACGATTCGCGCGCAGCTCCTGGTGGCAGCGCTGGCAGCGATCGCGCTCGTACCCTTGTCGAGCATGACGTGGGCTCAGGCTGACAACATGTGGGCGAATGTGACCGAGCATGCGCACCAGCATAGCGACTCAGATAGCGCACAGTTTGCGACGCACCTGCAGGAAATCGGAATTGCGGCTGACGACGTGGATACTCTGCTGACTGCTATCGGCGCTGCCGAGGCGCTCACACGGGCGGCGAGCGCCTGGGCGCTCGGCGCTAGCAATGATCCGCGTGTCGTCGATCCACTGATGCAGGCCGGGTACGATAATGATGCGATTGTGCGGCAGTGGGCCGTTCGTTCGCTTGCACCGTGGAATGTGCTGCGTGTCGGACGGATGCTGATCGATCGGTTGCAGGATACTGATGCGGAGGTTCGGCAATGGGCGGTTCGCAGCCTCAATCGCCACGAGGCTTCTCTCAAAGCTCAGCCACTGGTTAATACACTCGGCGATAGCGACACAGAAGTCCGCGAATGGGCCGCTCGTGGGTTGGCTGATGTGGATGAACCCTTTGTCAAGACTGCACTCACCAACAGAATTGCCATAGAGTCAAACGCCGATGTGAGTGAATGGCTCGTGCGCGCATTGCGCGGTGGCAAAGACCAGAGCGTTGATGCACTTCTGAGCGCACTGAATAGCGAGTCGGCAGATGTCCGCCAGTGGGCCGTACGTGGCCTGTCGGGCACCCAGGATGGTCGCGCCGTTGATGCGCTGATCATGATGCTCGTCGACAATAATGCGGAAGTTCGTGAATGGAGTGTGCGCGGGCTCGGCGTTTGCGGAAATGAGCGAGCAATCGGGCCGTTGCAGGCAATGAGCCAGGACCCCAGCGCAGAAGTACGTGAGTGGGCCGGTCGCGCGCTCGAGCAGATCGACTGTTAAGAGCGGGCCGCGAGAACTAGGGTGACATCCGGGGCGGAATAGTTGTTCTCCCCGACACCAGGATTCAAAGGCGAAAAGTCCAGCGTAATCAGGCAATCATCGACCCACGAAACAGCTGGCACGGATTCCGTTACGTCTACGGCAAGAATTTCAATCACATCTTCGGCGTTCGTGAATGCTACTTCGTCGTCGATTGGCGCACCGTGATTCCACCCGGACCTCCTTGTCCGAACACCGGGACGTTGGTGTAGAGGAAAACCAGTCGCGTAGCGCCGACGGACTCGCGGCTTACGTCGATCGCGAAAAATCTGCAGCGTTTCAATTGGGCTGCAGATACACTCACTAGCACTGCATTTGCGATTAGAATGATGAAATCTGAGCGGGGGGCGGAAGAAGTGAATCTAAGAATCGGATTATTGGGGGGCGGCTCCTGGGGGACGACCGTTGGGGCCCTGGTTGCGCGCAATACGTCCGTGATGCTATGGGCACGCGATACGACCACTGTTGACGAGATCAACTGCCAGCACACGAATCGCAAGTTCTTGCCGGATGCAAAGCTTCCAAAGCATCTCCTCGCAACGACCGATATAGCGGAAGCTGTTGCCGGCGCTGACGTCATTGTCGTTGGCATTCCGTCCCAAGGATTTCGCCAGGTGCTCGAAGACATCAAAGGACACATCCGACCATGGGTTCCGGTGGTCAGCCTGTCCAAGGGACTGGAGCTGGACACCCATATGCGCATGACCGAAATCATCGAGGACGTGCTGCCCGGACATCCTGCCGGTGTCTTGACCGGGCCTAACCTGGCGCGGGAAATCATGGCAGGCTACGCGGCTGCAAGCGTTGTTGCGATGGCTGACGAGACGATCGTCAAAGAACTGCAAAAGGTATTCCATAGCGGGCTGTTTCGCGTTTATTCAAACCATGATGTCATTGGTTGTGAACTGGGGGGCGTCCTCAAGAACATCATCGCGATCGCTGCCGGTATGGGCGATGGTCAGGGCGCTGGCGAAAACACACGATCGGCTGTTATAACGCGGGGCCTTGCTGAAATAACGCGGCTGGGAGTAGCGATGGGAGGAGAGCCGCAGACATTTGCAGGTTTGGCCGGCATGGGTGACCTGGTTGCAACCTGCACGAGCGCGCAAAGCCGAAACCGCACCGTAGGTTTCGAGTTAGGCAAAGGCCGATCGATAACAGAGATTATCGACGAGATGTTCATGGTTGCGGAAGGCGTCAAAAGCGCGCCGACGGTAATGGCACTGGCAGAAGAGTATGGCGTGGAGATGCCAATTGCCGCCGAAGTTTACGAGGTGGTGCAGAACAAGCGCGAGGCGAAGAGAGCGTTTCGCGGGCTGCTGAAGAGCTCAGCAGGTGCCGAGTCGGACCCTGGTTAGCAAGCCTTACACGGTCTCAAAATATTTGCGCGGTATGCGTTCCACAACAGAATTGGAAACACCCCTTCTTCCAGCGTGTCGTTTGCCACGAACGGAGTCGATATGGATAGCATGACAAAGCCCTTGTACCTGTCCGGGCGAATACTGTTAGGCCTTTACTTCATCGTTCCAGGCATGATGAAAGTGCTGAACTTTGGTGGGACTGCCGAGTACATGGCGAGCCACGGCATGGTTTTCATCCCGTTCTTTCTGACGTTGACCATCATTCTGCAGCTCGCCGGAGGGGCGTGCCTTGTAATTGGCTACCGCCAGCAGCAGGTATCGTTCGTGCTCGCAGGACTTGTCCTGGTCATTAGCGTGGTCATGCATGATTTTTGGACGATGGAGCAGGGCTTGCAGCGGGCTCACGAGACGCAAAACTTCATCAAGAACATGGCGATCATGGCCGGATTACTGGTCCTGGCCGGTGGATATATCCCCCAAACCAGATAAACAGTCCCGCGATACAAATTTCGACGAAGATACGGGTATCACTCGATTAATAATCGCCGAGGTTGTCACGGCACGAAGTGGCTAACCGTCCCGGCGACGACTGCCCGGTGCACGAAAAGATATAGGTTCGTTCGCGACTGGCACTTGCATATGCTATCCCGGGGTTTCAATCAGCATTTAACAAAATATCGCTGTTACATTTTATTTGTTGTTTTTTTCTAGACTAATCGGGGTGACGCTAACATATAATAAGCGGGACTCTGTCGCACACGTTGGCAAGAATAGAGTAACAAGATCGTCAACATGTGAATAACCAGAAGAAATGCTAGAGATGATTAGCACGCGTCATTTAAATATGGCTCCGTTATTTGATATTGACTAAAGCTCTGCGGCCACCGCGTTGCATGAGATGCCGCCTGAACTCACTTCGGAGTTAATCATGCACGCGTTCACAGCAGACAGAGAAGAGTGGAGAATCGGCAATTGCTTCGGTTATGGCCGCGCGGTGATCGATCCTCCATCCGACTATCGATCCTCCATCCGACTATATAAGGAATAAAGCCGATCGTTTCTTTCAGACTTGCGCCAAATGAAGTCCACGTATGGGCACTGAGAACTGATCCGTGCGTAGCGGCGGAGCGGCTGCCAGAACTCGCGGCCCTGCTGTCCGAACCAGAGCGGCAAAAAGCAAAACGCTACCGTACGCGACATTTGACGGAGCGTTATATCGTCTCTCACGCCATGGTTCGACATGTCCTTGGCAGCTATCTGGGTATTTCTCCGAGCGACGTGATGATAATGGCTGACAGCATGGGGCGGCCGTATCTTTCCGACTATCCGGAATTTGATTTCAACCTGTCGCACACCGACGGTATGTCTGCCGTAGCAGTCACACGCGGCGTCGTTGGCGTCGATATTGAGCGTCTGCGCGATGACATCGACGCCATTAACGTTGCAGGACGCGTCCTGAGTGCTCGAGAGTGCGCCACTGTCCTGGCTGATGTGCTGCCAAGCAAAACTCCTTTTTTCGACTACTGGACGCTAAAAGAAGCCTATGCGAAGGCGGTAGGCCTCGGGGTGCGCATTCCGTTTAAGAAAATCGACGTATTACTTGGTCAGCCCATGAATATCTCGCTGCAGGACGTTAATGATGATGGCGAACACTGGACTTTCGAACTCCATGGTTGTGATGAGTATCGACTAGCTGTGGCCGTCAGGCGCCAGAAGATTGGCAACATAGCTATTCAGACTATCGAAATGAACAGCAAGCTGGAGCCGCAGGGACAATTGGCAATGGCCTTGCTACGGACAACAAACCCATTGAATACTCGACGATCGAACCGTGACGAGCGCGTACAGACATGCGCTTGAAATGAGCGTGTAACCGAATCAGATTACGTAGGGTGACAGATTATTCAATCTTGACTTCCGGATTATCAAAGTGACGATATGACACAGATTTATCGAAGAATTAAATTGACTCGTTGGTTAGGGCTGCTGTTAACACTCTGTATTGTTATCGCATGTCCTCGTCAGCTATTTGCGCATTCACTTGGTGAAGGCTATCTCTTTATTGACGTGTCAGATTCGTCCTTGTCGGGCTGGGTCGAAATCACGCTAACTGATCTAGATGCTGCGCTGTCCATCGACGGCGACAGCGACGGTAAAGTATCCGAGGAAGAGATGCTTGCCAACTTCGAGCGGGTTCGTGGCTATGTTTTCGAGCATGTTGGAATTGGTACCGGTGATCGTGAATACGAACTTGAGTTCACGAATTATGAGCTTCGCAACGTAGCTTTGTCACCGTTTCTGATGATGCACTTCAGAACGATAGAAAGGCAGATTCCAGATGTCCTGCATATTCAATATAGAATGTTGTTCGATATTGATCCGCAGCACCGCGGGTTTCTCGTGATCAGCTCCAATGAAAAAGGGGGCATCGTCGATACGGGCGAAGGCGTAACGTTGATCTTTTCGCCGACGAAAACTGAGCAGGATATCGACCTGACGCGCCTTTCACCGTGGGTAAGTTTTGTCGACTTCTTGAAACATGGCGTTTGGCACATTTGGATTGGTTTCGATCACGTTCTCTTCCTGGTTGCGCTGATCTTGCCGTCGGTCTTGATTCGTCAAGATGCTCGCTGGGAACCCGTTGGAGAGTTTCGGCAAGCTATATGGAACGTAGTTAAAATCATCACGTTATTCACGGTTGCGCACACGGTTACGTTAACCTTGGCAGCGCTTGACCTGGTAAGGGTCCCTGGGCGGCTTGTCGAAGCGGTCATCGCAGCCTCCGTAATAATTGCCGCGCTCAATAACATTTTCCCCGTCATCCGGGAGCGAATAGGATGGGTTGTGTTCCTATTTGGCCTATTTCATGGTTTCGGATTCGCAAGCGTACTTCAGGATCTGACCTCGAATGCTACAAATCTTGCAGCGGATCTTGCCGGTTTTAACATCGGTGTCGAAATTGGCCAGCTCGCGATAATGTTAGTTGTGTTCCCGCTGTTGTTTGTGTTCAGATCAAAATATGTCTACCGGCAGGTTCTGTTGCCAGTTGGATCATTCGTGATCGCGGTGCTTGCCGCGGGTTGGCTTGTAGAGCGGGTCGCCGATCTGGAATTCATGCCGATATAATTGACCGGTCAAACACATGCGTAGCGAAACCATCGGGCTCGGACTTCTCCTCACCGGCATTTTGGCATTGATTAGCGTGAGGTTGCTTAACGATCGGCATGACTGGATTCTAGGCAGCCTTGAATTGCCGTTAGCATCAATGGAGTCGCGCACACAGGAACTTAAACCGCACATCGACGGTTACGCGGAAATTCAAATCGAAGTCGACGCATCTATTCCTCTTGACTTGCGTAATACATACATTTACCCGACTGACGTTCAGTCGGAGTTCAATATTCGCTGGGAGATTCATAACGATGACCGCATCGTCGCTGCTGGTGACGCGAAGAACTACCTCTATATTGCAGGAATGCCTTCGTTGCTTGGTCGCATACGACGCATCGTGATGCAAGTGCCTTTTGGCCGTGACCAAGCGCACTGGAATAGCTTTGGTCTCGCCGGGTCGCGCACTATCGGGCGAGGTATCGGCAGATTCTTGCTGGATGCCGACGAACAGTATGCCGTTCATGTTACAGCGCAGGGCGACCATTCTGATCTACGGTCATCGGCGCCGACATTGGTATTGCGTGTGGAACGCAGAGTCTGGCAACGCCATTACGAACGTGTGCGTATCCTCGGGTATCTCGGCCTTGTGTTTATTGCGGTCGGCGGCCCGCTGGCTGTTCTTGGACGCTTGCGTCGCGAGCGGCCGTCTCCAAGGCCCTGACCCGGTCAGCGAAACTCTGCGCCGACCTCGCATCGTAGGGCGGACGAGTCATGTCCATGTGCTCTCTTGCACCTTCGACACATTCGATTGCTAGCTGTCCGCGCATGACCCGTCGCCATTTGCGGCTCAAGTGTTTAACCCATAAAGGATGGTGGTCCGGCATATAGACGAGGCAGTTGAGAGTGGACACCGGATACCGGTATTGGAAACCGACTTCGAAATATCGTGCCATGTTTGCTTTTCGAATCTCAGCGTGCCCCTGTGGTACTGTGACGGAGCTCATCATTGCCGCGCGCAATTTCCGCCGTAGTTTGTTTGTTATAGTTCGCAATAAATAATCGGTCTTATTCAGCAGGCCTCGCTGATCTACGAGTCTTGAAAGTAGGTGATAGGCCCTGATTCCGAGCCCCCACCGACCGATGTGTGGCGGCGTTGAGTCGACCAGCGTCACCAGGTTCACGGCCTCGCCTTCCCTGGTCAGCAGTAATGCCATCTCATAGGCGATCATCCCACCGAGGGAATAGCCACACAGAATATATGGCCCGTGAGGCTGAATTTCTCTGATTCCCTTTAAATAGTGTTGTGCGATTCTTTCGACGGAACTCATGTCGGCAGTGGACGTGCTAATACTGTCGAAAACAAGGTACAAAGGTCGATCAGGCCCGAAGGCAGCAGCCAGTGTCTTGTCGCCGCCATGGACGGCGAATATGGGCGTCTCATCGGTCCCCGACTGTATCGTTGCGACAACACGTGGGCCGGATTCGGGGCGTCGGATCCGCAAGACCATATCTCTTAGGCGTGACGCCTCGAAAAGGTCGGCGAGCGGAATCTCCGTGTCGAACTCCTCCTTGACATCGAGTAGCAACTGCACGCCGAGTAAGGAGTGGCCGCCCAAATCGAAGAAATCGTCATCCGGCAGCACGTAATCCGTATTGAGGTTTCGGGCCCACAATGCCGAAAGCCTGGCTTCCAGCCCATCAGTGTCCATCGACTCCGTTTGTGGTCGTAGCCTGTTGTCATGTTCAGGTGCGTGCTCGATTGGTACCGATTGCCGTAATCGGTTGCGATCAACTTTACCGTTAGCAAGCCGTGGCAGCGACACAACGGAGATGAATTGGCTTGGTATCATGTATTCTGGCAACTGGCCAGCCAACGATCTGCGCAGTTGTTCGGCATCCAGTCGCGCGTCTTTATTCATCTTGATGTAGGCCACGAGACGCGAACGGTCTTCGTTTACGAATCTGCCCAAGCCAGCTCGGAACGATTGGAGTTGTTCTTCGGACAGTGCGTGCACGCGTTTATCAAGATTCTCAACGGTCATTTGAACGCCTGGACCGCGATCATCGTATCGGCCCACCAGGTGTCCACGACGTTGGCGGGAATCGGCAGAGGTATCACCGTCGTCAAAGTTCGAGAAAAGTGACGAGACAAGGCACGCTGATGACGTCTGCTGAGCGAATCGATTTCGTTCGACAGGTAGGTAAGAACTCCGCCTGGGTGCAATAGACTTGCCGCGTTCTCGAGAAAATGCTGCGCAAACTTGGCGCTATTGAGCGGCTTTTCCATGTATTTTTTTTCATTCAACGGATAGGTGTGAACGAAGATCGCGTCGTACGTGGATAGCTGCTGCAGCGCGTCCTGCCACCGGGCGTGCACAAGTCGGATATCTTGTGCAGCATGCCGAGCGCGCCAGCGATTGAATCGTTCGACAACCGAATCGTTGCATTCGATGATCGTAAGCGACTTGACACCGCATTGCTGGATGAACTCGGCAGATATGCCGCGGCCGAAGCCGATTTCCAGAATGTCGCGATGTTGTCGGGTTGCGGCCTCTGCCATGGACTGCATCATCCGAACTTGCCAATCCTTCATGATCTCTTCATCGCTGAGACTACGGTGTGTGCGGTCCTCATAGCGATGTTCGGCGGCGCCCGGAACAAATCGTGCGGCGACTGCATCGAGTTCAGTGAGATTTGCGGCGAATCCTTCCATCGCCTGGCTAAGCTACCATTGCCGTTGCCCGCTCCGCGGTGGATTGATGAAATCGTCATCCTTGATATCGAGCGTCACGTCAAATCCCGGATTGCGACGGATTCGTCGAGTCACGGTGAGTCCTCTCCGTTTTCGACTTGCAGCAATAATTTCTCGACTAGCGACGCCGGCAATCGTTTCGCAAGCTCGAACGTTCGTTGTATATCGACATCGTCAACTGAATCGTCGGCCAGGATCGTTACGCCGCTCTCGAGAACGTCAGAATGCGCACATAGGCGTGCTTCGATTTCTGTCGGCTCTATGCGGTAACCACGCAGCTTTAGCTGACTATCGGCCCTGCCGACGAACTCGAGTGCTCCGTCTTGGTGCCACCGCACAAGATCACCGGTGCGGTAGACGACTTCGCCGGCGACAAAAGGATCCGACACGAATCGCGCCGCGGTTTCTTCAGGTCTTTGCAGGTATCCGGCCGCGACCCCGGCCCCGCCAATGTACAGTTCGCCGGTTACACCAACGGGGACTAGATTCAGCCGTTGGTCAAGTACGTACAGGTGCGAACCGGCAATTGGTCGGCCTATGGGAACGGAGGTGGCCGCTGTCACGTCGGCGCTACACTCATGCACGCTAGCCCAGACGGTCGCCTCGGTAGGGCCATACTCGTTGTACAATCGTACGTCGGGAAGCATGGCGTGGTGAAGATCGACCAACTCCTGACTACAGGCCTCGCCAGCGACAATAGTGGTTTCGAGCGACTGGAATTGCTCGACCGTATGGCGCAGCAATACCCACTGCCACAGTGACGGCAACATCAATGTATGAGTTATTCCAGCCGCACTGATAATCCTGCCCAAGGCGACGGGGTCGCGGCAGTCTGACGTCGACGGGATAACGAGCGTACCGCCACAACTCAGTGTCCAGAATATGCCAGCAACTGAGCTGTCAAACGCGAACGAGGGTACCAACAGGTAATGCTTCGGAAGGTCATAGTACTGATGACGCGCGGCCGTCGACGCCAGGAGATTAGCATGTGTCACCACTACGCCTTTGGGCCTGCCTGTTGAGCCCGACGTGTAAATGACATATGCCGGAGATGAAGGATTGATATCGACAGCAGAAATCGGCGCCAGGGTAGACGCGTCGTCACTGTCGATCAGCACGACTGCAATGTCGCTGCGAAGGCGGGCGGCAAGCTCCGCAGTAGTGACAACATGCGGCATCCCGCCGCTCGTCGACTCCGCAAGATCTTCGAATATGATATTGAGACGCTCTTCCGGGTATCCTGGATCCAGCGGCACGTAAGCGGAGCCGGCAAGTTGCACCCCAAGGACGCCAATCAGCTGGTGCAACGATCGGTCCATGAAGATGCCCACCATATCGCCTGCGCCGATACCGCAAGCTCGAAGGCGGGCCGCCAGCCGGCCCGCTTCATCAACAAGTTCCCGGTACGTCAGGCGCTGATCGTCGAACACTAGTGCGACCGCGTCCGGGGTCGACTCGGCCGTTTGCAGAATCTGCCCGGGTATGGTCTTGGCTCGAGGATGATCCGGGACTTCCAGCGCCAGGCCGCTGCCGAAGTCAGACAGAAGTTGTCGACGCATTGCGGTTGGCAAGATGTCAATCCGACCAACCGTCACGTCCGGATCGTTTACGATTGCTTCCAGCACCTGCACATAGCTCGATATGATCCGTCGTGCGGTTGTCGCGGCGAACAATGCGGTGTTGAACTCGACAGCGACGGTAGGCGTGCGCGTGTTCGGATCCACGAATATGGTCAGATCAAACTTCGAGCAACCGCCGTTGAGTTCGACACGTTCAGCCTCGAGTTCGGACCAATCGAGTGTCTCTAGCGAGTCAGTCTCCTGTACGAACATCGTCTGAAACAAGGGATTTCCGTTGCGCTTTCGCTCGCAGGCAATTGCCGATAGCAGATCGTCAAATGCGAAGTCCAGGTTCATCATTGCATCGAGAAAACTATCGCGGGATGCTTCAAGGCAGTGAACGAACGTATTGTCGTGGTCAATACGACAAGGCAACGGGAGGCTTGCTACGAAAAGACCGATCGCTGTCTCTGTCCCACCACCGAGACGATTCGCTGACGGCACACCGACGGCGAACCGCGTCTGGCCGCTGAGTCGCGCGAGCATAACGGCGTACGCGGTGTACATTAGAACGAACGGCGTGACGTCGAATCGTGCAGCCAGTGCGACCAATCGCTCCATCAATGCCGTATCAATTGCAACGCGCAAGAAATCGCCGTCAAATGTCTGGGTCGGCGGTCGCGTGTAATCAAAAGGTAGTTGAATTGAGTGCTCTATGTCTGTCAGCCTGTCTCGCCAGAATTCCACATGTGTCGCTGAATTTCGATCGATATCCGCCAGTTTCTGCAAGGCGTAGTCACTGTACTGTGACGGGGATTCGACTTCGATTTCCTGACCGTTGTATGCCATGTTGAGTTCAGTGAGGCAGATATCCAGTGACCACTCGTCCGCTACAATATGATGTACAGCGACAAGAAACACGTGACGGTTCGGCGCTTCTTCGAGGAGTAAAAACCGAATCAAGGGCCCGGAAGCCAGGTCAAATGGCTTTCTGAGCTCGGCTTCCGCACGAATCATGCTGTTGTCAGGCGATTCGATTTGCAATTCGATGTCGACCTGCGGGCGAACGATTTGCACGATCTCGCGACCGCGTATGGCAAAAACTGTGCGCAACGCTTCGTGCCGGTTGACCAAGACGGCAATCGCATTGCGCAGTGCCGCGATGTCGAGGTTGCCGGTGAAGCGCAGGGCGCGGTGCATATTGTAGGCCGCAACCTGCGGGTGGCTTTGGGCAAGAGCCCAGATCTGTGCCTGCAACGGCGTCAATGGGACCGGCGCCTCGGGATCCCTGGGTGCGGATTGGGCCTCCGGCTTTACTTTCCGTCCTCGAAGACGCTCGTCGAGAAGGGCGCGCTGCGCCGAGCTCAGGCGTTGACGGTTGCTGCTAGTCCCTTCAATCATATTGTATATCGGTCAGTTGCCGTTCTGCTTCTACGTCGCTGAGTTGCTCGATCTGTTCAATGAGCATGTTCTCGACTGTCTCTGCGATATTGGCAATCGTCGGTGCGTTAAAAAACGAGCGGATAGGCAGGTCGATATCAAACGCCTCGGATATGCGGGATATCACCTGAATTGCGGGTAGAGAATGACCGCCGATATCGAAAAAGTTGTCAAACACACCGACACGCTCGTGGCCGAGGATGCGTTGCCAAATATCGGCAAGCCGTTCCTCCAACTCTGTCCTCGGCGCTGTATAGTCTTCACGGGACGCGTTGAGATCGGCTGCCGGCAGGCCGAGTCGGTCAACTTTGCCACTCGGGGTCAGCGGAATCTCCTGGATCCGGATCAGGCTCGACGGGATCATCTCGGACGGCAATCTTTCACTCAGAAACGCTTTCATTTGGGCATCGCTGATAGGGTCGCCGACGTAGTAAGCACGCAACACGCGATTATCATCAGAACCGGCTGCCTTTCGTTCGGCATAGCCGACGTCCCGTAAAATATCCCTCACGCGATCGACATCGATATCGTCATTGAGTTCATCCAGCGCCTCTTCGCGGGTCTTGTGACCGAGACGCACGTCCCAACTGTAGGGCAGCGCGTAGTTGTGGTAGCCGCGTTCCTGTTTATGGACAAAAATTCCCGCGTCGTTGATCAGGCAATTTGTAGACCGACCGGTGTCTTTTGGCCGAACCCAGGGCGCCCGTTCCCGCAGAAATGTATAGACCTCTTCGAGTGGCACGTCCCAGTAACGGTAAAAATCCACAAAGCCGATATCCGTGTAAAGATCATCGTTCGCAAAAATTGCGACGTCGAGAACCTTGGCGACGGTATCTTCCATACGGTGATAGATTTTCCTGGCGTTTATGATTTGCTGCTCGATGGTGGCACTGTCAAAAATGCGGTGGCGAAACAAGTCGTGCAGGCGCGTTTCAAAGATCTGGCCACGCGAAAGCCCGGTAATGATATAGCCAATGTTCTTCTGTCGAGCAAGGTTGACGCTGAGCGTATAGATTGTCTTGAAACAACCGTTGCAGACATTGCTATAGCGGGACAGGCTGTCGGCGAAAATCTCCGACATATGTGGCGTCGATCCGAATGTATGGTCAACGCCAAGATGCTTGACGGCCCGTTCGATATTGGCTTTCGCGCCATCTGAAATATGACCGTTATCGAGGGTAAATGCGAGCGGGCGCAATCCGAACTGCACGAGTTTGTACACCATATAAGTGCTGTCTTTGCCGCCACTAAACAGCGCAATACAATCGTATTCGCCCTGTCTGTCCGATCTTATTTTCTTGGCAAGTGCCTCAAACTCCGACGGCGTCTTGAAGTAGCTCTGTGCCTGTTTCTTGAACTGGTCATACGCTATGCACAAACTACACACGCCGCGAGAATCGAATTGCACGTCCGGATGATTGGATGGAATGCCGCAGCTAGCGCAATACTGAACATTTTGCCTCTTTGCGGGATCGTCAAGAATAACTACACAGTCGGAGACTCCCGGGTGATCTTGTAATGCTGCCTGTACTTCTGCCGTCTCGACGCGGACGCCCCGAATCTTGGCTTGTCCGTCGTCGCGGCCCAGATACTCGAGCCGCGCGCCATGCGACCAACGCCCGAGGTCGCCCGTGCGATACAATCGTCCATCGGGTTCCAGCGCGTTCTGTACGAATCTCGCCGCCGTTTCGTCTGCCTGCGTCAGGTAGCCGCGCGCGACACCCGCTCCGCCGACACATATTTCGCCCACGACGCCCTCGGGCACGGGCTGGCCAGCTTCGTTCATAAGATAGATGCGGCTATTTGCGATTGGCATGCCAATCGGAACAGATATCCATTGGTCACGCGTCGCTTCGAACTTGTGGATCATACATCCAACCGTCGCCTCGGTCGGTCCATACTCATTGAATATGCGAACATCTGCCGGAAATTTATCAAGGACGCCGCGGACGTTCGAAGACTTCAGATCTTCACCACCCAGAATCAGTGTGCGGATTCGCCGGGCCTTGCCGGGCAAGGATTGAAGGATGTTCAGGTGGGCGGGAGTGAGCTTTACTGCGTCGACGTTGTCCGCCTTAAAGACGTTGACGATAGGAATCTCACCTTGATCGCCTTCCTCGTGAAAAACCTCGATGCGTCCACCTGTAATTAGCGGCAGATAGAGCGACGTTATCGTGAGATCTACAGCCGGCGAAGAATGAAAGGCGAAGTCGACCGGTCCATGGGTGTACTGGTCACGTGCCCAGAGCAGGTAATTCGCGAGTGAGCTATCTTCGACTACGACGCCTTTCGGCGTTCCTGTGGAGCCCGACGTATAGATGACGTACGCCGCATCATGGCTACGACGTTGCACGGCTAGCGCCGAATCCACTTCGCCTGGATCCGCGAGCTGGATATCGAGTCGATCGATACGAACATCCGGAGTTGGCAGGTTCGCCATGGTGACGAGTGGACCGATCTGGCGAAACGTCGAATTGAGCGCGTCCGAAAGTATGGCCGACAGTCGCAGCGGCGGTTCGAAGGGATTCAACGGTAGGTACGCAGCCCCTGTTTTGAGTACAGCTAGCATCGCGACAACTGCTTCGGTACCCCTGCCGAGCGAGATCGGTATCAGGGCGCCCGCGGCGGCGCCGCGTCGCGCGAGATCAATTGCAAGTGCCGTTGCCTGGGCATCCAGTTCGCCGTAGCTGCAAGTTCGATTACCCTCATTGACGGCTACCCTGTCCGGCGCCATTTTGACTTGCTGATCAAACAATTCGAGCACGCTCGTTGTCGGGTAGGGCGTGTCGGTATCATTGAATCTATTAATAAAACGATCCCGTTCGTCCGCTGTTAGCAGGTTGACCTGCAGAACAGGTTGATCGAGCTGACTGGAGAATGCCGAGAGAATCTTGCCAAAATGCTGTAGCGCAAGCTTCCGCTTGGCGTCGTCGAAAGCGCCACAATTAAATTCAAACTGCAGCTTGAACGGTGCCTCGTGGTCGTATTTGTGAACGTGAAGACGCAACTTATGCTCGGCATCCGACGCCCCCGGGTGCATCCACTCGGTAGAGACTTTCAGGCCATCAACGGTCTTAAAAGGAGTGTTGAAAAAATTCAGGACCACATGGCATTTGCGGCCGGCGTCGGGCGTCGTCGATCCGGAACCGGCATGACGAAGCATTTGCACGCTGTTCGCCTTGATACGCTGCAGTAATGACTGAAACGTATCGCCGTCGTTTATGTCGATAGCGAGCGGCAGCACTTCGACAAGCAGTCCCGGCGTTTCCTTGGACGCCAGGTCCATGCGATTGTGCAGCGGTACGCCGATTACAAACTTCCTGGCATTCGTTACTCGTGCGACAAAGCTTGCGAGCAGTGCAGCATATACACAGAACAGCCCAAGATCCTTACTCAGCATGCCGGTAGATTCGGCGATACGATTCAGTGCGTTGGATTCGGTGGCATCCAGTTTCAGTTCTACAAGTTCACTAGTCGGACTGGTGTGCGAGGGACGAATACCATAAAAGACCAGCTCATCTGATTCCGCCATCGTCTGATTCCGCCAGTGCCGCCGCGCAGGCTCGAGTTGCGCGTCCACTCTGTCGCGCCGTTCTTTGAGCGCATAGTCAGCAAACGAGGGTTGTTCGGCGAGCGCCTGCTGAGGGTCCGCGTAGGCCTGCATGACTCGATCGAGGATTTTCAGCGATGACAGCGCGTCCGTAATCAGGTGATGCTGATTCAAAAACCAGATGAATTCCTCTTCGCCGATCGCCAGCATCGCGCTGTCAAACATCCGCTCATCGAGGCGTAGAATCCGTCTCGCGTGCAATAGTAGCCATTGTCTTGCGCTTGTTGCAGGATCGTCGTCATCCCTGAAGTCTATGAATGGCAGGTTTCTGGCACCGCCAATCAGCTTCGCCAGCACTTGCCCTTCGGCTACATGTTGCATCGGGATATTGTTGCTAACTTTGACGACGGTCTGTAGCGCATCGTTCGAGGAAACTTCCGCAGCAAAAGCACGCTGGAAACGATCCACGTCAAGTTTGCCGGTGAGGTGAAACGCAAAAGGTATATTGTAGAGCGGCGAGTCCGGGTACCGTGTCTGGCCCAGCCAGAAAAGAAACTGACTTCGGGTCAGATTCGATTGTTGTTCAGTGGCGTCGATCCAGATGTCGCTCGCCGGAGTTTGCTGAACCGGATGCGTCATGGTTGAAAGCCTATCGCCGGATGTAGCGTGGTCACGGGCTTGCGCTCGGTTGATCAAGATACGCGGCGATCGCACCTATCGAGCGAAAATTCTCGAGTGTGACATCCTCTGGCGGAATGGCAGTTCCGGTATTTGCTTCCAGGAATGCGACAAGTCGCATTACGGCTAACGAGTCCAACACGCCGTCAAGCAGAAGCTCGTCGTCAACACCGATGGAACACCCAGCGTCGTGAAGAATCTCGGTCCGTATATAGTCCAGAATCAAGAGTTGGTTGGTCATGAGGAAAGCCCCCGGCTTGCCATTCGTTGCGGCCGCCGCTGTTCGCCGTGGCTCGGCACGCTTGGCGATTCCCGCGAAACAACACGGCCGATCCACACTCACCTGCGTGTTTGTTTTAGTTAGTCTTAGTCTACGGTCATATTAGCAACCACGCCATTGCCCCGAGCAACTTTTTACATAACACCAGAATTTTTGAGCACGCACCGTCATGATTGTCCGGGTTTTCGCGAACCGTTCGTTTCCGTTTGTTGATCGGCGAGTCGCTTGCGATCAATTTTACCGCTGCTGGTTCGAGGAAAGTCGGCGACGATCTCGATGTGCTGGGGCAGGGCATAAGCTGGAATCTTGTTGCTTGCGTGCTGCAGGATAGCAGTCGTAGCGTCGTCGCCTTTACCATGCAGAATTACGCTGGCGAAAATCGCCTTGCTGCCATGCGCATCAGGTATGGTGAACGCCGCGGCCTCCGAGACGCGGTCGTGGCTGGCAAGCGCAGCTTCAACTTCGTCCAGTTCTACTCTGTAGCCGCGCGTCTTGACCATGCGGTCTTTGCGGCCGAGAAACCGGAGTTGACCGTCGGCGCGTCGCATGACGAGATCGCCGGTGCGAAAATAGACGTCTGGGAATGGCCCAAAGGAGTCTTTCCGCAAGAAAACTCTCGCGTTCAGATCCGGTCGATTCCAATAACCCTTCGTTAGCGTAGAACTGCGGATGCAGAGTTCCCCTTCTTCGTCGATGCCGCATTCCGAATCGTCCTCGCCGATAATGAGATCAGCAGAGTTGAGCGATACCGTGCCGATGGGGATAGGTTCGTCGGCGTCGTCTTCTAAGGGTGGCACGTCATAGCATGTGCATGACGGCGCCTCGGCGGGACCATAGACATTGGTGAAGCGCGTCTCCGGAAGCGCTCGCATCAGCAGACGCAAATGCTTCGGCGGGAACGGCTCACCGCCAAAAAGGATCCAGCGAAGAGATGACAGATCCCGCTTATCCATTGCGCCACGCTGGAGCATTTCAATCAGTGTAAATGGCACCGTAAACACGACGCTAATGCGCTCGCTTTCGATGCAAGCGGTCCAGCTTGCAGGCAATTTGGTCACAGGTTCAGGCACAAGGACGACGGTGGCCCCGGCCTGCGCGGTGGAGAAAAAGTCAAAGATGCTCAGGTCGAAATGCAACGGCGCATGGCTTGCGACGCGGTCAGCAGGAGTCAGGTCGACGTGAATGGCCCCCCATCGTGCGTAACTAATACTGCCGTGATGGGTATGCATCATGCCTTTTGGATGTCCAGTCGAGCCGGACGTATACATTATATAGCCCAGATCCTGGTCGATGAGCGAAACGTCCGGCGCGGTCGTAGGGAACTCTCGGATTTGCCGCCAGTCAGTTTGCGCGAATGGTGTTTCGGAGCTAACGCCGTAGACACGAAGAGTTGACGCGTTTGTCAGCTCGGAAATTTGCTTTGCCAGCTTGTCAGTACTTATCAAGTGCTCGATTTGACAGTCTTGCAAAATGAACTGCAGTCTTTCGACGGGCAGGAAGGGATCGAGTGGAACGAAAACCCCGCCGGCCTTGAGGGCGCCATATATTGCTACCCCGAGTTCCAGGCTCTTGTGCATGAAGATTCCGACTCGCTCGTGCTTCTTCATACCGTTTTCAATAAGCGCATTGGCCAGCTGATTGCTTGCCGCATCGAGCGCCGCGTAGCTCATCTCCTGCCCATTGAAGCTCAGGGCTGGGTGCTCGGGCAATTCTCGCGCGAAATGAGAGACAGGCGAGTGAATAAGGAAGCGCATCATGAGTTGGATTCTCTTTTTAAATAAGAAGCTAACACAAAGTTCAGCCAGCGGGCTGTGCTACATTATAAACAGCCCAAGGCTGACCAATGCGATTGGCCTTCCTGGCGCTGATTTTCCGCCTTGTCATGACCGTTGCCCGGGTCTTCCATTTGGAGCGACGTCGGGTTGACTTACTTATCGCCGCCGACGTGTTTACAGGCGCGCTCGATCATTTCGACTGCATTCCTGGTCTTGTCGATGCGCGCATATTCTGCCGGGTGTAGTCTAGCTGCATGACAACAATGACTGCTGCCATCCTGGTGCTGCGCATACTCGCTGTGTCCCAGGTATTACTATCGGTGACCGCGCTTGCCGTATCTCCAAACCCTTACCGCACTCGCGTGCTTGCTGTGGCACTCGCGATAGGTGCCGTTTCCTACCTTGTTTCATCGCCCGTTTTCGACCACATCAATTTGGAGCTCGGGCCATGGCTCGTCTTGCCGGCAGATGCCATTCCGCCTTTGTTGTTTCTTTTTACTTGGGACCTGTTCGAAGATGACCGAGGGCCGCCCTTATCGGTCTGGATCATTGCTGCGTTTTACCTTGTCGTGGCGATGTGGATTGGACTGGAGAGGGGGGCAACAGGCGCTGCCGTGAACCTCTACGTAATGGCTACTGTTCAGCTGGCCAAACTGGGATTCGCTGTCGGCGCGATATTCATCGTCTGGAGGGGTCGAGAAAACGATGTCGTGGAGAGTCGTTTAAAGCTGCGGCGCGTGTTTGCCGCCAGCATCGCTGTGATCGTTGCGGCCGTCGTGGCAACCGAGCTGGTCACGGGATGGGATGTGCCGGAACTGGTCGAGCTACTCGGGATGGCGGCAATCTTCGCTGTGACGCTGACGATTAACCTCGCTTTCCTGCGGCATAATCCGTCCTTCGTCCTGAGGGATTCGCGCCCTTCGGTGCCGGTGTTGCCTGAGGAAACGCCGCTGGTTAAAGAACTCAATAGACTGATGACCGACGATCTCGCGTACATCAACCATGACCTGCGCATCGCCGAACTGGCAGCAAGCCTGAAGGTGCCGGAGTATCAGCTGCGTCGTACGATTAACCGCAACCTCGGCTATCAGAACTTCAATCAGTTCGTTAACCGTTATCGTGTCGAAGAAGCCGCGCGACGGCTTGTTAAGGAGCCACGAGCCCCTGTGCTGACAATCGCTCTGGATGTCGGTTTTCGATCGATCTCTTCGTTCAATGCCGCCTTTCGGGCGCATTACCAAATGACGCCTACGGACTACCGAAAGAGCGAGCTTTCGAATTCCTAGAAAAGCTTTCGGATTTTGAAATCCGTCAGCATTCACCACTATTCCGGCAGAGCCGGAGAGTTCGAAGGCGTTTAATAGCCATTGATGTTTCGCAGGAAAACAGCAATGGGAAACGGAAGTTTTGCTGCCGGCAATGCCAGCAATCTCGCCATCAATGAGAGGCGCGCCGATCTGGACTGGTTACGCGTCATCGCATTTGGGCTGTTGATCTATTTCCATGCGGCGATTGCCTTCGTGCCGGGTGGAATTCCCATGATTCAGAACGCCGAAACAAGCACCTTTCTGCAGGTGATGATCGGCTTTCTGCACGAGTTCAGGCTGGCATTGCTGTTTCTCATCTCTGGGGTCGGTGTGTCTTTTGCGCTTCGCCATCGAGACAGGTCGCAGTTCATGCGGGATCGTGCGGTGCGGCTGCTCGTGCCACTGGTCTTTGGGGTACTGGTCATTGTGCCGCCGATGATATTTCTCGAGAAACGGTTCATCGGTGACTTCAGCGGCTCATTCGCTGGGTTTTATCCAATGTTCTTTACCGAGGGTGTCTACCCTGCCGGTAACTTGAGCTGGCATCACTACTGGTTCATCGCCTATCTCTTCCTCTTTTGTATCCTGGGCTGGCCGATATTCAGCCACTTCAAGGGTTCCGCAGGACGCAAACAACTCGGGCATTGGTCGCAAAGGTTCTCGCGAGGAGCGCGTCTATATTATGCGATTGTCCCCCTGGCCGTTGTCGAGATCGCGTTGCGCGCCTGGTTTCCCGGGTTTCCCGATCTCATACACGATTGGGCGAATTTCAGTCACTGGCTCATTATCTTTATAGCCGGCTTTCTGCTGGCCTCCAGCAGGCCGTTGCTGGATCGCACACAAGCATTACGCAGTCATTCTCTCGCGTTGGCGCTAGTGGCCACGGCGGCATTGTTCGCTCAGTTCTGGTCGCCCGAGGAGGGAGGTTTCACGCCGCTGGATAATGGGCAAACGGACATTCGAACCTATGTCTGGTTTTGTGTCTTGCGGGTATCCAACGTCTGGTTCTGGTTGCTTACCTGTCTGGGTTACGCGGGACGCTACCTGCAACGCCCTGGCCGTCTATTGACGTATCTCAACGGCGCCGTCTACCCGCTATTTTGCCTGCACCTCACGATCATCGTGGCGCTCGAATACGTCATCGTTCCTCTTGATTGGTCGATCTTGTCAAAATTCCTGGCCATTACCACGGGTACCGTCGCCCTATCGATAGGTGGCTACGAACTGTTTTCTCGCAGAATCAGCTGGATGCGACCGCTCCTGGGACTGAAACGCCTGAAGGGCACAAGTTTGCCAATTGCATCGCCCGTTGTAAGCGATGGCTACGAAGCAAAAGACCTGCGTGAGTGAACTGTGGAGTGTTTCGCACAACGATGCGACAGACTCTGTCGCTGATTAATTGTCAGGCGGCCTGTCTGTGACGTGGAAGCTCAAACTCAAAGCGCGTCCCTGCGTTGACCTTGCTGACGACAGTAATACGACTGTCATGCAGGTCCAGGATTTTTTTCACGATGGCGAGTCCCAGCCCCGATGAATCGGATCGCGCACCATTACCCTGATCGGATCGATAAAAGCGATCGAAGATATGCGATATCTCGTTGTCAGGAATGCCCGCACCCGTATCAGAAACAGCAACGGCCACCGATTGCGGGCGCTCGGAAATGCTCAGGGTCACTTCGCCTCCGGCTGGCGTGAATCGAATAGCGTTTCGAACCAGGTTTTCCAGTACGCGCTGGATGAGGCCAATATCCCCGATCGTAAAAGCCGAGTTAGTATCAAGTTTGAGAGACAGAGTGATGTTTTTCTTCTCCGCCTGTAGCTGAAATTCCTGCGCAATGTCCTGCACCAGCTCCGGGACGGAGAACGATTCCAGTTGCGGTGTCACACTGGCGGAATCCAGTTTTGACAACTCGAACAGATCGCCAATCAGACTTCCCAGTCTTACGGTGTGTCGCCGCGCGATTTTAAGATAGCGCTTGCGCTCCTCCTCAGACAGCGTTTCGCCCTTGATAA
>JABDNG010000125.1 GCA_013001045.1 Woeseiaceae bacterium | reverse complement strand
ACAAATGTTTGCCTCATGTCGTTCTTCTCGAGGCAAGCTCTTTCCTACTGATACTGCGTTAGCGCTTGATCGGCCGTCGCGGACCTTTACGCGTGCGCGCATTGATGCGTGTACGCTGTCCACGCAGCGGCAATCCACGCCGATGCCGGATTCCGCGATAGCTGCCAAGATCCATTAACCGCTTGATATTCATAGAAATTTCACGGCGCAAATCACCTTCCACCGTAAACTTGGCCACGGCCGAGCGAAGGTTTGCAACCTCGGGCTCTGCGAGATCCTTGACCTGGGTATTCGGCGCAACACCAGCCGCATCACAAATCTTTTGTGCGCGCGAGTTGCCAATACCGTAGATCGACGTCAGTGCAATCACGACGTGTTTGGTTAACGGAATGTTTATTCCTGCTATACGTGCCACTAGCGTAGTCCTCTCAATTTAACCTTGACGCTGCTTATGCCGCGCGTCGGTGCAGATCACTCGTACAACGCCGTTGCGACGAATGATTTTGCAGTTTCTGCAAATTTTCTTAACTGATGCTCTGACTTTCATGAGCGTTCTCCTATTCCGCTGAGCAAGCTCAGCGTACCTGGCCTCCACGGCCGTAATTTCTCAAGTTGGCTTTCTGCATCATGCCTTCGTATTGCTGGCTCATCGCGTGCGCCTGCATCTGCGACATGAAGTCCATCGTTACGACGACCAGGATCAGCAGCGATGTGCCGCCGAAACTGAACGGCATGCTCGGGTAGAACATGCGTACCAATTCCGGCAAGAGACAGACGCCGGCGATGTAAATCGATCCCCAAAAGGTCAAGCGGGTCAATACGCGGTCGATGTAGTCCGCGGTATGTGCGCCCGGGCGTATGCCGGGCAGGAATGCGCCCGCTTTCTTCAGGTTGTCCGCCGTGTCCTTCGAGTTGTACATCAGCGCCGTGTAGAAGAAGCAGAAGAAAATGATCATCGATGCGTACAGCAATACGTAAACAGGCTGTCCGGGGCCCAGATTCGCGCCGACGGTCTGCAGTGCACGCTGCACGGCATTGGGCTCGGCGGCCTGACCAAAAAACTGTGCGATCGTTGCCGGGAACATCAAGATGCTCGAGGCAAAGATCGGCGGGATTACGCCGGACATGTTGATCTTGAAGGGCAAATGCGTGCTCTGCGCCTGGAACATCTTCCGGCCCTGCTGTCGCCGTGCGTAGTTCACGGTGATGCGCCGTTGCGCACGCTCCATGTAGACGACAAATATGATCGCCGCGACACCGCCGAGCAGCATCATGATTGCCGTAACGGGGCTCATCTCGCCGTTGCGGACCAGCTCAGCTGTTCCGGCGATGGCCGCCGGCAATCCGGCAACGATACCCGCGAGAATGATCATGGAGATACCGTTACCAATACCGCGCTCCGTGATCTGTTCGCCCAGCCACATCAGAAACGTCGTGCCTGTAACGAGCGTAATGCAGGCCGTGATCAGGAACGCCGTGCCCGGGTTGACCACCAGGCCAGCCTGGTTCGACAGCCATGAAGCTGCCGCGATCGACTGGAAACTTGCCAGAGCGACCGTACCGTAGCGCGTGTACTTCACAATCTGGCGACGACCCGATTCTCCTTCCTTGCGCAATGCCTGCAGGCTGGGAACGATATGGCTCGCCATCTGCATGATGATCGACGAGGAAATATACGGAACGATGCCGAGGGCAAAAATACCGAAGCGTGACAGCGCACCACCCGAGAACATATTGAACATGCCGAGGAGATTGCCCGACTGCTGCTCGAAGAAATCGGCCAGCGCAACCGGGTCCACGCCAGGCACCGGAATGTAGGTGCCAACGCGGTATACAATCAGTGCGCCCACGAGAAACAACAAGCGAACTTTCAGCTCGCCTAGTTTGCTCGCTTGCTTCGCAAGATCTGCCGGACTTTGTTGGGGCTTCTTCGCCACGTTAGTACCTGTTTCTCAATCCAAAATACCGAAGCCAACTAGGCTTCGATGCTGCCACCAGCTTTTTCGATATCTGCGCGAGCACCCCTGGTGACTGCGATACCTTTCAGCTTGACCGCTTTCTTGATCTCGCCGGACTTGATGACCTTCACTTTGGTCACGAATGCCGGAACGAGGTTCGCTTTCTTCAGCACATCGATGTCGATGACGTCTGCTGAAGGTATTTCCAGTTCGTGCAGGCGCAGCTCAGCCGTCAGGCGCGCCATGCGCGAGCGAAAACCGACCTTCGGCAAGCGACGCTGTAACGGCATCTGGCCGCCTTCGAAGCCGACCTTGTGGTATCCGCCAGAGCGCGCGTGCTGACCCTTCTGGCCACGACCGCTCGTCTTGCCCTGGCCGGCAGAATGTCCGCGACCCAGGCGCTTGCCCGCTTTCTTTGCACCCTTACCGGGTGAAATAGTATTCAAACGCATGTCAGGCTTCCTCTACTGACAGGAGGTACGAAACGCGATTGATCATGCCGCGATTCTCCGGCGTGTCGATGACCGTCACGGTTTGATGCATCTTTCGAAGCCCCAGGCCAGCAACACAGGCTTTGTGGCTCTTCAGCCGCCCAAACTTGCTCTTGACCAGCGTGACCTTTAACTCTTTTGGCGTCGCCATGATCTTGTCTCTAATGACTCTTATGCAATAACCCTCAGCCTTGCTCAGGCGAGGATTTCCTTAACTTTCTTGCCGCGCTTCGCCGCGATGGCCTGGGGCGAATGAATCTCCGACAGTCCCTTGATCGTTGCGCGAACAACGTTTATGGGGTTACGCGAACCGTAACTCTTGGCCAGCACATTACGAACACCGGCCGCCTCGAATACCGCGCGCATCGCACCACCGGCAATTACGCCAGTACCCTCGGATGCCGGCTGCATGTAGACCAGTGTCGCACCGTGCCGGCCTTTCTTGGCGTACTGCAACGTGTCGTTATTCAGGTTGATTTCGATCATATTGTTACGCGCGTTTTGCATCGCCTTCTGAATCGCGATCGGCACTTCACGGGCCTTGCCGTAGCCGAATCCGACCTTGCCCTGTCCGTCGCCAACAACTGTCAGTGCCGTGAAGCCAAATTGACGACCACCCTTAACAACTTTGGCAACGCGGTTTACCGTCACCAGTTTTTCGATGAAATCGTCGTTCGATTGATTGTGTTCGTTTCTAGCCATGTTGGTCACCGATGGCACAGGGCCATCAAAACTTTCCTTGATTAATTAGAACTTCAGTCCGGCCTCACGAGCCGCATCAGCCAGCGCCTTAACACGGCCGTGATAACGAAAACCCGATCGATCGAATGCAACCGTATCGATGCCGGCCGCTTTCGCCTTCTCGGCGATCCGGGCACCGACTATGGCGGCTGCCTCAACATTGCCACCATTCTTGATGCCCTTGCGCACCTCGGCCTCGAGTGACGATGCCGACACGAGAATCTGGTTGTCAGCAGACGCAATGACCTGAGCGTAAATATGGCGCGGCGTACGGTGAACGCTGAGCCTGACTGCCTCGAGTTCACGGATCTTGGCGCGTCCCCGACGGGCACGACGTAAGCGACTTTGTTTCTTGTCCATCTTCATGGTGTTAACCCTGGTTATTTCTTCTTCGCTTCCTTCAGAACGACACGCTCGTCGGCGTATCGCACACCCTTGCCTTTGTAAGGCTCGGGCGGACGGAAGCGGCGAATTTCTGCCGAGACCTGACCCACTTGCTGCTTGTCAGCGCCTCTGATAACGACTTCAGTCTGACTCGGTGTTTCGACGTTAATGCCTTCCGGCACCGTGTACTCAACCGGGTGCGAAAAGCCAAGCGTCAAACTGAGCTTCTTGCCCTGAGCCTGGGCGCGATAACCAACGCCTACGAGCTCGAGCTTGCGCTCAAATCCTTCGGACACGCCAATTGCCATGTTGGCGACGATCGAACGCATCGTACCGGCCACGGCGGTCGCGAAACGCGAGCGCGAGCGCGGCGCAAAACTCAATACGTTAGCATCCTGCTTGAGCTCGACTTCCGAGTTCAGCTCCATCGACAGCTCGCCCTTGCCACCCTTCAGTGTGACAACGTTCCCGTCTCGCTTGAACTCGACGCCTTTTGGCAGCTCAACCGGTTCTTTTGCAATTCTTGACATAGTCTTGTCTCTTTTCAGTAAGGCGCAAGCGTCACGAAACGACGCAGAGTACCTCACCGCCAATACCTTTTTCCCTCGCCTGTCGGTCGCTCATTACGCCAGCCGACGTCGAAACGATCGCAACACCGAGTCCACCCAATACCTTCGGCAGCTCTTCCTTGCCGCGGTAGATTCTCAGGCCCGGTCGACTGGCGCGCTGGATCTTCTCGATAACTGGAACACCCTCGAAATACTTGAGCTCGACAGTGAGCGCCTTCTCAGCGCCTTCACCGTCAGTCGCGTATCCCGTGATGTAGCCTTCGTCCTGCAGCACTTTCGCAACGGCTTCCTTCGTTTTTGACGCTGGCATAGAGACGGCAACTTTGCGCGCCTTTTGCCCGTTACGAATTCGCGTCAGCATGTCTGCAATCGGATCGGTCATACTCATAGTCTGTCTCCGCCTACCAGCTGGCTTTCGTGAGGCCAGGAACTTCGCCGTTCATGGCGGCTTCACGTAGCTTGTTACGGCCCAGGCCAAACTTGCGATAAACACCGTGCGGACGACCCGTAATGGCACAACGATTCCGCTGACGCGTCGGGCTGCCGTCACGTGGCAACTTGTTGAGCTTCGCTTGCGCAACGGCTCGCTCCTCATCGGAGCTATGGATGTTGCGAACGATCGCCTTGAGTGCCTTGCGCTTCTCAGCCTGCCGGGAAACGAGCTTGGCACGCTTGATTTCACGCATGATCATCGACTTTTTAGCCATGTTTCTAATTACTCGTCGTCAAATTTGTCAAAAAATTGTCGTTGCGAGGGATTACCACGCAGCGCGTTCAGTACAAATACTCTATTTCTTAAATGGGAAGTTGAACGCCTCGAGCAGCGCCTTACCTGCCTCGGGTGTGCGTGCTGTCGTCGTGATAACGATATCCAGACCACGCAACTCGTCAATTTCGTCGTAGTTGATTTCCGGGAAAATAATCTGCTCCTGGACACCCAGGCTGTAATTACCCTGCCGGTCAAAAGACTTCGGGTTAAGGCCACGGAAGTCACGAATACGCGGGATCGCGATGTTAACAAGTCGATCCAGGAACTCGTACATGCGCTCGCGACGCAAAGTCACCTTGCAACCAATGGGCATGCCATCTCGAATCTTGAAGCCGGCGACCGATTTCTTGGCAATCGTCGTCACAGGCCTTTGGCCTGCAATCTTTTCCATATCAGCGCGCGCATTATCAATGACCTTTTTATCGGCAACCGCTTCGCCCACGCCCATGTTGAGCGTGATCTTGGTGATGCGAGGCACCTCCATAAGATTTTTCAGGCCAAGCTTCTTCTGGACCTCTCCAGCAAGCTCATTCTGATATTTTTCCTGTAAACGTGACATCTTCTTTATCTCTTAAATGTCGACAGCGTCGCCGCTCTTGAACACACGGGCCTTGCTGCCATCCTTCTCGACGCGGAATCCAACTCGTTCGCCCTTCTTTGACTTCGGGTTAAAAACGAGGACGTTCGAAATATCCATCGGCATCGCCGTATCCTTGATGCCACCAGCCTCACCGATGTTCGGATTGGGCTTGATATGCTTTTTCGCGAGATTTACACCTTCAACCAATACGCGGTCATCATCGAAGACCTGCAAGACAGTGCCGCGACGGCCCTTATCCTTGCCGGTTGTTACGATGACTTCATCGCCTTTTCTAATCTTGTTCACTTGATATATCCAAAAAAGCCGAAGGTTCTACAGAACTTCGGGAGCCAGCGAAATAATCTTCATGAAGCGGCTGGTTCGCAGCTCGCGGGTGACCGGACCGAAAATACGTGTGCCGATGGGCTCGAGACGAGCGTTCAAAAGAACAGCTGCGTTGCCATCAAAACGAATCAGTGATCCATCCTTACGACGTACGCCCTTGCGAGTGCGAACCACAACAGCGTTATAGACCTCACCCTTCTTCACCTTGCCACGCGGGATAGCGTCCTTAACGCTTACCTTAATGACATCGCCCACACCGGCGTAACGGCGTTTCGAACCACCGAGTACCTTGATGCACTGTACGCGGCGAGCACCCGAGTTATCGGCGGCGTCCAGAACTGTCTGCATCTGAATCATGACTGAACCTTAAAGTGTTATTGCTTGTCCGCCGACCGTTCAACAATGTTGACGACAGACCAGGACTTGTTCTTCGAAATCGGACGGCACTCCGCAATCGCAACGCGATCGCCGGGCTTGCACTCGTTCGCTGCGTCGTGAGCAAGAACCTTGCCTGTACGGCGAATGTACTTGCCATACACCGGGTGCTTGATCAGGCGCTCGATCGCGACCGACACTGTTTTATCCATCTTGTCGCTTATAACGCGACCGACGAGCGTACGTTGTGCCTTGTTTTCTTCACTCATTTGTTTTCACCCACCGCGCGTTTGAGTTCACTTAGAATCGTCTTGACGCGCGCGATATCTTTTCTCACCCGGCCGTGTTCATGGTTATGAGTCAACTCACCGGTCGCATGCTGCATGCGCAGGTTGAACTGTTCACGACGAAGCGCAACGAGTTCTTCGTTAAGCTCATCGACCGACTTATCCCGGAGATCTTTTGCTTTCATCACATCACCTGCCGGGTTACAAACGTGGTGCCGAACGGCAGTTTTGCGGCCGCCAGGCGGAACGCTTCACGAGCGATCTCTTCAGTAACACCTTCCATCTCATACAAGACGCGGCCCGGTTGAACCTGGCAAACCCAGTATTCGACGTTGCCCTTACCCTTACCCTGACGCACCTCGAGCGGCTTCTTGGAAATCGGCTTGTCGGGGAAGACCCGAATCCAGATTTTGCCTCCTCGCTTGACGTAACGCGTCATGGCACGACGAGCCGCTTCGATCTGGCGCGCCGTCAGTCGGCCGCGTCCGGTCGCTTTCAGGCCGTACTGACCGAACGAAACGTCACTTCCGCGCAACGCAAGGCCGCGGTTGCGCCCTTTCATCTGCTTGCGAAATTTTGTTCTCTTAGGCTGTAACATCTTCGTCTTCTCTTACGAACGTGCGCCAGCGGCTGCATCTGCAGGCTCCGCCGCTACCGCTTCGGGCTTTTCAAAAATTTCGCCCTTGAAAATCCAAACCTTCACGCCAATGACACCATAAGTCGTATGTGCCTCGGCCGTGCCGTAATCGATGTCCGCGCGCAATGTATGCAGCGGGACACGTCCTTCGCGGTACCATTCGGAACGAGCAATTTCTGCACCGTTCAAACGACCGCCAACCTTAACCTTTATACCCTCGGCACCAACACGCATTGTGTTGGTGACCGCGCGCTTCATCGCGCGACGAAACATGACGCGCCGCTCGAGCTGCTGCGCGATGCCTTCGGCAACGAGCTGCGCATCGAGTTCCGGCTTGCGCACTTCGCTGATGTTGATGCGTACATCCTGAATCAACATGCCGATCATCTTCGACAACTCGGAACGCAGCTTTTCGATGTCCTCGCCCTTCTTGCCGATCACGATGCCAGGACGTGCCGTATGAATCGTGATGTTCACCTTGTTCGCGGGACGTTCGATACTAATGCGGCTTACCGATGCGTCTTTCAGCTTCTTTTTTATAAAGACACGGATCGTGTGGTCGTCGCGAATGTACTCGGGGTACATCTTTGAATCGGCATACCATTTCGATGCCCAATCCTTGACGATGCCAAGACGTATACCTGTTGGATGTACTTTTTGGCCCATAGCTCCTACTCGTCTCCCAGCCGATTGGCGAGGTCAATATTTAATTCCGTGATCATTTTTCGTCTGCCACCTGGATCGTAATGTGGCTGTTCCGCTTGATAATCCGCGCGCCACGACCTTTTGCTCGAGCACGAAACCGACGGAACGTCGGCGCCTCGTTGACTTCAATGGTCGCAACCTTCAATTCATCGATATCCGCACCGTGATTGTGCTCTGCGTTGGCAACAGCCGACTCCAGCACTTTTTTCACAATGCGGGCGCTCTTTTTTGGCGAAAAAGTCAGCGTGCGCAGGGCCTCATCAACCGACTGGCCGCGGATGGCATCGGCCATGAGGCGACACTTCTGCGGCGAGACGCGTGCGTATCTGAGTGTTGCTGCAACTTGCATTAACCAGCTCCCTATTTCGTCTTGCGATCACCGGAGTGACCGCGGAACGTACGAGTCATCGCAAACTCGCCGAGTTTGTGACCAACCATGTTCTCTGAAATCAACACCGGCACATGCTGGCGTCCGTTGTGAACGGCAATCGTCAATCCGACCATATCCGGCAGCACCATCGAACGACGAGACCAGGTCTTGATCGGGCGACGGTCGTTCTTCTTGGCGGCTTCGGTTACTTTCTTCGCCAAATGGTTATCGACGAACGGGCCTTTTCTTACACTACGCGGCATTATCGAAATCCTTTACTTACGCTTGCGCCGACGGACGATCATGCTGTCCGTGCGCTTGTTTGAACGGGTCTTCGCACCTTTCGTCGGTGTGCCCCACGGGCTGACCGGATGACGGCCACCGGACGTTCGACCCTCACCACCACCGTGCGGGTGGTCAACCGGATTCATGGCCACGCCTCGAACCGTCGGACGGACGCCTCTCCAGCGACTTGCGCCCGCCTTGCCGAGCTTGCGCAAATTGTGTTCGCCATGACCGACCTCACCCACTGTCGCGCGACAGTTGACGTGAATCCTGCGCGTTTCGCCAGATCGCAAGCGGACCGTCGCGTAAGCGCCCTCGCGAGCAGCGAGCTGCGCAGAACCACCGGCCGAGCGCACCATCTGGCCGCCCTTGCCCGGTTTCATCTCGATGTTGTGAATCGTCGTACCCACGGGAATAGCGCGAATCGGCAGGGTGTTGCCCGGCTTGATTGGTGCGTCTTCTCCGCTGATCACTGACGCACCGGCGCGTACATTCTTGGGCGCCAGAATGTAGCGCCGCTCACCGTCGGCGTACTTGACCAACGCCAGGTGCGCACTGCGGTTCGGGTCGTACTCGAGTCGCTCGACAATAGCCGGGATACCGTCCTTGTCACGCTTGAAATCGACAATGCGGTAACGCTGCTTGTGGCCGCCACCCTGGTGACGCATCGTGATGCGACCATTGTTATTACGACCACCCTTCGACGACTTCTTGTCGAGCAGCGGCCCGTACGGCTTGCCTTTATGCAACTCCGATGTCTTGACGGTGACGACGAATCGACGTCCCGCGGAGGTTGGTTTGGCTTTATGCAGTGACACGTCGGATACCTCTATTCAGCGCCGAAGAACTCTTCTACAGAGCTCCCTTCGGCCAGCTTCACGTATGCTTTCTTCCAGTTCGCGCGACGACCCTTGGACCGCTGGAAGCGCTTTGTCTTACCTTTTACGTTGACGACCTGAACGGCATCGACCTTGACTTCGAACAGCAACTCAACGGCTTGTTGAATCTCTCTCTTGGTTGCGTCGGTGCGAACCTTCAGAACAACCTGGTTCTTTTCGGCGACGTTATGGCCTTTCTCTGACAAATGCGGTCCACGAATAACCGTCATCAGTTTTTCCTGGTGGAGAGCTTGACTCATGACAGACGCTCCTCAATGAGCTTCAACGCCGGTAACGTCACCAGCACCTTGTCGAATCGAATCAACACGACCGGGTCCATGGCAGCAACATCGCAGATACCGACATCCGGCAGGTTGCGAGCCGCCAGGAACAGTTTCTCGTCGAACGCTTCGTTCAGAATCAGCACGCTGTTCAACTCGAGCTCTTTGAGCTTCGTTGCCAACAGCCTGGTCTTGGGCGCCTCGAGCGACAGCTCATTGACGATGACCAGGCGGTCCTGGCGAATCAGTTCAGACAACATCGAGCGTAGCGCCGCCCGATACATCTTCTTGTTTACTTTCTGGTCGTACTTCCGTGGCTTCGCCGCGAAGGTGCGACCACCGCCAACCCAGATCGGGCTGCGAATAGTACCGGCGCGGGCACGGCCCGTACCTTTCTGCCGCCAGGGCTTGGCGCCGCCGCCGCGCACCGCGGCGCGATTCTTCTGTGCCTTGGTTCCGGCACGCGAACCTGCAAGGTAGGCCGTCACGACCTGATGTACGAGGGCTTCGTTGTAGTCCGCGCCGAATGCGGCGTCCAGAACGTCAACCGAACCCTTATCCTGTAGTTTCAATTTCATCGATGCGTCCCTTACTTCTTGGCCTTCACAGCGGGACGCACGATGACGCGACCGCCGCGATGGCCCGGGACAGCGCCCTTGATCAACAGAAGATTGCGCTCGCTATCAACGCGTACGATCTCGAGATTCTGGATCGTGCGGCGCACGTTGCCCATTTGACCGGACATTTTCTTGCCTTTGAAGACGCGGCCCGGCGTCTGGTTCTGGCCAATCGAACCCGGGGCTCTGTGTGCCAGCGAATTACCATGCGTTGCGTCTTGCATGGAGAAGTTATGGCGCTTGACAGTGCCCGCAAAACCTTTACCGATTGTCGTACCGATGACGTCGACTTTCTGGCCTTCGCCAAACGACTCGACACGTAATTCTGTGCCGACCTGGTAGTCCGTCTCGTCGCCGTCCGGGATGCGGAATTCGGTCAGCAGATCACCGGCTTCTACCTTTGCAGCTGCAAAGTGGCCAGCCGCTGGTTTGGCGACCCGGGACGCTTTGCGACTTCCGGCTACAACCTGCAGCGCACGATAGCCGTCCGTCTCCACGGTCTTAACCTGGGAGATTCGGTTTGGTTGTGCCTCCACTACGGTCACCGGAATCGAAACTCCGTCGTCCGTAAAGACACGTGTCATGCCGCATTTGCGGCCAACAAGACCCATCGTCATCTTCAAAACCTCACACTGACTTCGATTGGTCAGCGCCTTTCTCGAATAAAATCTGTTTCACCGGCGCAACTACTTTGGCTGCGTCTGAATTGGGGACATTCTGCTTTTCCCGCTCTGCAACCGTGACCGGAGGGGGAAAAAGCAGAATGTCCCCATATTCCAGACATGCGAAAGGGCCAGCCATCGCTTGAGAGCACTGCTCTCTCTGCTCTGGGGCTGACCCTAAGCTCCGTCCCGATCCATCAATCGGTCCGGCGGTTCCGGGATTTGCCGTGTCACCCTCGATTTCCTGGCGACAATAACGCTGCTGGTACGCTCCCTGGCCGACTCCCGGTCCGGCCAAGTGCAGCGAGCCCGCTATTATACGACTCGAAACCCCCAATACAAGCGGTTTCCAGCCTTTTTAGGTCGTTTTTTTCAGGGTGCTGCGACTATATACAAATCAATAACTTAGCCAGACCGGCGGGAGCGGGATGTTGCTCATCAGGCGTAAAGCGCAATGCCGTGGGCCTTTTCGATGAGGAATAGGCCGCCCGAGGCGGTTAGTTAAGCTTGATCTGCACATCGACGCCCGCAGGAAGCTCGAGCTTCATGAGCGCGTCGACGGTTTTGTCGGTCGGATCCACGATATCCATCAGGCGCTTGTGGGTACGAATTTCGTACTGGTCACGAGCATCCTTGTTGACGTGCGGAGAAATCAGGATCGTAAACCGCTCCTTGCGCATCGGCAGTGGGATCGGGCCTTTGACGGTCGCCCCGGTTCGCTTGGCCGTTTCGACGATTTCACGCGCCGAATTGTCAATCAGGCGATGATCGAACGCCTTCAGGCGGATTCGTATGTTCTGGTTTGTCGCCACAATTGGCTCCTTCTTAATGTTTCGTAGCGCCAGCGGTCGGGATGATCGTCACCGGAAGTAAGGCGCCGCGGTAGCGAGCCATTCCGGTGACGAATATGCCGTTCGCAGGCGTGTCAGCTGTTACTCAATCACCTTAGCGACCACGCCCGCACCCACGGTACGGCCACCTTCACGGATAGCGAAGCGCAAGCCATCTTCCATGGCGATCGGCGCAATCAGCTCTACCACCATCTGCACGTTGTCACCCGGCATGACCATCTCGG
>JABDNG010000121.1 GCA_013001045.1 Woeseiaceae bacterium | reverse complement strand
GTACCGATACCGGCAATGACGCCATCGGCTGGCGTATTCGTGCGTAAGTCCTCAATGTCGCGGCGTTGCCGCTGTGCCGCAACCGCTAATTGGCCATATTCGATAAACGACCCTGCATCACAAAGATCGTCAAGATTCTCCCTCGCACTTCTATTGCCCTGTGCGTGACGCTTTGCAACGGTCTCTGCCCGTTGCTCGTCGAGGCCCAGCGACACCAGTCGCCGGAACTCGTCAAACAGCCGCTTTGCGTCTGAGGAGTCGTTGTCAGATTTGCTCATTCGATCGCCTTGCCAATATTTGCGGAGTTAACAGCAATGGTAGCGATTTCGACGAGGTATGACGAAATTTCAACAATACCCATAGTTACGTTATCGCGCCCCGAGAGATGGGCCTTCGGCCTGTCGACCGGCGTTGCCGGTCTCGGATGGAACTCCCGACTCACTCAATAGATGCATCATCGCTTGCTGCATCACCTACCCCGCTCATTCTTTCCGGGCTAATTGCCCAAATAAGACGTATGCGATAACGGAGCATGGTTGTGGTATTGACAGCCGAACGTATCAACACAAAAAGAGGTAAACTGAACGTGAGAAATTTGTCCTGACTTTCCAGACGAGCAGTCTAATTCAATAGAAGAATACTTATGAAACGATTTATTTCTGTAGTTGGACTGATACTGATAGCGTGTGTTGTAGGGTGGCAGTTTTACTCAAACGCGGTTGAATCAGGTAACAAAGGTCAAGAGCGCAGTGCAGGTGTACCTCAGGGTGACGCGGTACCTGCCGCTCAGATTATTGCCCGTCGTGACGCCGATGCTGCGGTGGCACCACCGAACGCAGACAATAGTGCGCAAATCCTGTTTGGTGATCTGCACGTGCATTCGACCTATTCCACCGATGCTTTTCTTTGGGCGCTACCGTTGAATCATGGCAAAGGCGTACATCCTGTCGCGGACGCCTGTGACTATGCTCGCTATTGTTCAGCCATCGATTTCTGGTCGATCACCGATCACGCCGAGGCGGCGACGCCATTGCGATGGGCAAGGACCAAGGACGCCATCCGTCAGTGCCAGGCCAAGTCAGTAGACCAGTCCAATCCTGATCTGGTTTCTATGCTCGGTTTTGAATGGACCCAGGTTGGCACCGTACCGAGTGAGCATTATGGTCATAAGAATGTGATCTTCATGGGGCTGGATGATGATGAAGTCGCGGCACGACCGATCGCAGCTCGTGGAATTGCCACCGAAGCATTGCGAACCAACACGCCTAGTCTGCCGGTCAAAGTTGCACTAAGCGATTTCAAGAATCGCGATGTTTACTATGACATCAATACCTTTTTTAAAAATACCAGCGATACTCCGGAGTGCGACCCAGCCCTGCCATCGAGTCAGTTACCTCTAGATTGCTACGAATCGGCAAAATATCCCGAAGACCTTATCGCTCGATTGGATGATCAGGGACTTGATCCGCTGATCATTCCGCATGGCTCTTCATGGGGCTACTACACGCCTCCGGGTACCACTTGGGATAAGCAGCTTGTTGCCAGGCATCAGCCAGAAGAGTTTCGTTTAATCGAAATTTATTCCGGACATGGCAATTCCGAGGAATACCGGGACTACAGGAATATCGATCCAATATCCGACGTATCTGCCCGCTGCGTTGCAGCGCAGGACGGGTTTACACCACCCTGTGTACGCGCGGGCGAAATAATAGAGGAACGCTGTCTGCAGGAAGGTGGCAACGAGAATGCCTGTGAAGATAAAGCGGCTGAAGCACGCAATGCAGCCGCCAATATGGGTATCTCATACCATCTCGCGGTCGCCAGTGAGGATCCTGCGGAGTGGCTGGACTCAGGTCAATGTACGGACTGTTTTCTCCCGTCATTTCATCACCGACCGGGTACAAGTGTGCAGTACGGTTTGGCAATTTCGAACTTCGACGGCCTTACCGAAGAAGTTGATCCGGTACGTTTCAACTGGGGCTTTATTGCATCGTCCGATAACCATCGGGGCCGCGCGGGCACCGGGTATAAAGAGGTTGCCCGCCGCTTGAATACCGAAGCTGGCGGTGTTGTTGACCCCAAATATCGCCCGATATTCATGTCGGACGAGCCGGCGCCCACCTCCACCGTGTATCGAAAAACGCGCGAAGAGTTACAGGCGCTGGCCGGCTTCCAGTTGACTGAGATTGAGCGTCAGTCGAGCTTCTGGCAGACCGGTGGTCTGGCCGCCGTGCACACACAAGGGCGCTCTCGTGAACAAATCTGGGCGGCACTGCAACGCCGGGAGACCTATGCGACGTCAGGCCCGCGCATGCTCATGTGGTTCGATCATGTTGACGATCAAAATAACGAAACGCCTATGGGTTCCACGGTAGAAACGACAGATGCCGGTACCTTCAGAGTGCACGCTGTGGGTTCTTTTAAGCAAGAACCTGGTTGCCCGGACTACGCGGTGAATGCGCTCGGCGAAGAACGAATTGCCGACTTATGTGCGAATGAATGTTACAACCCCAGCGAAGAACGCAACCTGATTGAACGCATCGAGATCATTCGCATACGCCCGCAGATAGATCCGGTCGAAAACGTCAGTAACCTGATCGATGATAAGTTTCTGGTGCATGAGTGCGCGCCTGATCAAAATGGTTGCACTTTCGAATTCACCGACCCCGGTTTTTCCAGCGATGGACGTGATGCACTCTATTATGCCCGAGCCATTCAGGAGCCGCGCCCTACGATTAACGGCGAACCCATCAAGTGTGAACGCGACGAGGATGGCAACTGTATTAAGGCGACGCTATGTCGCGGTGATTACACGACTCCCATTGGCGAAGAGTGCCTCAGTGACAAAGATGTACGGGCATGGTCCTCACCGATTTACTTGAATTATAAGGCGAGCATAGAGAACAGCCCTTCATCAAGCGATGAGTAGAAAATATTCTTCTTTCTACATATTTGCTGCCGTGCTGGCGTTGGGAAGCGCCCTTCTTATTGCGCTGGATTTGTCTCCGTTTCGCAGCCTGTCGAACGAAACCTATGCTATCGCCCGTGTTAATGACACGGCAATCCCGATGGCGGAGTATGTCCGTGCATTGAATGCCATGCAGGCCGGCCTGGAGCGCCCACTAACAGAAGAGGACAAGTCACGGGCACTAACGATACTGATCGATGAGGAATTGATTGTTCAGGAAGCGCTCCGCTTGAACCTTGCCAGCGACGACCGTTTGGTCCGCAAGAACCTCATCCAGGCTTTGATCAATTCCGTCATATTATTGGAGTCCGGGCAGGACGTTTCTGACCAGGCGTTAAGAGCGTTTTATGAAGAGGAGAAGGCGTTATTTTCCAGGCCGATCACCTTCACCGTTAACGCTCTTCGTGTCATCGACAAAGATACTATCGACGTTTTTTTCGAGGCCTTGCACGACGGCGTTACTTTCTCTGACGCGGGAAGGACGGCCCAGTTCGAAGCTATTGAAATACCTGCAGGAATACCGGCGGGAAAACTCGGTGAGGCTCTCGGCGGCAAAGCCCGTGATGCGATTCTGGCGATGACGCCGGGCGATATTGCCGGACCCATCGAATCGACCGGCGGTGACATATTTATTTGGCTGCTCAAACGTGACGGTGGCGAACAACCGTTTGCTGAAGTAAAAGACAGTGTTGTCGCAGAATGGCAGCGCCGACAAGAAGAACAGGCGCTCGCCAGGTATCTCGAACGTTTGCGTAAACAGGCGCGCATAAAGCAGTACCCGGATGAAGCAATGCCAATCGAATGAGAAGTGTCGTACCTGTCCTCGCGCTCTTGACCTGCATTCTCGCCGCGCCACCCTCGAATGCGCATAGTCGCAGCCAGTCCTTTTCGCACTGGCACATAGAAGATCAAGCTATCGATTTTGACTTCGCCGTCGATACGAGACGCGTAACACAACTTGCACAGCTTTATGAGCAGACTAACGATTTGTCAGAATTGCTCAAACAGCATCTGCGAGAAACTGTTTTTGTCTACCAGGGCAGTGAACATTGCGCACTCAGGAGTCTCGAAGCTTTGGGGACCGGTCGCTCGGTAATCACGGTAACCGGCCGATTCTTTTGCCCCAATTTAATCGCAGAAAATGATGTGCGAGCGTCAGTCCTGGCGTTTCAGGCAGTTTCACCGACACATATTCATATCGCTCGTATTGACGATAGCGGAGTTGTCTCCGAATACGTCGTGCGTGAAGGTCGCTCTTCATTTTCCTTGCAAGCGGATCGACCAGCCAATGACGTCTGGGGATTTATTACGACAGGCTTTATGCACGTGATGTCGGGTCTTGATCATTTGGTGTTTTTACTCGCCCTGGCCCTGGTCGCAAACAGGCCGCGAACAGCGATCTTCTGTGTTACCGGCTTCACAATCGGCCACAGTCTCGCATTGGCTGCGGCGACGCTTGGCTGGGTTGAGCCGAATGTCCGACTTATAGAAGCGATGATCGGCTTCACAATTGCGGTCACGGCCCTGGAAGCGGGCGTGCATCATGGCTTGAATCGTCGCAAGGCCCTGCTTGCTTTCAGCGCTCTGACTCTTTTTGTTGCGTTGATCCCAATAGCGAATAGTCAAACCGTCATTGCAATTGGTATTGCGCTCGCATTGTATGCCTACGCCACCGGGCGTCTTTCAGAATCGCAGGCAAGAACGCTATTGCCGTTGATAACAACAGCCTTTGGGCTGGTGCACGGTGCCGGTTTTGCCGGTGGCCTGAAGGAGGCAACGCTGTTTCGGTCAGAAATATTGATGCCGTTACTCGGATTCAATATCGGTGTCGAGTTGGCGCAACTCTGCGCGCTGGCCGTTTTCTTCAGCCTGCCGTGGAT
>JABDNG010000097.1 GCA_013001045.1 Woeseiaceae bacterium | reverse complement strand
GCGATGAGCACCAGCAACGCATTTCCCGGCGGCTCCTCCAGTGTCTTCAGGAGGCTGTTGGCCGCATGAACCGTCATTGCATTGGCCGGATCGATAACTGCCACCTTGCCCGTGCCCTCGTAACTGGTGAGGCTCAAGTCGCCGACCAGGTCGCGTATTTGGTCGATACCGATCGCCTTCTTGTCCTCAGGCGGCTCTACCCAGCGCAAATCAGCGTGCTCCGGACGCTGGGCGGGATGCGTCGGCAACGCCGACTCAGGCCCGATGCCGAGCCACTGACGCACAATCCAGGCCGCCGCCGCGCGTTTCCCGACACCGATGCGCCCGGTCAGCAATACCGCATGCGGCAGGCGATTGTGCGAGATTCTGTCGCGCCAGGCTTGAGCAAAATCAGTGTGCCAAGTAATTTCCATAAAACAATATCTTACGGCTACTTCTTAATGTGAAAAATCCGATAAGAGCTCGTCGGCCAGCGCCATCATGTCGGCGCGCACCTCGTCGATGGAGCGCATCGTATCGATAATGACGAAGCGCTCCGGCTCATGACTGGCCAACTGCAGATAGCATTCCCGAACGCGCTGAAAAAAGTCATGGCGTTCCTGCTCGAATCGGTCCGGCGCACCGCGATTGCTCGCTCGCTCCATGCCGACCTCCACAGGGGCATCCAGCAAGATCGTAAGGTCGGGCCAGGCGTCGCCATGTACCCAGTCCGCCAGCCTGTCAATCGTTTCCATCGGTATGCCGCGGCCTCCCCCCTGGTAGGCACGGCTCGAATCTGTGAAGCGATCGCTGACGACCCAGGTGCCCGCTTCAAGTGCCGGAATAATGACGTTATTGACGTTGAGCGAGCGCGCCGCAAATATCAGGAGCAATTCCGCGATCTCGGGGATGGGTTCATCAGCACGATTCATAACGATCTCACGGATTTCCTCGGCCAGCGGCGTACCACCTGGCTCTCTCGTGGTCAGCACCTTGTGTCCGGCCGCCTCGATGCGCCCGACCAGCGCCGCCATGTTGGTCGACTTGCCGACGCCCTCGATACCCTCAATCGTAATGAACTTGCCGCGCTCCATGTCACCCACCCTGACGTCGCTTCAGCCGCAAGCGCTGCAAATACCTGGCGACAGCAGCATCATGTTCGGCTTTGGTCTCGGAGAAGCTGTGACTGCCATCATCCAGACCCGTCGCCACAAAAAACAACGCTTTTCCGGGCGCCGGATTCAGCGCCGACCGTATGGCGGCCCTGCCCGGCATCGCGATAGGCGTCGGTGGCAGTCCATGCCGCGTATACGTGTTGTAAGGCGTATCGGTTCGCAGATCCTTGCGCGTCAGGTTGCCATTGAATCCCGGCCCGATACCGTAAATGACGGTAGGATCCGTCTGCAGTCGCATGCGTTTGTCCAGACGTCGCGTAAATACGCCAGCGATGCGAGGTCTCTCGTCGGCGCGCGCCGTTTCTTTTTCGACGATTGACGCCAGTATCAGTGCTTCGTACGGCGACTTCATCTGAGTCGTCTCGCTGCGCGCTTCCCATTCTTCGTCCAGCACCTTCTGCATCAACAGATAGGCCTGTGTTAATAACTGCCGGTCCGTCGTATTGCGAGCAAAACGGTAGGTTTCGGGCAAGAACAAGCCCTCCGGGTGGAGGATTTCTGCGCCAAGATCGGACAACAGGCCGGGCCAATCTTCATCGGTCATGGAGGCTGCAATTGCCTCATTTTGATGCAAAGCGGCAAGCAGGTCCCGATGGTTCCATCCTTCGACAATCGTGAACGAATACAGCCGTACGGTGCCGCTTGTAAATTGCTCCAGCAGTGTTTTCGGCGTCGCGCCCGGAGCGATCAGGTATTCGCCGGCCTGAACGGCACTTGCCTCACCGCTCCAGCGCGCATACAGGCGAAACCAGAAGTCACTTTCAATGATCCCCTCGTCGACAAGCTTGCCTGTCACCGTGGCGAAGGAACTTCCGTTGGCAATCTCGAATTCGCTGCCATTGGCGGGCACGGTCACGACGGTTGACATGAATCGTTCGACTTGCCACGCACCAATGCCGATCGTCGCGACGATACCCAATACCAGTATCGAAAAGAGGATGATAAGGCGTTTCACACGACGCACTCCGCGATGCCGGCAACGCCCATCATCGCCATTATGTGTTTCGTCAATTCCGATGAGCGCCAGACTTTTTCACCGCAGCGTCGCACCGGCAGAATGCCGAACTGGCTGTTGCTCAGGAAAACCTCGTCACTGTTCAGAAACTCGGCACGGCTGACATCGCGAACCGTCACCGCGACGCCGTTCTCTTTCAACGTCGCTATCGTGTGGCGCCGCATCACTCCCTCGACGCCGCAGCGCGCAAGGGACGGCGTAGTGACGGATTTTTCGGCGACTATGAACACGTTGCTCATGGTACCGCAGATCACCCGCTCATCGGCATCGAGGGTGAAGCCTTCGAATGCCGAATGGGCGACGCACTCGGAACGTGCCAGTACCTGCTCCAGGCGATTGAGCGTCTTGATTCCCGCGGTCACCGAGTGCAGCGCAAGACGCGTCTCACACAAGATCGTTTCCACACCGTCGCGGTAATATTCTTCACGAACAGGCGTCGACTCGAAAATGCCGACGTAGACCTCGGTGTCGGTGGGCGTCTTGCGCCCGTAGCCGCGCTGAGAAACTCCACTGCTAACAATCAGTTTTACGAGGCAGCGCGACGAGCTTGGCGCGTAGTCCTTGACCGCATCGTCCAACTGCCGGCGTAATTCCCGTTGCTCGGGAACGGACATCTTCAGCCGCTCACATCCCGTCGCAAGGCGCTCCATATGGTAGTTCCAAAGCCGTGGCTCACCGTTGCGAACAGCTATCGTCTCGAACAGCCCGTCGCCGTATTGAAACCCGCGCTCGTCAACCTCAATATGATCGGCGGGCTCGCCGTTATGAAACCAACGGCTCATAGGCCTAGCGCCCTTAACATGCCTTTTGCCTTTGCTCGAGTTTCCTGAAGCTCGGCATCAGGATTCGAATCGGCGACAATGCCGGCCCCGGCGCGAAACGTCAGTATATTTCCCTGCTTTACCATTGTGCGGATCAGTATATTGAGGTCCAGGCTGCCATCCCGATTCAGGTACCCGAAGGACCCTGTGTAGGCGCCCCGCGGGCCTTGTTCCAGTTCAGCGATGATCTCCATGCAGCGGATTTTCGGGCACCCCGTTATGGTCCCGCCGGGAAAAACGGCTGCAATAGACTGCCCCGGCAGCACATCTTCGCGCAAACGCCCTTTGACGTTTGAGACGATATGATGAACATGCGCATAACTTTCGAGCACCATCATCTCGTCCACCTCAACGGATCCGGCCTCGCAGATTCGGCCGAGATCATTTCGTTCCAGGTCAATCAGCATGACGTGTTCCGCGATCTCCTTTGGATGCGAAAACAATTCAGCCGATAGCGTTGTGTCCCGCGCATCGTCGGCGGATCGCGGCCGGGTCCCGGCAATCGGTCGCGTCTCGGCAATTCCGTCTCGGACGCTTAACAAACGCTCCGGCGATGAAGATATGATGTCAACGCCTTGCCAATGAGCGATGCCCGCGAACGGAGCAGGATTTGATTTACATAGCGCGTCGTAGATGTCGCCACCACTCGCGGATTCTGACACCTCGGTCGACCATTGTCGTGACAGATTCGCCTGGTAGATATGGCCGGCGGCGATGTAGTACTTCGCCTTCATTACCGCGTCAGTAAACCGATGCGCCTCCTCCTCTGTCACCGACGTGAGGATTTCAGATCGCAATGCCAGAAGCTTGCGAGGTGCTCGGAGATCGTTTCGTACCGCCTGTCGTGCGTTCTTGGACTGAGTCTCGGATACGATATAGCAGGCGGCTTGCTTGTGGTCATAAATGAGTGCCGTGGGGCACCTTACCGCAAATGCGACCGGCAAGACGGGGTCATACGCAAGTCGCAGCGCCGGCTCGATCTCTGCAGCCAGCTCGTATCCGAGGTAAAGAAACCAGCCGCCGAGAAACGGTAGATCGCTGTTCTTGGACGGTGCCTTTTCATTCGACCACCAGCGATCAAGCGTATCGAGAAAAGAACCCCCCGATCTCGCTCCACGGCCGCGCAATTCGCCGAGTCGCGTGAGTTCGAGGGAGTCGCCTGGAAACGCGAACAGGATATCGAATCGACCCAGCGTTCCGCCTGCCGCACTGCTTTGCAACAGGAACGGATAGCGCGAAGGCAATGTGCGATGCAGGTACTGCAGATCGCCGGGACCGGCAATCTCATTGCAAGGATCAATCAAGTGCGCGAAGTACCAGGCTTCCGTTGGTGCCGCCAAACCCAAAGGAATTCGAGACGGCGATGTGAACCTTGGCATCTCGTGCTTCATTTGGCACGTAATCCAAGTCACACTCGGGATCCTGATTCTCGAGATTCGTCGTGGGCGGGATAACCTGGTTCTTGATAGCCAAGGCACAGAAAATGGCTTCTGCAACCCCTGCAGCGCCGAGCAAGTGACCCGTGGTGGATTTGGTGGAACTTACGACCAGATCCTTGGCCGCATCGCCGAATGCGCGTTTGATGCCGACAGTCTCGCCAATATCACCCGCTGGCGTCGATGTTCCATGCGCGTTCAGATAGTCCACGTCGGACGGTCCAATGCCGGCATCGCGCAGTGCCGCAGTCATGCACTTGCGAGCCCCTTCTCCGTCGGCCGGCGGCAAAGTGATGTGGTATGCATCGCCGCTCATGCCAAATCCGATCAACTCGGCATAGATCTGCGCACCGCGCGCTTTGGCATGCTCGAACTCCTCGAGCACGACACACCCCGCACCGTTGCTCAGAACGAAGCCGTCGCGTCCGGTGTCAAAGGGGCGACTGGCGTGGGTCGGATCATCGTTGCGTGTGGACATCGCGCGCGCAGAGCAAAAGCCCCCCATCGCCAACGGCGTGGTCGCGAACTCCGAGCCACCGGCCAGCATGACGTCCGCATCGCCGTGCTCGACGCTTCGGGCGGCCAGACCGATGCAATGCGTCGACGTGGCGCACGCGGTAACAATCGAAATATTAGGCCCGGTTATATGCTGCAGGATGCTGACCTGCCCCGAGGTCATGTTGATGATGCTGCCGGGAATAAAGAACGGCGAAACTTTGCGCGGACCACCCTCGAGCATCTTGTTGTGGTTGTCTTCGATGTACTTGATGCCACCGATTCCGGAGCCCATCGCAATTCCGATCGTGTGGCCGTTCTCTTCAGTAATCTCGAGACCCGCGTCATTAATCGCATTCATCGCCGCGGCAACGCCGTAGTGAATAAACGGATCGTTTTTGCGTTGATCTTTCCTGGAAAGGTAGTCGTCGACGTCGAAGCCCTTAACCAGCCCCGCTATCCGGGTGGAAAAATCGCTCGTATCGAAATCATCGATTAGTGTTATGCCGGATATCCCTTCGCAAACGCTGTGCCACGCGTCGTCGAGGCGACTGCCCACCGGCGAAATAATTCCCATACCGGTTATGACGACGCGTCGTTTGCTCAAGAGTCTGTCCGTCGAAGAGCGGCAGGACTGCCGCTAGGAACTGAAGAGAAATAGCGCGGCAGTCGATGCCGCGCCTTATTACTTAACCCTCGCTCTGGCGAGCGGTTACGAAGTCGATTGCCTGCTGCACCGTGGTTATTTTCTCGGCGTCCTCGTCTGGAATCTCGGTCTCGAATTCCTCTTCGAGGGCCATCACCAGTTCGACTGTGTCGAGCGAATCCGCGCCCAGATCGTCGACAAAAGATGCATCGTTCGTCACCTCGTCTTCTTTAACCCCGAGTTGCTCTGCAACGATGCCCTTAACTTGTTGTTCAATACTGCTCATAGTGGTTGCTTCTCCTGAGAAGACTCAATTTTTCTTCGCGGCAGACCCAAACCGCGGTTTTTCTCCGGCTGCGAGACCCCTGGAGGCCCTGCAAACGGCGCTCCAATGGGTCCGTTTTCACGGCCGATTTAACTGTAAGCCCTTGATATTTCAAGGTGCTCTACGGCCGTGGGTGGCTATTGTATGTGAATCATCAATGGCAATCTACACGCCAACGCCGATTATTCCTGTCATTTCGCGCCGGCCGCCGGCCGTTTCGCAGAGCCTTAGTCCATTACCATGCCGCCATTGACGTGCAGGGTCTCGCCGGTGATGTACGCGCCGCCGCCGGATGCAAGAAACAAGACAGCGTTGGCGATATCATCGGCGCCGCCGAGGCGCCCCAGCGGCACCTGCCCCAACATCGACTCACGTTGCTCTGCCGGCAGGACATTGGTCATGTCCGTGTCGATAAAACCCGGTGCAACAACATTCACCGTGATGCCGCGAGAGCCAATTTCGCGGGCCAGTGACTTTGAGAAACCCACCATGCCGGCCTTCGTCGCAGCGTAGTTTGCCTGTCCCGCATTGCCCATCACAGCGATCACGGACGCGATATTAATGATGCGCCCTTTTTTCGCTTTCATCATGCCACGCAGGCACGCCTTGCTCATGCGGTACAGGCCGGTCAGATTGGTCGCAATTACGTCGTCCCACTCGTCCTGCTTCATGCGCATCAACAGATTATCACGCGTAATTCCCGCGTTATTGACGAGTATCGTCGGGCTACCCTCTTTAGCCTGGACGTCCTTGATGGCAGCTTGCACGGAATCGTCGTCCGCCACATTCAGCACAATGCCGCGCCCCCTGTCGCCGAGCGCCTCAGAAATCCCGTCGGCGCCGCCCTGGCTTGTCGCCGTGCCGATCACCCTCGCCCCCGCGGCCGCAAGGGTCTCAGCGATAGAGGCACCTATGCCCCGCGAGGCGCCAGTAACTAATGCGATTTCGCCATCAAGGGCATCGGGCGTAAAGAGCTTGCTCATAAATCATCCTTTATTTGTCAATGTTGTCAGCCTTGCAGGACTTTATGACTCGGGGTGCGAGGCAGCAAATTATATAGGGGCTCCGGGCCGTACTCTAATCCGAAACAGCATAGCGGCCACAACGCCTCCGAGCGCGCCAAACAGGTGAGAATCGACGACCACCGCTCCGCCGGACGTACCCTCGGACCCTGGCAGTGGCCCGTTCACCTGCTCCCAGGCCAGCTTGGCCAGCACGAGTACTGCAAGGGCAATCGTCTCGGCATCGGGTTTCTTCAGCTTCTCGACAAGTCCAGCGGCCAGAATGCCGTGCAGCAAGCCGGACAGGCCGACGTACCACATGAGGTCGGGATCGAGCAGCCAGAAGCCGACGTCCATGGACAAGAGACTCGCACACGAAACCAAAAGCCATCGCTGCGTGTCGAATACGTTGCCAACGATGTACCAGACCAGCAACAGGCCCGCTGCATTCAGAGTGAAGTGCGGCCAGCCAAGGTGCACGAAGTGACCGGTTACGAGCCGCCATATCTCACCCGAGCCGATGCCTGCGCGGTCGAAACGCAACAATTCGCGTCCTGTCTCACCGGCCAGCAACAAACCCGAGGCGGCAATCAATACTATGGCGGGCAGCAGCCATCGCCGCGGAGGCGGCGCGACATTGGAAGAACGATCAAGTTTGTCTAACCCCATGTTTGATATACTGACGTTTACGCTAATTAAGAGTCAATTCGGTGGCGATCGCCTGCAACGTGCGGCGCTGCTCTGGAGCAAGGCAAGTGAGTCAGAAATCGAGGGTACAGCGTCGGGTGAGTCTGCAGCAGGGCTTCACTCTGATAGAAATCATGGTCGTCGTAATCATCATTGGCATTCTCGCCGCAATCGTTGCGCCGAACGTCATCGGTCGTGTGGACGATGCGCAAATTACCAAGGCGAAGGCCGAGATCGCGAACATCGAAAATGCGCTGAAGTTCTATCGCCTCGACAACTTCGCCTACCCGACGTCGGAGCAAGGCATCGAGGCTTTGGTGAAGAAGCCAACAGATCCAAGCATCCGCAACTGGAAGTCGGGCGGATACCTGGATCGGTTACCGAAAGACCCTTGGGGTAATGCTTATCTGTATCTCAATCCTGGCAACCACGGCGAAATCGATGTTTACACGATGGGCGCTGACGGTCGGCCTGGTGGCGAGGGTATCAACGCCGATATCGGCAACTGGGATCCGGAATAGGCGTCACAAGCCGTTAAGAGGGTCCCCTGCCCTTATGCCAACCTACCGCAAAGAATATGGTTTCACGCTGATCGAGATTCTCGTCGTGGTGATTATCATCGCGATCATCTCCAGCGTTGCGCTGATGTCGATGAACCTGATTGGCGATGACCGCGAGCTGGCAACAGAGCGCAAGCGACTCGCGACATTGATCCAGGTAGCCCAAGACGAGGCGATGATGCAGGGTCGCGAATTCGGCCTCGAACTCATGACATCGGCCTACCGTTTCGTCGAGTTTGATCCGTTCGATAATCAGTGGCGAGAAATTCAGGGCGATGAGCTGTTTCGATTGCGAAAATTGCCGGAGGGCATGGAATTCGAACTCTATGTCGAGGACAAACACATCATGCTTGAAAACGATCCAAGAGAATTCGAGGATCCGGAAGAGGCAGGAATCTCACTGACCAAAGAGGCCTACGAGCCGCATCTGTTTGTCTTCTCCAGCGGTGAATCGACAGCCTTTGAGATTCGGGTGCAGCGGCCACGCAACGACCAGCAACTCGTCATGCGTGGCGACATACTCGGCGAAATCGAATTCGCAAGTGGGGAATACTAGGTCGTGTTCAGACTCAGATCCGTCACAGGCTTCACACTAATTGAGGTCATGGTCGCGTTAGCGATCGTGGCATTCTCCCTGACTGCAATTGCTGCCAGCATGAACCAGATGATTGATGCCGCCAACAGCATGCGTGAGCGGACATACGCGAGTTGGATCGCGCAAAACAAGATCGCGGAGCTGCGGCTTGCCAATATCACGCCGGAAGTCAGCTCGACCAGTGGCGAAGTTGACTACGCCAACAGTCAATGGTCGTGGCGAGCCGTCGTTTCGGAAACCGGAATCGAATCCTTCTACCGCGTGGATGTTTCGGTGTCGCATGCAGGAAGTGATTACCAGGTGCGTACGGTTACCGGGTTCATCGGCGAACCTGTGCCCGTCGGGCGCGCCAATCAAGTCTGGAATCGCGGCCTGCGAGCGAGCGGAGCAACGAATTGAAGCGCGGCTTGCAAAGTGGCTTCACGCTGATCGAAGTATTCGTCGCGCTCAGCGTTTTTGGCGTGTTGTCGCTGCTCGCCTATATGTCGCTTGGGCAGACCCTGGCAAACGCCGATATGTTGAACGCACGCATGGACCGCCTGCAGTCGATACAACGTACCGTCAGCTATTTGAGCAGCGAGTTATTACAAACCGTTCCACGCCCGGTGCGCGTCGATCTCGGAGATACGCCTGTGCCGGCGCTGCAGTCGAGTTTCGGGACGGATTTCGCCTTGCAACTGACCCATGGCGGCTGGCCAAACTCCATCGGCGTACCCCGCAGCACGCTGCAACGTACGGCTTATCGTATCGAGGACGATGAGCTGATTCGCTATCACTGGAATGTTCTCGACCGGACCGTGAACAGCACGCCCATCACGACCGTTATGCTTGAAGAGGTCGAAAGCCTGACTTTTCGGTTTCTTCAACAAACAGACGAATGGACCGAGCAATGGCCGCCACTCTCTGCACAGGGCGCGCAAGGTACGCAAAGTGGCAACTTGCCACGAGCGGTCGAAATTGTGCTGACGCTGGCGGATGAAGGCGAGATCAGCAGAGTAATCGAGGTATCACCGTGACGGGCCTGTTGCGGACACGCGGCGTGGCATTGATCACCGCGATGTTGATCACGGCGCTGGCAGGTTCCCTGGCGGCGGGCTTGTCCTGGAATAATGCCCTGGATGTCAGGCGCACAATGGTGATGCTGTATCGAGACCAGGCCATTCAAGTTGCGGTCGGATCGGAAGGCTGGGTGCGGACCATCCTTCGGGACGATCAGGAAAACAGCTCCTCAGACCACCTTGGAGAAATCTGGGCCACCGATATTCCGGCGCTGCCGATCGACTCCGAAGCCGTCCAGGGTGAAATTTATGGGCGGCTCGAGGATCTGCAAGGGCGCTTCAATATCAATAATTTGCTCGACGGGAACGGCGAGGTCGATCAACCCTCGTTCGAGCAATTTGAGCGTTTGCTGGCCGCGTTGGCTCTCGATGCGAGGCTCGCCGGGATTGCGGCCGACTGGCTGGACGCCGATCAGACAGAAAATATTCCGTACGGCGCTGAGGATTCGCTGTATACAGGGTTGGTTCCGGCTTACCGTGCCGCCAATCAACGCATGGCGAATATCACGGAACTTGCTGCGCTCGACGGCATGGACCGGCAAAGCTTCGAGATCCTGTTACCGCACGTCACGGCCTTGCCGGAGCGAACGCCGATCAATGTCAACACGGCGACCCTGCCCGTCCTGCAATCGCTGGGTCCGAACATTCGCGAATCGGATGCAGAAGGACTGATCGCACTGCGCGAAGACGGCGGTTTCGTCGACTACGCCGGAGTATTCGCGCCATTGGTCGATGCCGGACTGCAGCAATGGATCTCGGAAACATCGAGTTATTTTCAATTGAAGGCCGTCGTTCAGATTGATACGGTTCGGATTAGCTTGTTCACAGTGTTACACCGGGACCAGGGCAGTCCTGATGTAATACCCATCAGCCGCAGCCTGGGAACCCTCTAGCATGGCAGAGTATCTCGTCATTCGACTTGGTCAAACAGTCGACCAAGCTGTCGAATGGATCGTCGTCGATGACAACGGCACACGCCGCAGCCAACCAGGCGTGGGGTCGCTGCCGGAGGCAGCTCAAGCCGTCGGCGGCCGCCCCGTAATCGCGCTCGTACCGGCCACAGCGGCATTGACAACGACGGTTGACATTCCGATTCGTGGTGGCTCCCGTCTGCGCGCCGCACTGCCCTATGCCCTTGAAGAGAACCTCGCCGACGATGTCGACACTCTGCATTTCGCGTCCGGTTTACGCCGGGACAACGGCCAGCTGCCGGTCGCGGTTGTCGCTCGAGCCAGGATGGATGAATGGACCAGCTGGCTCGACGATGCAGGAATCACTGCGATCCGGATGGTCCCGGAGAATTATGGCCTCGCCCGCCTACCTGGAACGATGAGTGTCCTGATCGATGGTGACTGCGTCATGTTCAATGACGGCACCGATACGGAGTTCGTCATGCAGGGCGTTTTGCCCAGTGATGCACTCGTTGCGGCGGGCATGTTATCGGATCACAGCGACGACGACCCGGACGACGCGGACGACGCGGACTCGTCAGGCCATCTGCTCGTTTATTGCGACGCCGCCGACGAAGATCGTTTGTCGCATGACTGGATTGCACTCAGGCATGAATTACACAGCGTCGACATCAACCTGCTGCCGGACGGTGCTTTACCGAAACTCGCGGTCACGGTGGCAAGCGGTGCTGGCGTAAACCTGCTACAGGGCCAGTACGGGACCAGGACTGATTACCGCTCGCAATTTCGGCCCTGGCGTAACGCCGCCATCTTGCTGCTCGGGCTAATGGTCGTCGGGCTCGTTTCGAAGACAGTGGACTACTATCGTCTACAGCAAGAAGAAGCCGCTCTGCGGGCGCAGTTCATCGAGGAATACCAACAGATACGACCCGGAGATACACGCGAGGTTTTGGACCCGCTCAATGCAGTGCGATCCATCAAACAAGGATTGGGTGCCGCAACAGGACCGCAAGTATTCCTCCCCTCGCTGCGACAGCTTGGTGAAGCGCTCGCGCAGAATTCAAGCGCTCGTATCGAGACCATCAGTTACCGGGCCGGCATCATCGATGTCCGGATCACATCTCCCGACGTCGCAACGCTCGATAAAATACAGAAGTCGGTCAGTGCCTCGGGGCAGTTTGAGGCCTCGATACAATCGACCGATCAGGTTGCCGATGAAATCAGCAGTCGCCTGCAAATTCGCGAGGTCGGATCATGAAGGACTGGTTTGACGGGCTGGAGTCTCGCGAAAAACTCTTTGTAGGCCTGGGCGCCGTGATTGTCGCCGTAGCTCTTTTGTACGGTTTTATTTGGGCGCCTCTCGATAAGAACCACGAGGCACTGGCCACGAGCGTCAGTGACTGGCAACAATCGCTCGCAGAATTGCGGCCACTGAAAGGCATGGCGCAACGCGGCGGAAAACCGGCCAACTCCGGCACGGCGGTGAGTCAGCAAGCGCCGATTATTGTCGTTGACCAGACACTGCGGAGTCGTGGACTCGAGCAATTTCGTCGACGGAGTCAGCCCACGTCCAGCAATGGCATACGCGTCGAATTCGAAAATGTGGCGTTCGACGATTTGGTACAGTGGCTCGGCGACCTTAGCGATCAGCATTCCATGCACGTTCAGGCCGGAAGTATTTCGACGGGCACACAGTCCGGACCCGGTCGAATCAATGCGACGCTTACACTGGAGCGCGCTCTTTGATTCTTTCAAAACGCGGCCTGCTACTCGTTGCGGTCCTGACCCTTGTTGTTACACTCATTATTTCCTTCCCGGCACGTGTCGCGTACCAATGGGCATCACCCCCTGCGCTGGCCGTCAGCGGCATTCACGGCACCGTATGGCGCGGCGAAGCCGACGCCGTTGCGGCTTACGGAATAGTCCTGCGTGACGTCAGTTGGCGCATAACACCTCTGCAGCTATTCACGGGGTCGGCGTCTTATCGCGTGCAGGGCGCACCCGATTCCGGATTTCTGGAAGGCAACGTCGGCGTCACCGTTGGTGGCACCGTAAAGGTGTCTGACCTGACGGCGTCATTGCCGCTCAATATTTTTGCGCAGGCTCTCAATATTCGGGGTTTGCAAGGTGAAGCAAGCGTGCAGTTCGATCGCCTTCAATTACGCGATGGACTGCCGGTTGCCGCCGACGGCACGGTGCAAGTCAACAACCTCGTGGCGCCGCGCTTGAGTCGAGACTCCATAGGTGGCTATCGCGCCGAATTCTTCACTCAAACTGACAGCGTGTCTGCGAGTGTTGAAGACACCGATGGGGCTGTGGGCCTCGCCGGAAGCCTGGAAATCAACGACGATCGCAGCTACCGGTTTCTGGGACAGGTGGTTGCCAAGCCCAATACTCCGGCAAGCCTGCGTCAGCAATTGCAGTATTTAGGTTCTGCGAACGAACGTGGCATGCGCGAACTGCGCCTCGAGGGCAGTCTCTAGGTCAAATCGTTACGCCTGGACGTCGACTTCGAGAAATGTCTGCAGCAGCGGGAAGTACAGCGCACATCGCGCCTCGTTGCCGGCAAAGGCCGAGTAAATGGCGGCGTACTTCCTGAGCTGTGGCGTATATCGCTCTGTTTCCGCCTGCAAGAACCCGGCGAGATCGCCCCCTTCATGTGAGCTGGTCTTGTAGTCGACGATCCAGTGTACGCCGTCTCGGTCAACACGCACGCGATCCAGGATGACCGACTCGACCTTGCCCTCATAAACGCCACTAAGCGCTAATTCCGCGTGCCCCTCACCCCGGACGACCCATTTTCCCTGTTCATCCGAAAGCGTATTCCGCAGCGCCAGCTCAACGCGTTCGCCGATATCTGCAATCATTGTGTCGGCAACGCCCATTTCCTTCAGCCAGCGACGCGTTACAGATCGATACCTGGTCAGTGACTCCGGATTCAGTTCCGCACGCTGCTCGGCAAATGCGTGCAGCCAACGATGTACGATCGTGCCGGCGATTCTTGCTTCCGTTCCTACCCAGTAGAACTCGACCTCCGCATCCGCCGCTCCGACGTCAGCATCAACGGCTGTCCCCGGTATGTTTGCAACTGCCGGAAGCTGCCATTGCGATTCGAATCGGCGCAGTACCGGCTGCACCCAGACATCGCGACTATCGCCGCCGCCATCGCCACCGCTGTCGGTGACGAATTCGGCGAATGCAGTTGCGTATTGCGGTTCAACCGCCGGCCACAATAGGTGCAGTAGACTGCTCCTGACCGGCGGTCTGTACTCCTCGGCATCCGCCGTGAGATTGATGTGCCCGATTAAATTCAGTGTCTGCCGCGCTCGCGTGCAAGCGACGTAGAGCAATCGGGCTTGCTCGTGCCGGTCCTTCACAGCCTCACTCAACTCGATGAAGCGGTGCATCGGATCCCTGTCAATCTCGCTACGCGGACCGACCGGGCTGATGATTTTTCGTTCTTCACCGCGCTCATCGGGCACGTCGAACCAGGAAAGCACCTTCCGGTCACCGCTGCCAGGTTGTCTCCCAAGGCCATAGAGAACAACATGCTCAAACTCGAGACCTTTCGCGCGATGCATCGTCATGACGTGCAGCCGCGCATTGATATCACTCGAGACCCGCTCCAGATCCAGCATCGATTCGAGTTGTGCAACGTCCGATAAAGATCCGCAGCTTTCGTGCTTTTCAAGCAGCTCAAGATACCGGTAGACATTGGCGATCGCATACTCGTCATCAAGTATCGCGGGCCCGCCCAGCTTCATCCAGGTGGCCTCGACCAGTTCCCTGAGGCTTTCAGAGCGTCTTGGCGCGACCAGCGCGGCCAGTACGTCACGTACGTTCTCGATCGCGTGTAGGCCATATTCCGACAGGGCTGCCAGTCGCTCGCCGCTCTGCAACAGCTCCCACACCGTGCCGTCCGGTTCGTTGAAAACCAGTGCGTGCAGGTCCGACCAGTCCAGTCCAATCCATGGCGCGCGCAGGATTGCCAGCCAGGCAAGCCGATCGCCCTGATGCACGGCGGCCCGCGTCAACGCGAGCAC
>JABDNG010000060.1 GCA_013001045.1 Woeseiaceae bacterium | reverse complement strand
CTTCTACATGCTCTTCCGGGATTTCGGCGATGAAGCGCGATGGCTGCGAGAAATTATCCATGCCGTGCAGCCGCCGCTGCTCCGCGTGCGTTATGTACAGTGCCTGCTTGGCGCGCGTGATGCCGACGTAACAGAGTCGGCGCTCTTCCTCCAGACCGTGCGGGTCGGCGATCGAGCGCTGATGCGGAAACAGGCCGTCCTCCATGCCACACATAAACACCAGCGGAAACTCCAGGCCTTTCGCCGAGTGCATTGTCATTAGCTGCACGCAGTCCTCCCACGCGTCGGCCTGGCCCTCGCCGGCCTCCAGCGCCGCATGCGAAAGAAACTCGTCAAGCGGTGACATTTCCTCGGCCGGATCCGGCTCGAAACTCTTGGCGGCGCTGACAAGTTCCAGCAGGTTCTCGACGCGTGTTTCGCCTTTCTCGCCCTTGTCCTTCTTGAAAAAATCGACGAGGCCGCTCGCGTGGATGACATGGTCGACCTGGTCATGCAGGTCCAGCCCCTTCGTTTCGCGCGCCATGCGCTCGATAGTGGACATGAAAGCATTCACGGCATTTGCCGCACGACCATTGAGGTTATCGCTGGCGATGGCAGCCGCGGCACGCCACAGGGAACAAGCGTTGGCGCGCGCGTAAGAACGCATGAGCTCGACCGTTCGGGCGCCGATACCGCGCGTCGGTTTATTAACGATGCGCTCGAAAGAGCTGTCGTCGTCGCGATTCGAGATAAGACGTAAGTAAGCAAGCGCATCCTTGATCTCCGCTCGCTCGAAGAACCTGAGGCCACCGTAAACACGGTACGGAATACGCGAGTTAATCAGGCCCTCTTCCAGTACTCGTGATTGGGCATTTGAGCGATACAGGATTGCGGCGTCGGCACGCGCGTTGCCCTGATCGATCCAGTCGCGCAGGCGCCCTATAACAAAATCGGCCTCGTCGCGTTCGTTGTAGGCCGAATAGACCCTGATTGCCTCCCCCGTGACGTCTTCAGTCCAGAGATTCTTGCCCAGGCGCGAACTGTTGTTGGCAATAACGGCGTTCGCGGCGTTGAGGATGGTGGCCGTCGAACGGTAATTTTGTTCGAGCTTGATGACGTGAGTGCCCGGAAAGTCTTTCTGAAAACGATGAATATGTTCGACGCGCGCGCCTCGCCATCGATAGATCGACTGATCGTCATCGCCGACGACAAAGGGCACGCCCTCGTCACCGGCCAGCAAGCGCAGCCAGGCGTACTGAATGGCATTGGTATCCTGAAATTCGTCCACCAGCAGGTGTTGAAAACGCCGTCGATAGTGGGATAGCAGTTCGGCGTTATCGCGCAGCAGTTCGTGAGCACGCAGCAGCAGCTCGGCGAAATCGACGAGGCCGCCGCGCTGACAGATTTCCTCATACGACTGGTACAGCGAAATCATCTGCCTGCGATCCGCATCACCTTCGTCATCGAGGTGTTGTGGGCGCAGGCCCTCGTCTTTCTGTGCATTGATGAACCACTGGATTTCACGCGGCACCCAGCGGCTGTCGTCGATTTCGAGGTTTTTCAGCAGGCGTTTGATCAGGCGCAGCTGGTCGTCGGAGTCGATGATCTGAAAATTCTGCGGCAGTCCGGCCTCGCGCCAGTGCCGGCGCAACATGCGGTGCGCCAGGCCGTGAAATGTACCAATCCAGAGGTGCTGCACCGGCAGCTTGAGCAAGGTCTCGATACGACCGCGCATCTCGGCCGCCGCCTTGTTGGTGAACGTTACGGCGAGCAGGCTCTGCGGCGACAGGCCCTCCACATCGATAAGCCACGCGGCCCGATGAACGAGCACGCGCGTCTTGCCGCTGCCTGCGCCGGCAATGACGAGCGCCGGCTCCGCCGGCGCAGTAACCGCCTGACGCTGGGCGTCATTCAGGTTTTCGAGAATTGGGGTGACATCCATGGGGAGCCGAACGCAGGGTGGAGAAAGACAGCGGACTATCGCGGGACTTCGAAAGCGGGGAAGTCTAGCAGAGAATCAGCGGTTCCAGCGGACTCCGAGGAGGTACTGATAGCGTTCGTATTGAATGCGCGTGTCGTTGGAGACGGTCTCACGATAGCTGGCTTCGCCAACGAGACTCAGGTGTTCGGTCAGGCGGAACGTTCCGACGATACTGGCATCGGCTGCTTCCTGCGTTTTGGGCCCGGTGAACGCATTATGGAAGGCAAGCGCATTGGGGTAGTCGTAGAGCCTGTAAATGGCGCGGAGCTCGAGGTCGAATCGAGCGCCGGGCGCCCAATGAAAATCGAAGCGAAAACTATCGCGCGTGTAATCGTTGTAACCCACGTACTGGTCGGTACGTTCGGTACGCTCGACATCCCAACCGAACCACATGCTGTCAGTGATGCGCTGTCGTGCCCTGAGGCCGAGCGACAAATAGTCGTAGCGAATGGTCGGATTGCCGATGCGCTGCTGGCCATCGAGGTCATAGGCTGGCCGATCGCCAAAGCGGCGGCTGTAGTACTCGGCCGTCACCCGAAACAACGAGGTCTTGGTAAAGCGGTACTGGCCAAACGCATTGACGAGGAAATACTCGTGGTCGTATTCGGGCACAACGCCGGTCTTTTCGTAGTTCCACAGCTGACCCTTGAAGCGGGCGCCAATAGCGAGTCGTTCGTAGGCCTGCCGTAAAGACAGCTGCGGTCCGTAGCGCAGATAGTTCATGCGATCGTCGATATTGAGGCCACCAAAAATTCGATTACCACCGTCATCGGGGTCGTAGTAGACCTCGTCGTGCTGCGCCACCGTGAATGCACTGTTGACCTCACGCTTGCGCGTGCCCTCAGTACGACTGTATTCGCTGCCAAAGCTCGCTTCATGCAGGTACTCGTTGGCGTTCTCGAGGTCCTTGTCCTGGTAGTAGCGGCCTGCCAGTCGATACGCCGCATAAAAACCCTCAAACGGCAGGCTGTTGATCTTGTATTTCGCACTCAAGCGCAGCGGCATGAAAACGCCACTCTTGGGAACCGGCGTTACGAGCGGCTGCGCGGGGTCGGAAAAATCAACATACGGCTGATCGGGCGAACGAAAGACATTGTCATCACTGCCAAAACTCACGCGGGCACGCAGCTCGAGATCGGCGAACGCCCGTTTCTGCTCGCGATCTGCGAGGCGACTGTCAAATTCGTCCGGCTTTGCTTGCGCCGCTCGAATCCTGGCGATAGCAACAACGGCGAATGTCTGTAGCTTCTCGTTTTCGCCCTGATCACGAACGATGCGGAACCAGCGCAACGCCTCCTGCGTGTCCCCGGCCGCATAGGCGTTGAGGCCGAGGTTGTACTGCGTCGCTACACGCAATGTCGGATCCTGAAGCGCTCGTTGTAAGGACTCACGCGAGCGCATGTGCTGTCCGGCACGATAGTGAGCTATGCCCGAATTGTAGTGCAGGAGCGCCGAGTCGAGGCCGTCATCGGCGGCCTGGCGGTAGCGCAACAATGCCGCCCAGTACAGATCATCGCGGAACAGACGATTGCCGTCCTCGAAATACTGTTCCGCTGTCATAGCGGTAGCCGTCTGCACCGGGGCAAGGGTCGCAAAAAAGGCGACGCCTAGCAGGAAGGCTGCGAAAATAGTGTTCTTGGCCATTAAGGAGTTGCGCATAAGCGTTATGTCAGATCGCAAGGGTAACGGCATCGGCCGTCCCAAAACTATGACGTGGCGCAAAGAAATACCCCCGGGAAGGTTACAAACGGGGGTATTTCGTGTTTTCAGGCGTTTCTTGACCGGACTCGGCCGCCGGACGCCTCTCTAGTCGAGACTGATGTCGTCACCCGAGCCGTCGTCGGGCGTATCGTCTTCTTCGTCCTCTTCGTCGAACTCGTCGTCGTCAACATCGTCGCCATCTTCGAAATCGTCCTCGTTTTCCATCTCGTCTTCTTCGAATTCGTCGTCTTCCTCGAATTCATCATCGATCTCGTCATCGCCGAAGTCATGGTCCGCATCATCAGACTCGTCCTCGAACTCATCACCGTCCTGCTCGCCGCTCTCGTCCTCTTCCTCGTCGTCCCAGTCGTCATCGTCGATATCATCGTCTTCCGGGCCACGCATTCTTGAAATGGTCTCGTCAAGATCACTGGCGTCATCGAGGACCTCCATCGTGACGTCGAGGTCGTCCATGTCATCGGCATGAGCCGCTGCCGGGAAGAATGCGACCAGGGTCAGCATCGAGACTGCGAGAAAAAGCGTTATGTGTTTCATTGACATGCTCCGTTAACCCACTTCTACACGTAACCGAAATGTCCGGTCACGATCCTTGTGTTCGAGACGCGCGAGCACCTCGCCGCCTGCGGGCGACAGGGCGATGAGCTCGAGCGGCAGATAGTTCTTGCCTTCGTTCAGGCTGGTTTGCCAGGCGATGACTCGCTGCCCCGGAAAGCCGGCAAGCTCAATGCCATCGGGTAGCGTGACGGTCAGGACGGCCGAGTCGAGCGCCGTTGCCGATGCAAAAACGAAGTTCACCGTGCGCGGCGCTTCCAGCGTCATCGTGATGCCGGGAATGCCTGGCTCCGCAATCGGCAAGTCGGGCGTCGCCAGCAAGAACCCGCCCATGATCCAGAGCGCCATGCCGGCGGCGATGGCAGACCCAAAGCCCGTCAGCAACCAGCGCTTGCGTTGCCGGCGCGCGCCTTCATGCGTTGCGCGAAGCAGCGCCTGGTCGTAAAAGGTCGCCGTTGCTCCGGGGACCGGGTAGTCCTTGAGCAGGGCCCGGATTTCCAGATCCTCATCCGAATCCTGAACGCTTGTCGATTGCGTGTTTTCGTCTCGCATAGGCCTAAAACGATCCGCGTCAGGAAAAGGTTCCACTTTGCGTGAGTATTTCCCGAAGCCTGGCTCGCGCGCGGTGCAGGCGGGACTTTATGGTGCCCACCGGAACGCCAATAAGTGATTGTATTTCTTTCAGTTTATAGCCCTCTGTGTCGTGCAGCAGGACGACCAGGCGGTGTTCGTCGCTGAGCTGGCTTAGCGCCGCGTCGAGTGCACGAATCTTGTCCCGTTGCTGGGTGTCACGCAGCGGGTCGTCGTTGCCGGCAAATGCCGCCAGTCCCTCGCCGGCCAACTGTGCTTCTTCAACGGTCTGCAAGCGACGGCGCGTGAAGCGGCGCCGCTCATCGATAAACAGGTTGTACATGATGCGTGACAGCCATGACCCGGGCTCCTCGATCTTCGCGAGTTCGTCGACCTTAACGTACGCCTTGATCAGGAGCTCCTGGAATAGATCTTCGGCCTCTGCCTTTTGCCCGGCCAGGTGCCAGGCGAGACGATAGAGCCGGTCGAAATGTGGTCGCACAAGTCGTTCGAATGCCAGCGTGTTGTCGTCTCTATGGGCTATGAGGATATGCCTTACTTGACGAACAGGTAGTTACGGTGTCGCACGGAAGAGTGGGCATGCTCGTCACCGCCAGCAGCGGTGAACCACGTGCAGTTTCTGATAAGGGAAAAGCGACATACACCGTGTCAAAGACTGATGCGAAACAACAGGTAGTGATCGATGAGGACTGCCGCGAACAGGAAGCCCAGGTAGCTGATCGAAAATTTGAAGGTCTTCATCGGTAGTTCTTTGTCGGCGGGCACGCGATACATTTGTATGGCGTAGTAAAGGAAAAATACATCCAAAACGACAGCGCTAAGCAGGTAGATCAGGCCGCTCATGCCGATCAGGTACGGCATTATCGTGACAAGCGAAAGCAGGATGGTATAGAGGAGAATATTCAGTCGGGTATAAGCCTCGCCATGAGTGACGGGCAACATCGGAATATCGACCTTGGCATATTCTTCTTTTCTCGCAATCGCAAGCGCCCAGAAGTGCGGCGGCGTCCAGACAAACACGATCAGGAACAGCAACAAAGCACCGCTGTGAATTTCGTTGGTTACCGCCGTCCAGCCGAGGATTGGAGGCGCGGCTCCGGCGGCACCACCGATTACTATGTTCTGAGGGGTTGCTCGTTTGAGCCATACGGTATACACGACGGCGTAACCGATCAGGGAGAAAAACGTCAGTACAGCGGTGAGCGGATTGACGATGAACCAGAGGATGATCATCGAAATCACGCAGAGTACGGAAGCGAATGCGAGTGCCGCTTTTTCAGTGAGCTTGCCCTGTGGCAGCGGCCGCCCGCGGGTGCGCATCATCTGAATATCGATGCGGGCGTCCAGTACATGGTTGAAGACGGCGGCAGATGATGCCGCGAGGCCGATACCGACCGTGCCGAATACAAGCGGTATGACACCCGGCCATCCCGGTACCGACACAAACATGCCGACAATCGCCGTAAACACGATGAGCATGACGACACGAGGCTTGGTTAGCTCGTAGAAGTCACGCCAATCTGCGTACGTCGCTACGTTTGTGTCCACAGTCTGTGTTCCAGTTACCCGATGCGAGACAGCTTCAGCAGGTGCTTTATGTCCTCAACCATGTCGCGCGGTTCGATATCAGGCCGAAAATACATGACGAGATTTCCGAGAGGATCGATGAGGTAATAGCCACCTGCAGACAGCCCCGCGGGTAATTTTTTATTTAGCAGGGCGCTTAAGTCGTTGTCCCTGAAGGCAATCAGGCCCGCATGCTCTTCGGCAAGATACACTGTATCGGGCGTGTTTTCACCGTGCAAGAATACCCGTTGCAGCCGATCCATTTCCTTGCCGAGCATCAGTCGCGACTGCCTCAGCGTATAGAGCGAGTAATCGCAAGCATCGTCGCAAGCCCCGTCGTTCGCGTAAACAAGCAGCCAGTGCCCCTGATTATGTTCATGTATCGGTGAGTCAGGCAGTGTGTCGTTGAGACTAATAAGGGGCTGCAGTAAGTCACCGTGGTTGGTTCGTGCGGACGGCTGAAGTCCGGTGCCGCTGAAATACAGCCAGGCCGCGAGAATCAGCGGTCCGAAAAACACCAGCGCGATCAGGAGGAGCTGAACCCGGCCGGCAAAGTCCTTCTTGCTGATCATGACTGAAATCGTTTCTTGCGGTAGTTCCAGATCAGCAGGCCCGACAATACGGCGCCCATCGCGAACCACTGGAACGCATAGCCAAAGTGTTTGCCTGGACCGAATTCGGTCGGCACCCAGTGACGGAAAAAGCCGTGCTGTTCTTCATGGTCGAGGAGCAACACGAATGGCTGTATGGGAGCGCCGAGCGCCGCAGCGACTTCTTCATGAGACGGATATACGGCGGCTTTCGGCCAGGAGGGCGTCGCATTTATCGCGTCGCCCATCTTGTACCCGGCGCGCGGCAGCGATCCTGCCCGACCCCGGACCGTCAGTTTCGTCGTGGGCACGGTTAGCACAGCGACATCGAAGTCGTCACGCTCCTTCGGAATCCAGCCGCGATTGACGAGCAGGACGGGCTCGTCCTCCTGCGACATAAGGGGTGTCAGAACGTAGTACCCGTAGCGACTATTGACGATGATGTTTTCGAGCAGGAACTGGCGTTCGTTGTCGTAGTAGCCGGTCGCCTTGAGCCGCTGATACGGACGAATTTCCATGCCGTCCTGCCAGGCGGAAAAACCGGTCTCATCACGAAACGCTGCCTGGTCGGCGCGCTTTTCGAGGCCGCGACTGATTTGCCAGGCGCCGAGCCCTGCAAACTGTGCCACCAGCAGTGTACCGACGACCAGTGGCAGCCAGGTGGGCAGAGGCTTTTTCGTTTCTTGGTTCACGGTATACTGCGGTCTCGAGAGGGTGCTGTAATGAAATACGTCGTCTTTGCTCTGTTAGCCGCCATTGTAATCAGTTTGGGAACCGGACTCTTCTACCTTCGACGTGAAGACGCCGATTCACCGAAGATGCTCAGGGCGCTCGAGATTCGAGTCGGCCTGTCGCTGGTCTTGATCCTGTTCCTGGTTGCGTCTTATTTCCTGGGCTGGATAGAACCACCCACAGGGTAGGAAAGCTCGCCGGCAAGCGAAGCATAGCGGCGGCGGAAACGCCGCTATGGAGTGTTGGCCGTGCGGGCGGCCTAATGCGGGGCTACATCCAGTAGACGAAGACGTAAAGTCCGACCCAGACAACATCCACAAAGTGCCAGTACCAGGCGACCGCCTCGAACGCGAAATGATGCTCGGGTGAAAAATGACCTTTGAGCACTCGAAGGAATATGATCGTCAACATGATCGCGCCAATCGTCACGTGCATGCCGTGGAAGCCCGTGAGCATGAAGAACGTCGAGCCATAGATACCCGAGGTCAGTTTCAGGTTCATGTGCTCGTACGCCTCAATGTACTCGACACCCTGTAAATAGACGAAGATGAAGCCCAGCAGGAACGTGGCGGCGAGAGAGATCGCGAGCTGCGCACGTTTGCCGGCCAGCAACGAATGATGTGCAATCGTGACGGTAATACTGCTGGTCAGCAGCAAGGCGGTGTTAATGAGCGGCAGGCCAAACGGTGGCATAGCCTCATAATCGCCACCCATGGCGCCCGGGCCGTTGGTTGGCCACGTACTTTCATAACCTTCCCAAAGCAGCAGGTTGGTAAAAAAATTGTTGCTGGAGCCCCCCAGCCAGGGAATCGACATGTTACGTGCGTAAAACAAGGCACCAAAGAACGCCGCAAAAAACATGACTTCGGAGAAGATAAACCAGAACATGCCCTGTCGGAATGAATGGTCGACCTGCAGGTTGTAAAGGCCAGCCTGGCTTTCGCCGATAACGGTCCCGAACCAGCCCGTGATCATAAAGATGATGACGGCAAAGCCTGCCAACATGATGTAAAAGCCGGCGTCCGCGCCATTCAACCAGCTCGATACGCCTGTCATCAGTAGCAGCAGGCCGACAGATCCAACGATGGGCCAGTGGCTGCCGTGGGGAACGTAGTAACGATCGTCTGTATGTGTCGTCATGTCAGATCAACTTCTCAGGTCAAAGCGCATTATTTGCCGCCACCCGGGCGGTGTCATAGAACGTATATTGCAGCGTAATAGTATCGATGTATTCGGGTAGATTCGGGTCGACAATGAACTGCAGCGGCATCGC
>JABDNG010000041.1 GCA_013001045.1 Woeseiaceae bacterium | reverse complement strand
TCGCACTTAGTGCCTCATACTTGGCCGTGTCGAGCTCGCCGCTCTCCACATCTACGTCCGCGGTGATACCGAGCGATTTCTGGCAATCTTCCTCGTTGGCAATGCCGACATCGACAAACTTGACGAGGTCGGTCATAACCTCAGGCGCCGACTTGCCCCACTTCCACAGTTTTCCACGGAAGTTAAAGTCGCAGGAGACCGTGACGCCCGCCTGCTTGGCGGCTTTTACAGCCTCCAGGCTTAGATCGGCCGCCGACTTACTGAGAGCCGGAGTGATGCCTGTGATATGGAGCCATTTGGCCCCGTCAAAGATCGTCTGCCAGTCGAAGTCGCCCGGTTGCGCCTCGCATATAGACGAGCCTGCCCGGTCGTAGACGACTTTCGACGGGCGTTGATTGGCGCCCGCTTCCAGGTAGTAGATCCCGACGCGGTCGCCTGAGCGCGCGACGTGATTTGTATCGACCCCAAAGCCACGCAATTGCCGAATGGCTGCTTCGCCGATGTCGTTGTCGGGCAGCGCCGATATGAAACCGGCATCCAGACCGTAGTTTGAAAGCGCCACGGCAACATTGGCCTCACCGCCGCCAAATGTCGCCTCGAATTCGGGCGACTGAAAGAACCGCTCGTGGCCTGGCGTTTTCAGACGCAACATGATTTCGCCGAAACTGAGAAATTCTGCCATTGTCTATCCCCTTACTTCCTTTGCGATTACCAGAGCTTCGCTGGCAAGCGCAGTGATCTGATCGTAGTCGCCGTCGGCGATAGCTTTGGCCGGCGTCAGCCAGCTGCCACCGCAGGCCAATACCGCGGACATTTGCAAATAGTCTTTTAGATTGGCTGTCGAGACGCCGCCGGTCGGCATGAAGACGACGTCGCGAAATACCGAAGCAAGCGCCTTGATCATCGCGGGGCCACCGGCCTGTCCGGCTGGGAAAAACTTGAGAATGCGCAGGCCCATATTCCATGCCTGTTGCGCCTCAGTTGCAGTTGCGACGCCCGGAATAACGGGTATCGATAAATCCTTCGCCGTCCGGACAACGCTCTCGTGCAAGCCCGGCGACACGATGAATTTCGCGCCCGCGGCGACGATCGTTTTCGCGTGCTCCGAGCTAAGCACAGTGCCGGCGCCAACATGGGCATCAGGCACCTCTGCAGCTATCGCCGCGATGGCATCCGCTGCCGCCGCGGTTCGCATCGTCACTTCGATGATTGGCAGGCCGCCGGCGACCAGGGCCTGCGCGACCGGAACGGCGCGGTCTGCGTCCTCTATTACGACAACCGGCACGACCGGCGTTTTTTCCAGCATTGATTTCATAGCGTTTGATGCATGCCAGTTAGGAAAATGCGAGCCCGCCGTTGATATCGACGTTAGTACCGGTCATGAAGCTCGACTCGTCAGAGGCCAGATAGGCTACCAGGTCTGCAACTTCGCTCGCTTCGCCTTCGCGACGCAACGGTGTCCCCGCAGCGACGTTGGTCCGAACCGCGTCTTTGGTAAAGACATCATGGAATGTCGTAGCGATCATGCCGGGGCAGATGCTGTTGACTCGAATATTTGATGGACCGAGCTCTTTGGCCATACCGCGTGTAAAGGTCATTACCGCTGCTTTCGACGCAGCGTAGGCGGCCGCACCGGGACCGCCACCATCACGCCCTGCCTGAGACGCAATATTGATGACAGCACTGCCAGCACCCATATAAGGCACTGCCGCTTTCATCGCAAGGAAAGTCGAGGTCACATTCAGTTTCATGACGTACTCGAAAAACTCTTCGTCCATTTCGGCCAGTGTCTTTCTCGCCACCAATCCGCCGACATTGTTAACCAGAATATCGATGGAGTCACCGAACGCTTCCCGAGACGCTGCAACCAAACCGTCAACGTCCGCAGACTTGGTCATATCACCAGCCACCGCAATCGCCGTACCGCCCGCTGTTTCAATTTCAGCAACCACGTCCGCACCCTGCTGCGCGTTATTAAAGTAATTCACAACAACTTTCGCTCCGCACGCGGCGAGCTTTAGCGATATAGCTTTACCTATGTCTCTTGAGCCGCCTGTAACAATGGCAACTTTTCCTTCAAGAGTGGTCATTACATATTCCTTTGTGTTTGCGTCAGGCAGAGCTTGCCGAGCGGGGTTTAAGAGGTTGAATATGTCCACAGAGAACCCAGACCGAGAGTACCGTCATAATCGCGAGTCCTGCTCCAACCGCAAATGCGGGCGCGTAGCTGTTCACTGTGATTACAGGAATCAGGAAATTCAGCAGGACTACCGCAAGTTTTGCGGCCGTCCCTGCAAACCCCGCGAGCGAGCCAACGGACTTACCGCTATAAAAATCACTCGGCAGTGTCTGAATGTTCCCAACAGCTGTTTGGAATCCAAATAGAATAGCGGCCATCAGCAACACAGCGATCATCGGCGTCGCCGCTTTGATGGTCATCAACAGTGAGACGAGCATGATGAGGCCACCCAAGCTGATGACGAATTTTCTTGCCTTGTTGACGGTCCAACCGGCGCTGATTCGGTTCTGCGCCAATAGCCCGCCGAACCAGGCACCGAACATTGCTCCGACATACGGTATCCAGGCAAAACGCGCAATCTCTGCCACGCCGAAGCCGTAGGTCTCGTTCAAATAGAGCGGCAGCCAGCCGACAAAGAGCCACCAGATCGGATCGAGGAAGAAGGAGGCCATAATTACGCCCCAGCTCTCTTTGCGGGACAGGATTTCACGCGACGTTGGCGCGTATTCGGCGGCCTGGTGCGTCTCGGTATTGCGCTGACCGGTCAGGATGTAATCCCGCTCCGCCTCGCCAAGCCAGGGATGGGAATCCGGTCCGGACTTGTAGACGATCAGCCACGGCACCAGCCAGAGCAGGCCGAGCACACCGATCGTGATGAAGGTGGCTTGCCAGCTGCCGAACCATATAAAGAAAAGGCCGACGATCGGCGCGGAGACAATGCCGCCGATGGCCGCGCCGGAATTGAAGATACCCTGCGCGAGCGCGCGTTCCTTGATCGGAAACCACTCGGCATTGGCCTTGGTTGCGCCGGGCCAGTTGCCTGCTTCGGAGACGCCTAACAGACCGCGGAAGATCGAGAACGACAACAAAGAGGTTGCGAAAGCGTGCAATATTGTCGCGACAGACCACACACCAATAGCGAGGACGAAACCGAGCCGCGTGCCGATCCAGTCGAATATCTTGCCGAACAAGGTTTGGCCGAATGCGTAGGCAAACGTAAAGACATTGATAATGATGGCGTAGTCGGTCTTGGTCATGCCCAGGTCGGCAGAGATCTCCGGCCACAGAACGGCGAGCGCGCCCCGATCGATGTAGTTGATGATGGTGGCAAGCGCCACCAGCGACACAATGATCCACCTGAGACCGCTTCTCTTCACTTTTCGTACTCGGCGAGAAAGTCTTCACGCACCGGACTGAACACGTCAATCAAAACGCCTGGCTCCAGGCACACAGCGCCATGATCGACGTTGGGTTGTATATAGAAACCGTCGCCGGGGCCGAGGATTTTTTTCTTGCCACTGATGAATACTTCGAACTTACCGCTCACAACGTACGCTACTTGTGCATGCGTGTGCGCATGCACCTCGCCTACGGCGCCTTTGTC
>JABDNG010000038.1 GCA_013001045.1 Woeseiaceae bacterium | reverse complement strand
CGCAGCACCGTAGCGCGCTCAAATCCGCGCTTCGTTATCTCGTCCACCGAGAGATCGTCTTCGATGAATGCCTCGAGAATAGGATCGAGGATGTCGTAATCCGGCAATGAATCGCTGTCTTTTTGATCCGCGCGCAGTTCGGCCGACGGCGCACGCGTAATGACGCGTTCCGGAATCGCCGGTCCCAGCGAATTCCGGTAGCGTGCCAGCCGGTACACCAGCGTCTTGCTGCAATCCTTGATCGGCGCGAACCCGCCAGCCATGTCGCCGTACAAGGTCGCGTAGCCAACGGCCATCTCGCTCTTGTTACCCGTCGTCAATAACATGCGCCCGGTCTTGTTCGAAATCGCCATCAGCAACAGACCGCGGCAACGCGCCTGGATGTTTTCTTCAGTCACGTCCGCTTCGGCATCGCCGAAAATCGGCTGCAGTTGCTTCACCGTTGCGTCATACATCGGTGCTATCGGGATGACGTCGTAGCGCACGCCCATTGTGCTTGCCTGCTTTGCCGCGTCTTCCTGGCTCATGGTCGACGTGTAGCGAAACGGCATCATTACGGCCCGGACACGATCAGCGCCGATCGCGTCACAGGCGATCGACATGACGAGCGCCGAGTCAATGCCTCCGGAAAGGCCCAGTACCACGCCCGGGAAGCCGTGCTTCGTCACGTAATCGCGGGTTCCGGTGACCAGCGCGCCGTACACGCTTGCCTCGGTTGATAGTAATTCGGCACAGTCACGGCTCTCTGGCACAACACCTGACGACGTGCCCTCAATCCGCACCGTGTGCAGCCCTTCTTCAAAAGGCGCGGCACGAAAACAAATCTTGCCGCCAGAATCCATGACAAATGAACCGCCGTCGAATACGAGTTCGTCCTGACCCCCGACCATGTTCAGGTAAATCAGCGGCACACCAACTTCCGCAACTCGCTCGCGCACCGTCTTCTCGCGTTCTGTCTGCGCGTCGACTTCGTACGGTGAGCCGTTAATGGCAATAATGCATTCGGCGCCGGCGCTCCGGCTTCTGGCCATTGGCCCGGGCTGCCAGACATCCTCGCATACCGTGAGGCCGATTCGAATGCCGTTGATTTTGAAGACCGAGGCATCCTTGCCGGCCGTGAAATAACGCTTCTCGTCAAAGACGCGGTAATTCGGTAACAGGTGCTTGCGGTAGTGCGCTATGGCATGCCCGTCCAGGAAAACGGCGCAGCTGTTGTAGATGTCATCGTCGTGGTACTCCGGGAAACCGATCAGTATTGCAATACCGAATACCGAGTCGCGAATCTCGGCCGCCGCGTTCTCGACACCCGAGCGCAACCCCGCATGGAACAGCAGGTCCTCGGGCGGATAGCCGCTAATGCTCAGTTCTGGAAAAATAACGAGGTCCGCACCCTCTTCGTCGCGGGCGCGTGTCGCATAGTCAATAATTTTGGCGGTGTTCCCGCTAACATCGCCAACCGCCAGGTCAAGTTGTGCCAGGGCGACTTTTACCGCGTTGTCCATCTAGCCGGCGAGAATTTCCTGCATTTTTGACCCGAGTTCGGCAGATGAGCGTACCGTGGCAACGCCGGCTGCATCCAGTGCCTTGAACTTGTCCTCAGCCGTGCCCTTGCCGCCGGCAATGATGGCACCGGCATGGCCCATGCGTTTGCCCGGCGGTGCCGTAACGCCGGCAATATAGGCCACGACGGGCTTGCTGACTTTGTCTTTTATGAACTCGGCAGCCGCTTCTTCGTCCGTGCCGCCGATTTCGCCGACCATGATCATGCCATCGGTGTCCGGGTCAGCCTCGAAAAGTTCGAGACAATCAATAAAATTCATGCCGCGCACCGGGTCGCCGCCAATGCCGATGCAGGTGGTCTGGCCCAGACCGTTCGTCGTCGTCTGATACACCGCCTCGTAGGTCAGCGTTCCGGACCGCGACACCACACCGATGCGACCCTTTTTGTGAATGAATCCCGGCATGATGCCGATCTTGCATTCGCCCGGCGTGATGATACCCGGGCAGTTGGGACCGATGAGTCGGCAGTCATGGTCGCGCAGTGCCGACTTGACCTTGACCATGTCGTTGACAGGAATACCCTCGGTAATGCAGACGATCAATTCGACGCCCGCATCAGCCGCCTCGAGAATGGCATCTGCCGCGAACGGTGGCGGCACATAAATCATGCTGACATTGGCGCCGGTCTCGTCCACGGCATTGCGCACCGTATTGTAGACAGGCACACCGAGATGCTCCTGGCCGCCGCGGCCCGGGGTTACCCCCGCAACGACCTTGGTGCCGTACTCTATGCACTGCTCCGTGTGGAAAGACCCCTGGTTGCCGGTGATTCCCTGGCAGAGGATTTTGCTGTTCTTGTTGACCAGAATGCTCATTGATAATACTCGTCAGGCTGCGGCGGCAACCGCTTTAAGCGCCGCGTCGGTCAGATCGTCCGCGGCTATGATATCGAGCCCGCTGTTGTCGAGGAGCTCACGTCCCTTCTTCACATTGGTGCCTTCGAGGCGCGCCACCACCGGCACGCGAACGCCGACTTCCTTGACCGCGCTGATGATGCCCGCAGCAATGTCGTCACAGCGCACAATACCGCCGAAAATGTTCACGAGAATTGCGGCCACTTTGTCATTGGTGAGAATCAGTTTGAAAGCTTCCGCCACGCGTTCGGCGGTTGCGCCGCCGCCAACGTCGAGGAAGTTCGCCGGATCGCCGCCGTGCAGCTTGATCAGGTCCATCGTGGCCATGGCGAGACCCGCGCCATTCACCATGCAGGCGATGTTGCCGTCGAGTGACACGTAGTTGAGGTCGTGTTCGGCCGCCTTGCGTTCAGCCTCGTCTTCCTGCGACTTGTCCCTGAGTTCGGCAAGCTTCGGCTGACGGAAAAGCGCACTGCTGTCTATGTTTATTTTGCCATCGAGCGCGACGATGTCTCCCGCCTTGGTCGTGATCAGCGGATTTACTTCGATGAGGCTGGCGTCCGTCTCCAGGTAAAGTTTATAAAGGCGCTTGATGAGGCCGCCAAACTGGCGCATTTGCTTCTTGTCGAGTTCAAGCCCGAAAGCCAGCTGCCGCGCCTGGTAGTCCTGCAAGCCTGCATCCGGCGCAATTGCAACGGAGAAAATTCTCTCGGGCGTCTCCGCGGCGACCTTTTCGATGTCCATGCCGCCGGCGGCCGATGCGATGAATGAAATGCGGCTGACTTCACGATCGACGAGCATGCTGAGGTAAAGCTCGCGGTCGATATCCGATCCGTCCTCGACATACACCGTATTGACGGGCAAGCCTTCGGGTCCGGTCTGGTGCGTGACCAGGGTCGAGCCCAGCATCTTGTCCGTGTACTCGCGAACCTCGTTAAGCGTGCGAGCGAGTTTGACGCCGCCTGCCTTGCCGCGGCCACCCGCATGGACTTGCGCCTTGACGACCCAGAGGTCGCCACCCAGTTCCTGGGCGGCCTTGACGGCCGCATTCGGCGATTCGGCGGGGATGCCGCGAGGCACCGGAATGCCGTACTCGGCGAACAATCGCTTGGATTGATATTCGTGGAGATTCATAAGTCAGCTTTTCTTCTGGTTATTGTGCATGGGTAGGCAGCAGGTACTGCGCGCCCGATGCGAAAAAGTCGCTGTATTTTGGAGGTTTACGCGACCCTTGTCCATATTCGGTCTACAATCGGCGCACATCACGAGCCAACGACCTGTCTGCGACGGCATATTATAAATGAATGAGGCACAGTCCGAGACCCTACTGAGTCGGAGCATTCGCGGTTCCAGGGACGCCCTGTTACTGCGCAGCTTTGACGAGCCAGACCTCAGTTGGCGAGTGCTAGTGACACTCAACGCGTTTCGGCTGCTCATCGCCGTCATCCTGCTCGGCCTGTTTTTCGCCAGCGGTGCGCCACGCGTTTTTGGCGACGCATATCCAGTGCTGTTTGCGGCAACGGCGTCAGGCTACCTGGTCTTCGCCGCACTTTCGGCGGTTATTCTGCGGCAGCGATGGGGGAACATCGAAGCCGTCGGCCTGGCGCAACTACTCGTTGATATTCTGGCGATTGTCATACTGATGCATGCCAGTGGTGGTATATCGAGCGGGCTCGGGGGATTGCTGGTGGTCTTCGTTGGCGCCGGCAGCCTGATTCTGCCGTTTCAGTATCCTGCGATCCTGGCCGCCATCGCGACGTTCGCAATATTGGGCGAGCAGGCTTTCGCACATTTCAGCGGCCTGGATACCACCGCGAATTTCCCTGCCGCGGGAATACTGGGTGCGATCATATTCGCAATGGCGCTGGCCGCACAGCCACTCGCGCGTCGCATTCAGGCCAGCGAGGCCCTTGCCCGAAAATTTGGCATCGACCTGCAAAACGTCTCGGAACTCAACGAGTACATTGTCCAGCACCTGCGCGAGAGCATCGTCGTGGTCGATGCCGACGACACGGTGCGCCTTATTAACAGCTCTGCGATTCAACTGCTCGGGGCCGCGGATCCCCTGCCGGGCAGCCCGCTGCGAAGCGCGTCGCCGGAGCTGGACAACTATGTAAAGCAGTGGCGCGAGAAAACCACGGCTACTTCGCACCCGGAATTCACGTTGATTACCGAGGGCAACAATGTGCGCATCACTGCGCACATGGCGCCACTCGGCAAAGACGGACAGCGCGCAGGTCCTATTCTCATTTTTCTTGAGGATGTCAGCATTATGAATGCGCGCGTGCAGCAGTCGAAACTCGCCTCGCTCGGACGGCTGAGTGCGAGTATTGCCCACGAAATCCGCAATCCGGTGGGCGCGATGAGTCACGCCGCACAGCTATTGCGAGAATCGCAGGGGCTCGAGGATGACGACAAGCGACTGACCGACATCATTCGAACACATTCAGACCGCGTGAGCCTTATCATCGACAATGTCCTGCAACTGTCGCGCCGCGAGTCCAGCCGACCGTTGCGGCTGACGCTGAAGACCTGGCTCAACGACTTCGCCACCGAGTTCGTCCGGACACTTGAGCTGCAGGAAGGGGAGTTCACGATCAAAGACGTCCCCGATGATATCGAGGTGCGTATGGATCCGAGCCACCTGCGCCAGGTGCTCTGGAACCTCTGTGACAACGCGGTCAAGTACGCGAGTGAAACCGGCGGCATCATGGTTGAGGTGCAGGCCGGGCGTTTGCCGAACCAGGGTCGCCCCTTCCTCGAGGTGCTTGATTGCGGCCTGGGCGTCGACGAAGCAACCGCCGAGAAGATCTTCGAGCCCTTTTTTACGGCGCGCTCCGGCGGCACCGGCCTCGGCCTCTATATCTCGCGTGAGCTTTGTGAACTGAACCGCGCCACCTTGCTCTACCTTGACCGCCCGGGCGGAGGCAGTATCTTTCGTATCGTATTCGCCGACCCGGACCGCTGGGAAAGACAGGACGACAAATGAATCAACCGCTGGCGCTGGTCATCGATGACGAACCTGACATCTGCGAATTGTTATCGCTGACGCTGGGTCGCATGGACATTCGTACAGAAACGGCCGCCGATATCGGCAGCGCCAAGGCGTTGCTCGGCAAGCACGAATTCGATATTTGTCTTACCGATATGCGCCTGCCTGACGGCGACGGTCTCGATCTGGTCGAGTGGATGCAAAGCCATGCGTCCGGTGTTCCCGTCGCGGTGATAACCGCGCACGGTAATGTCGAGACTGCCGTACAGGCTCTCAAGCTCGGCGCATTCGACTTTATCTCCAAACCGCTGGACCTCGGCAACCTGAGAAAAATTATTGGGAACGCGCTGCGTATCAAGGTAACGCGGGAAACAAGCGGGCCGCAGCTACTGGGCGAATCGCCGCAAATGGACAATCTGCGCGATATGATCCACAAGGTCTCTCGATCGCAGGCGCCCGTGCACATATCGGGGGAATCGGGCACAGGCAAGGAACTTGTCGCACGTCTAATACACGAGAGTGGGCCGCGAGCCGAAGGGCCTTTCGTTGCGGTGAATTGTGGTGCGATTCCGGCCGAACTTATGGAGAGTGAGTTCTTTGGTCATCGCAAAGGCAGCTTCACCGGTGCGATTAATGACAAGGCCGGGCTGCTGCAATGCGCTGAGAATGGCACACTGTTCCTCGACGAAATCGCCGATCTGCCACTGGCCATGCAGGTAAAACTGTTGCGCGTCATCCAGGAAAAAAAGGTACGGCCAGTCGGTGCGGCGCAGGAAGAAAACGTCGACGTCCGAATTCTTTCGGCGACACACAGGAATCTCGCTGACATGGTCGCCGCCGATGAATTCCGCGAGGATCTTTACTACCGCATTAACGTCATCGAACTTCATGTTCCCGCGTTGCGTGATCGCGGAGACGACGTGCTGTTGTTGGCGGAATTCATTCTGCAGGGTCTTGACGCGTCGGCATCGCTTGATGAAGACGCGCGCAACGCACTTTTAAGCTACGCTTTCCCAGGCAACGTCAGGGAACTCGAAAACATGCTCGAACGCGCCGTTACGTTGTGCAGCAGCGGCAAGATTTCGGCTACCGACCTGCACACGCGTCAAGCAACCGACTCGAGCAAGGCACGACCCGCGCTGTCCGGCAAATTAGGCGACCAGGTCGAGGACGTGCAGCGCCAGGCGATTGTCGAGGCACTGGAGAAAACGCGATACAACAAGACGGCGGCGGCGAAATTGCTGGGCCTGTCATTCAGGCAGTTACGCTACCGCATCAAGAAGCTGGGCATAGAGTGACAATTTTTGTCACTTTTCGACAGGCAAGCACCGCATTCACGACGGCATTGTCACCTTTCGCCGACGAATGGCGCCGCGGGCAACCCCGGAAAAACTCGGCCCTGTTTATAAAGGCTAGTTAAAACAATAGATTATAGTTAGAAAACAAAAGTTGGCACAGAGCTTGCTTTATCTCTGGTACAGGCGAATTAGCCGTTTGATTTTTACTGAACTCTCAATTCATGGAGAACACGAGATGAAGAAGCAACAAGGTTTTACACTTATCGAACTTATGATCGTTGTCGCGATCATTGGTATTTTGGCGGCGATCGCTATTCCCGCTTACCAGGATTACACGATCCGCGCACAGGTATCTGAAGGTCTGAACCTCTCGGGCGGTGCCAAAGCAGCTGTTACCGAGTTCACGATGGACACGGGCAGATGGCCGACGCTTAACGCTGGTGCCGGCCTTTCGACTGCAGCCAGCATCAACGGCAAGTATGTAGCTAGCGTTGCGACGGGCTCTGGAGACGGCATCATAACAGTGACCTACGGTGGCGACGCACATGCGATCATCAATGGCAGCACGCTTCTTTTGACGGGTGCTACGAGTGCCGGCAGCGTCACGTGGACCTGCTCAAGCGGCATGGCCAACAAGCACTTGCCAGCTGCTTGCCGACCATAAGACATTTTTCAGAGCATCTCGCTCTGGCAGAAAGTCAAAAAAGCCCCGGTTCGCCGGGGTTTTTTTTGCGAAGTATGATTCGAAGTGTGATGTCGCTCACAGTCGTCGAAAGAAAGGCTTACGTTACAGCGAGATGTGCGCTCGAATAGGCTAAAATGCGAGAGGTTTGATAATCGCAAGAGCGCGCAAATGAAGCACATTGAAAAAGGATTCACGCTGATCGAATTGATGATCGTTGTCGCGATCATCGGTGTACTTGCCTCGCTCGGGATGGCCGCCTACCAGACGTACGCCGTTCGCGCACAGGTTGCGGAGGCTCTGAATATGGCCGCCTCCGCGAAGACTCCGGTCGTCGATGCCTATCACCAAACCGGTCGCCCACCCGCCGGACGGGTTGAATCCGGAATGAGCCCACTACCCGAAGACACCAGGGGCAATTATGTCGCGGGCGTTGATATTTCGGATGGCAGGATCGACATTACATTCGGCAACGATGCGCATGCGGAGATCTTCGGTCGCACGATTTCGTTCACGCCGTATTTGTCGGGGCAGAACAGCATCTCCTGGCGATGCGGCGCTGCGTTGGCCCCGGCCGGTGCGCCGCTCACTGGCGGTGGCGTCACATCCGTGCACCTCGCCCCTGGCGTCGCAGTTCGCTATTTGCCGAGCGCTTGCCGCCCCTAGCCCCAAGCGCCGTATTGCCTTCAAATTGGCCCGAATGGCCAATTTCTGCCGTTTTACTTAATCAATTGCGATAACTGTGAACCCCAGCACAAAATCCAGTTGAATCGAGCACTTGGATCAGTGAGACTGTGACGCTCAGACAAACACGACAGCTTGATTAACCTATGGCAGCACCGGCTTCTCAATCAAACCTCGCAGGCTTGCCCCGGCGCCTTGTACAGGACGGCATCATTGCGGAGGACCAACTTCAGGAGGCCTCGGAAGCCGCCAAGAAGGAAAATCTGCCGCTCATCGCCTACCTGGTCGGAGCCGAACTTGCGAACGCCAGGGCGATCGCGGTAGCGGCGTCACACGAATTCGGCGTTCCGTTGCTGGATCTCGAGGCCGTCGAGGTCGATCTGGACGTTGTCCGCGCTGTCGATCAGAAGCTCCTCACCAAGCATCGTGTACTGCCGTTGGTCAAACGCGGCCAGCGACTCTTCCTCGGAATTTCAGACCCGACCAATCTGCAGGCCATTGACGACATCAAGTTCGCGACGAGCTTGCGTATCGACCCGGTAGTCGTCGAGCAGGACAAGCTCGAAGAACGAATCGCGAAGGCCATCGACGCCGTCGATACGAGCATGAGCGGGCTCGATGATGACGATTTCGATCTGGAAAACCTGGACGTCACCGGCGAAGACGAGGAGCGCGAAGACGATGCGCGCGATGAAGTCGAAGATGCACCGGTTGTTCGCTTCGTCAACAAGGTATTGCTCGATGCAATCAAGCGCGGTGCATCCGACGTTCACTTCGAGCCGTATGAAAAGATCTTTCGCGTTAGAACTCGCCTCGACGGCGTACTTTCGGAAGTCGCAAACCCGCCGGTCGTGCTGGCCAATAAAGTCTGTGCCCGTCTGAAGGTTATGTCTCGAATGGACATCGCCGAGCGACGAGTGCCGCAGGATGGCCGTATCAAGATGCGTCTGTCCAAGAATCGCGCTATCGACTTTCGTGTTAACACGTGCCCGACCCTTTTCGGTGAGAAGATCGTACTGCGTATTCTCGATCCCTCGAGTGCGAAACTCGGTATCGAAATGCTGGGTTACGAAGACGACCAGCGTGCGTTGTACGAAAAACACCTTGCTAAACCGTACGGCATGATTCTTGTCACGGGCCCGACGGGTTCTGGTAAGACCGTCTCACTGTACACAGGCCTGAACATCCTCAACACGGAATTTCGCAACATCTCGACGGCCGAAGATCCGGCGGAAATCAATCTGCCAGGCATCAACCAGGTCAACGTCAATCCAAAAGTCGGCCTGACGTTTGCGTCGGCGCTCAAGGCATTCCTGCGGCAGGATCCGGACGTAATCATGGTCGGTGAGATTCGTGACCTTGAAACCGCTGAAATCGCCATCAAGGCCGCGCAGACGGGTCACCTCGTACTGTCCACGCTGCATACCAACGATGCGCCGAAAACACTGACCCGCCTCGTCGACATGGGTGTGAAACCCTATGCTATAGCGACATCGGTGAGTCTCATTATCGCGCAGCGCCTCGCGCGGCGGCTGTGCGGTAACTGCAAGGAAATACGCGATGTTCCGAAGGAAGCCCTCGAAAAAGAGGGCTTCACTGCCGAAGAAATCGAGGGTGGCCTGTCGGTTTACGGACCGAAAGGCTGCAAGCAATGCAACGACGGCTACAAGGGCCGTCTCGGCATTTTCCAGGTGATGGAAGTCTCGGAGGCCATGGGCCGCATCATCATGGAAGGCGGTAACGCGATGCAGATCGCGCAGCAGGCGGACAGCGAAGGTGTCATCGATTTGAGGCAGGCCGGTCTGAACAAAGTCAAGGACGGGGTTACCAGCCTTGAAGAGATTAACCGGGTTACAATCGAATAACTCCATGCCAAAAAGGCGGATGAGATAAATGGCTGAAACAGTTGCAATGAGTACGCCTTTCCTATGGGAAGGCACCGATCGAAACGGCAAAAAGATCAAAGGCAAGAGTCTCGCCGATGATGAAGCGCAGGTGCGCGCCGATCTGCGACGCCAGGGCGTGGTACCCACGCGTATTCGCAAGCAGCGCAAGGGCCTGTTCGCTGGCGGCGGCAAGATCGAGACAGGCGATATTGCGATCTTCAGTCGACAGCTGGCGACGATGCTGTCGGCCGGTATCCCGTTGGTCCAGGCCTTCGAGATTGTCGGCAACGGCCACGAAAACGCTGCGATGCAGAAATTGATCCTCTCGATCAAATCGGATGTCGAGGGCGGCAGCGCGCTTGCAGAAGCGCTTGCCAAGCAGCCACTGTATTTCGATGACCTCTTCGTCAACCTCGTGGAGGCCGGCGAACAGGCTGGTGCTCTCGAGAGCTTGCTCGACAAGATCGCCACGTACAAAGAAAAAACCGAGGCGATCAAGAAAAAGATCAAGAAAGCACTGACGTACCCCGCCGCGGTCCTGGTCGTGGCATTTGTAGTCACTACCATTCTCCTGATTTTCGTTATTCCGTCCTTCGAGGATTTGTTCAAGGGATTCGGCGCTGATCTGCCCGGCTTTACACGCATGGTGATCGACCTGTCGGCATTTGTGCGTGCCAAGGGTGTGTTCCTGGCGATGGGCATCGGTGCTGCAATTGCGGCGTTCTTGTACTTCAAGAAACGCTCGCGGCCGTTTCGTCATTTCCTCGATCGCTTAATGCTGAAGATGCCGATCATCGGACCGATCCTGCAGAAAGCATCGATCGCACGTTATGCGCGTACACTCTCGACGATGTTTGCGGCCGGCGTCCCGTTGGTCGAGGCGCTGGATTCTGTGGCCGGTGCCACCGGTAATATTGTCTACGAATTGGGTGTCCTGGAAATGCGCGACGAGGTCGCAACCGGCCAGCGACTGCAGCAATCCATGGAGAATACGGACCTCTTCCCGAACATGGTCATCCAGATGATTGCGGTCGGCGAAGAATCGGGTTCCCTCGACGAAATGTCGGCTAAGGTCGCGGACTTCTACGAAGCGGACGTCGACGACGCGGTCGACAACCTGAGCAGCCTGCTGGAGCCGATGATCATGGCTATCCTCGGCGTATTAGTCGGTGGCCTCGTCGTCGCGATGTACCTGCCTATCTTCAAGTTGGGAGCCGTTGTCTAGGCTATCCCGGCTCAATTGCAAAAACACGGCGTTCGGAGGACACTTCGAACGCCGTTTTTAATTCTGTGCCAAGAGCGTTTGACGGAGACACAGCATGCCTGAACTGTTCACGCAGTCAGCACCGGCATTTATTGCCGTGGTTTTTGCGTTTGCCCTCATCATCGGCAGCTTCCTGAATGTCGTGATACATCGACTGCCGATCATGATGGAGCGCGAGTGGCGCGAACAATGCAAAGAACTCAGCAGTACACCTCCCGCACGGGAGATGCCGGAGGACCGATTCGACCTGATCGTGCCGCGGTCTCACTGCCCGTCATGCGGCCACGCAATCGCAACCTGGCAGAATATTCCCGTAATCAGCTATTTGTTGCTCGGCGGCAAGTGCGCCAAATGCAAGGAGTCCATATCGGCGCGTTATCCGCTGGTCGAAATGTTTACCGCATTGCTGGCTGCGTTGTGCGCGTGGCGCTTTGGCGCCGGTTGGGAAGCGGTCATGGCAATCATCATGACTCTCGCGCTCGTGCCTGTCAGCATGATAGACGCGGACACGCAGCTCATTCCGGACTCCATCGTCCTGCCACTGATGTGGCTGGGCCTTGCGATGAGCCTGTTCCATCCGATGGCCGGCAGCGAGACCCTGTTCATCGCGCCCAAAGACGCCATTGTGGGTGCTATGGCGGGCTACCTGAGCCTTTGGAGCGTGTACCAGGTTTTCAAGCTGGCCACCGGCAAGGAAGGAATGGGATACGGTGATTTCAAGCTGCTCGCGGCGCTCGGGGCCTGGCTGGGTTGGCAAAAACTACCCGTGATCATTCTTATGTCGGCGGTTGTCGGCGCTATCGTCGGTATTGGCATGATGGTTGTGAAGCGTCACGGCCGCAGCGTGCCGATGCCTTTTGGCCCGTACCTCGCGGGCGCCGGCTGGATCACGATGCTCTGGGGTGAGACGATCATGAACTCCTACCTCGACCTGATGTTCTGAGTGACTGACGAACTGAAGCAAACGCCTTTCAGAATCGGCCTGACCGGCGGTATCGCGAGCGGCAAGTCAACCGTCGCCGATATGTTCGCAGAACTCGGTGTAGCCGTAATCGATACCGATGTCATCGCAAGAGAAGTCGTGCGACCGGGCCAACCCGCACTGAATGAGATTCGCGAGCGATTTGGTGACGACCTCATCGATGCTTCGGGTACGCTCGATCGAACCGCGATGCGCAAGCGCATATTCGCAAACGAAAACACACGCCGTGACCTCGAGGCTATTCTTCATCCACGCATTGGCGCTGAGACGCTGCGGCAAGCGGATGCCGCGCCAGGCCCCTATCAGCTCATCGTGGTTCCGCTGCTCGTAGGTTCGGCGCTCACGAAATACGTGGATCGCATTCTGGTCGTTGACTGCGAAGAGGAGCTACAAATACAGAGGCTGCTGGCCCGCGATGCCGAAACGGTCGAGCAGGCGCGGCGGATACTCTCGGCGCAGGCCAGCCGCGAGGCGCGCCTCGCGATCGCTGACGATGTGCTGCTGAATGAACGCAGCCTGGAGGAAACACGTCAGCTCGTTAAGGCGCTGGACGAGAAGTATCGGCGCCTGGCGGCTGTTCCAGATCGGCTCGAACGGCAGCCTGAAACGCCCTGATGTCTTTTTCCGTTATGCGCGTCTGCTTGAGGATCTTCCCGGAATCTGCGCTGAATTGATCCAGCGCAAGATCAGAGAAGTACAGGGCTTCCTCGAGATGCCCGGCGCTTGCCAGGTCCGCCGCCATTCTCATCGCCTCCTCGGTACCGGGTTCGGCCCGCAAAGACGCCTCGAACGCGCTGACGGCTCTTGCCGGTTCGCCCATGTGACTATCGACGAGTCCGATGAAGTACTTGATGTGAGAATAGCTCTTGGACATCGGGTCCGCATTTTGCGGTACCTGCAACATACCCGCGAACATCGGACGCAGTGCCTTGGTCGTGATACCCGGACACCGCTGCTGTTCGACTGCCGCGATTACTGTTGAGAATAATCGGATTGATCGGACGTCATAGACCTGGCCGGACAAGACTTCGGCGTTACGCTCGAATTCCTCGGCCGTCAGCAGGTTCATATTGCACAGAATGACAAGTCGATTGAGCAGTAACAGCGGATGGTCGTCAGCAATGTTTTCGATCGCCCTGTCGATAACGCGCAAGGCTTCCTCGGGCTGCTCAGCATTGAACAACTGAATCGCATACTGCGCCTGGGCACGAGCGGAGGTTGGTGCTTTGCGTGCTGATGCCTCGACAATGCCGGGGAAGCTCTCCCAGACCGTGGCCGAATAACGGGTAAAACCTGCCAACAGCAAAGATACGCCAATTGCGATAGCGAGAAACAGCTGGCGGCTGACCCGCGCACGCAATGCAGCAACGAGCGGCAAGAAAAGAAATGCGGCCGCGAGGTAATTACGATGCTCGAAATACAACTCCAGATTAAGCACGGAAGACTCCAGCGCATGACTGGCGTAGAAGAACAAGACAGCGAATGCAAGCAACGGCCACTTGCGCCGATTAATCACCGCAAGCGATATCGCGGCGATGTGAAACAGCGCGCTGAGCGCCGTTGTGAGCGGGGAAAGAAGACCTGTGGACTTGATGAAATGATCCTGAAAGACACCAGTGGTATACAGCTCCGGAATGAACCAGTGTCGAAGGTAATCAACGAGTATGCGAGGCTGTGTGAGAACTCGTTCATACATGCTGAAGTCTCGCGGCGGCACAACATCAAAGAAGTCGCTCCTGAATACCCGCGCACCCAGGTACGTGGCAATAATCAAGGCGGGCAGGACGATGAAGACAAACGACCAATAGCGGTTGAGGGCGACGAGACGGTGTCGCTGGCTCGATATAACGGTGATCTCGATGACGCCGACCAGGATCGGCAGCAAGATACCGTTCTCTTTCGACAGCATCGCAAGCAGCGTGCCCAGACCGATCGACACGCTCATGACCAGGTACGCCTTGATCGCATTCGCCTGGATCAAGGATCGGCCGTACAAGAAGCCCGCGAGTCCGGCAAATATGAATAAGGTCGACAGCTGCGCCATACGCTGGACGGCATACAGCGTGGTCGATACAAGAAACGGATGCAGCAGCCAGCAGGCGACGCTTACCAGCGCGATCCGGCGCGCAGCTTGTTTTTCGAATTCAAGCAGCTGGAGTATCCGGGTGGCCAGCATGCCAAGCAGAGCGCCGTTGAACAGGTGAATGACCAGGTTGGTTCGTTTGAACGGCCACGGGTCGGCCGGCCAGTTGTTGGCGTCGATTAGAAAGCTCAGCAGCGCGAGCGGCCGGCCCGTCGGGCCGGCAGTTCCGCCGAAGACGAAGGCCCTGAATGTGCTCCAGTCCGTCACGCCGCCGAAACTTCCCAGTGCGCCGATGGCTTCAATATCGTCCAGCATGAACGGACCTTTCAGGCCCGGCCAATAAGCAATAACGCAAAGCAGGAACAGGAGGCTCCATCCGCCCAGGAAAGCTACGGCCTCCCGCGTGGCGCTGCGATTCGTGCTGGCAAGATCCATCTTTTTCGGGCGTCCGGAACGGGTGATTGGCGGGCATTCTAGCTTGTCTGGCGCCGCGACTTCAGAAAATCACGGCGAACCCCCTGTCGCGGCAGGAAAGGCCAACTGTGGGCTCACCAGGGGCCGAATCGAGGTCGATTTGCCACCCGGCACCGCGTGGCGCAGAATACCCGCATGGCAAAGCCCGCTGAAGAAATCGCTGCTCATACCGCCACGGCTCCGGCTCACTATGAGCAGCCCCTGTCGGAGCGCATGCGGACGTTTCTGCGGCTGGAGTTTCTCTATCAGCAGATGCTCTACAACGTCGAAAAGGACGCAGATTGGGCCACAAGGGCCACTATTGGCTCACTTTTGGAAATCCTGGCCATTTTGTCTCGGGGCGATGTTCGCAGTGAGGTTCTGAAAGAGCTTGACCATCAGCTCGATGCCCTGGTGCGCTTCCAAAGTCAGCCCGGCGTCGACGCAGGCCGCCTGGACACGCTGGTGCGCAATCTCATCGCCAGTCGCGATCAGGTCGACCAGATCGGTACCCGGTTCCTGCAGCCTATAAAGGACAGCGAATTCCTGAACGCGATCAAACATCGCAGCGCCATTCCAGGCGGAACCTGCGAGTTTGATCTTCCCGAATACAACCATTGGCTGCGCCAGCCGATCACGCGTCGGCACCAGGATCTCGAGTTATGGGTCGGGTCGGTACGCCCGATTTGTGACGCGGTTACTGAGTCACTCTGGTTGATTCGCGAAAGCGCCCGGCCCTCGGATCGACTGGCGATCGATGGCATGTACCAGCACAACATGCAGAAAGATGAACATTGCCGACTGTTGCGCGTCAGCCTGGCCGGTGACAGTCCCTTGTTTCCCGAAATCAGCGGCAGCCAGCATCGCTTCACGATACGTTTCCTGGAATGGTCGACCGTCGACAGCCGCGCCGTACAAACGGGGCGAGACGTACCCTTTCAGTTATCGATCTGTTGAAGCGCTGAGACGACCGGCAAATCGGCCGGCAGCAATTCCTCGGCATCGAGCTTCTCTTTGCGCACCCAACGTAATGCCTGGCCCTCGCGCCCCATCGGATCGCTACGCCACGCGCTGACCAGAAAAAACTCGATTGTTACGATGCGGTCGTCGTATTCATGACGCAGATTCATGAACGACGTGCAGGCAGTGACTTCGATGCCCAGTTCTTCGGCCAGTTCTCGATATAAAGCCTCGAGCGCAGATTCGTGCACATCGATCTTGCCGCCCGGAAATTCCCACAGCCCGTGAAACGGACCGCCACCCAGGCGCTCTGCGATCAGCACGCGACCGCTGGAATCGCAGAGGATACCCGCGGCGACATCGAAATGATTCATTGCTCGCTTAGTTCAGCTTGCCGTGACACTGTTTGAATTTCTTGCCGGACCCGCACGGGCATGGCTCGTTACGGCCGACCTTTCGACTACCACGCACGAACGGCAGGGCTGCCGCAGGCGCCGCGCCCTGACCCGCGTCGGGCGACGAGGCCGTGCCGAGCGCAGTCGCCTCAGCGTGTTGAAACTTCATTGCCTCGGCTGCCTTTCTGCGCTTGGCCATTTCTTCCAGATCGTCTTCGCCCTGGATGCGAATGCGCGACAGGATACTGATCGTGTCGTGCTTGACCTGCTCCAGCATTGCGCCAAACATCTCGAAGGCCTCGCGCTTGTATTCCTGTTTCGGATTCTTCTGCGCATACGAGCGTAAGCCGATTCCCTGGCGCAGGTGGTCCATTCCGGCGAGATGCTCTTTCCAGTGATGATCCAGCTGGCGCAGCATGACCTGCTTCTCGACGCGACGCATCAGTTCGTCGCCAATATCTTTGACCCTTTCTTCGTAGGCGACCCTCGCTTCGTCGATACAACGCTCGCAGATCGCCTCGGCGGTGAGCGTCTTGTCGTCGCTGGCCCAGCGCGAGACATCGACGCGCAATCCGAAATCCGATTCCAGCGCCTGACTCAGCGCGTCAGCATCCCAGATTTCGTCGAGGCTTCCCGGCGGAATGTACTGATGCACGGTCTGTTCAATGACCTCATCGCGAATCGCGGCCACCGAATCCGCGATATCGTCGGCATCCATCAATTCCGAACGCTGGTGGTAGACGACTTTGCGCTGATCATTGGCGACGTCATCGTATTCAAGCAAGTTCTTGCGAATGTCGAAGTTATGCGATTCGACCTTGCGTTGTGCACGCTCGATCTGCCGCGTCAATAATCGACTTTCGATCGCCTCCCCTTCGCGCATGCCGGCGCGAGCCAACAGGTTTTTGGTGCGCTCCGGATCGCCGAAAATTCGCATGAGCGAATCTTCCATGGAAAGGTAAAACCGGGATGACCCAGGGTCGCCTTGACGTCCCGAGCGTCCCCTGAGCTGGTTGTCGATACGCCGCGACTCGTGCCGTTCGGTGCCGACGATGTGCAGACCGCCCGCTTCGACCACAGCCTTATGCCGCGCATCCCAGTCTGCCTGAATGGCGTCCTTGTCGGCACCCTCAGCCGCGTTGGCGAAATCCGCGTCCAGGCTGCCGCCAAGCACGATGTCGGTACCACGGCCGGCCATGTTGGTCGCGATCGTGATGGCGGCCGGCCGCCCCGCATTCTGCACAATCTGCGCCTCGCGCGCGTGCTGTTTCGCGTTCAGAACCTCATGCTTGATCTTGCGCTTCTTGAGGAACGATGAGAGCAGTTCGGATGCTTCAATCGAGGTCGTACCCACCAGAACCGGTTGGCCACGTTCGCTGCAGTCGACGATGTCCTCGACGATCGCCTCGAACTTGTCCTTCTCGGTGAGATAGACGAGGTCGGGCTGATCGTCCCGAACCATTGGCTTGTGTGTGGGAATGACCACAACCTCGAGGCCGTAAATCTGCTGAAACTCGAAGGCCTCGGTATCCGCTGTGCCCGTCATGCCAGACAGGTTGTTATAAAGGCGAAAGTAATTCTGAAATGTAATCGAGGCAACCGTCTGGTTCTCGTGTTTTATCGACACGCCTTCCTTCGCCTCAACCGCCTGGTGAAGGCCATCTCCCCAACGACGCCCCGGCATCGTGCGCCCCGTAAACTCGTCGACAATAACGACCTCGCCGTCCTTGACGATGTAATCCACATCACGTTGGTAAATCGCGTGTGCTCGCAACGCCGAATTCAGGTGGTGGAGCAAGCGGATGTTGCCGGCATCGTAGAGGCTCTCCCCTTCGGCCAGCAGGCCGGCCCCCGCCATGAGCTCCTCAACTTGCGTCAGGCCCTCTTCGGTCATGTGCGTCTGCTTGGCCTTCTCGTCGACGGTGTAGTCGCCGCGAATAATGAGCCGACATGAAGGGACCTTTTGACTGCCATCAACAAGCACGACGTCGGCGTCGCGTTGTTCTGCGATACTGACGGCGTCTTCGAGCGTCATATCGTCAGCGGATTCCCCGTCGGCTGCATTGGCGCCGATTGCCTTGCCGTGCTCGTCAACCAGCGTTACGCGTTTCGCCGGGATGTCGAAGTTCACTGGCTCTTCGGTTTCTTCGTGTTGCCTGAGCTTCGGTATCAACTTGTTGATCTGTGCGTACAAGTCCGTGCTTGACTCCGCCGGGCCCGAAATAATGAGCGGTGTACGCGCCTCGTCGATCAGTATCGAGTCGACCTCGTCCACAATCGCGAAATTCAGGTTTCGCTGCACTTTGTCTTCTGTAGAAAACGCCAGGTTATCGCGCAGGTAATCGAAGCCAAGTTCGTTGTTGGTTGCATACGTGATATCCGCCTCGTAGGCAGCACGCTTTTCTTCCTGGCTCTGACCACTTTTTGATACGCCAACGGTCAGCCCCAGGAACTCGTAAATCGGGCGCATCCAGTCGGCGTCACGCTGCGCCAGGTATTCGTTGACGGTGACAATATGCACGCCGTCATTGCTGATTGCATTCAGGTACGCGGGCAACGTCGACATAAGGGTCTTACCCTCACCCGTGCGCATCTCCGCGATATTGCCATCGTGCAGCACCATGCCACCGACCAACTGCACGTCAAAGGGCCGCATGTGCAGGGTTCGCATCGATGCTTCCCTTGCGACGGCAAACGTCTCCGGCAACAGTGCTTCGAGAGTTTCGCCACCCTCATAGCGCTTCCTGAATTCCGCCGTCTTGGCCTGCAACGCAGCGTCGTCGAGCGCCTGCATGGATTCCTCGAGGGAATTGATCGTCTTTACGATTTTGGAGTACTGACGCAGCAGGCGCTGATTGCGACTGCCGAAAATGCTAGTCAGGAATTTGGCCACTGAGGGCTCCTGGGTCCGGTAAAACGAAGGCGGCTATTCTAAGGTGTTGCGGAGCTATTTAGAATCCAATGTGCCGATTTATGGGCATTTTTCGGCAACACAAGGACTCGCGTCCGATGCCTCGAACGGCGACTTCATTGATTGGGAGTGAGCGAGCTTACTTCGACGATTCGCGAATAAACTTGACCGGGTTGACCCGGCTGCCGTTTTGCAGCACCTCGAAATGCAAATTAGGACCGGTCGCTCGGCCTGTTTCACCCATCAGGGCAACGACCTGTCCCTTCTTGACCTCGTCTCCTACGGAAACAAGATTCTTGGAATTATGCGCGTAGCGGGTCGAGTAGCCACTGCCATGATTGATTTCGACCATGATGCCGTAGCCATAACGGTCTCCCGACCAGACAACGACACCATCAGCCACCGCCACAATCTCCGCGCCTTTCTTGCCCGCAAAGTCGACGCCGGTATGATTGGCGGGCTTACCCGTGAACGGGTCGGTACGCCTGCCAAAATACGAGGAAATCCAGCCGGCGCCCACAGGGCGACCCTGCGGATACACTCGCTCTTTGAGATTCTGGTTCATCAGAACACTTTCAAGAACATTGAGCTGGGCCTCGCGGTTATCGAGTTGATTGCCGAGCGATTGCATCGCGTCGACGACCTCGGGAACCGCTACGTTGGATCCGGCTGACATGGGTTCCTCTGGACCACCCATTGCCGGATCCGTATCAAAATCGAATTCGCCGTCCTTGATGTCTGCCATTTCTGTCAGGCGGCGGCCGAGCGCATCGAGACGGATTACGCGCGCGCTCAACTGTGCGGTGCGAATAGCGATGGCATCCAGCGTGTCTTCATTGCCTTGGCGAATTTCAGCGATATTGTCGCGCTGCTGTTGTAATTCGCTGGCCAGGTCCGCCAGTTCATTCGTGCTAACGCCCGAACCTGTTTTTGCGGAGTACCAGTAGCCGCCTCCGAATCCAACGCTGACGACAATGCCGAGAACGGCGGCAATACCCAGAACGGCCCTGAGGCCAGACAGGCTGAATTGCCGAGGTGTTCCAAACCCCTTGCCGAAAATTACAACGTTCATCGAGTGCGCCTCGAGTGCGTATCAATTAATTGTAGGACTCTCGTGCAAGTCGCGAATACACAGGCAATTCCCCTGCGACCGCTTGTTCGCGTTATTATCAACTTGCAGTACCAGCTCACTTCGGTAGCCCCGCTGCCCTAGGATGCTATCCCTTAGACCGGTGGTTTTGCGCCCCCGCCTTTCAGCGGATTTGCCCTTGTCGTGGGCATCAATATGCATAATGCCGGTTTTATTTACAAGACCCCCATCCTGAACGGTGACTCGGGTCACTCAGGCGGAGAAAAAAGCGCTACCTGCGTCACACAAAATCATGGCCACAAAACAGCTCGGAAATCTGTTAAATCCCAGTAATGGCGGGGATTTGAGCGATATTGTCCGGCGCGCCCGCGACATGGGCGAGCTGACACAGCTGCTTGCGCGGGCATTGCCCGAAGAACACGCCCAGGGCCTCGTTGCGGCAAATGTGCGGGACGGCGGCGAACTCGTCGTGATCGCGGCCACCTCGGCCTGGGCGAGCCGGCTCCGCTACGAGGCCGATGCCCTGCTGAACGCGGCCCAGGAAGCGGGCATCAAGGCCCACACCTGCCGAATACGCGTCAGCCAGGGATAAGCCCGCATATTCCCGGTACGGCGGGCATCGCAACGGCACATGCGCGCCAACGCAAAGCGAGCCCCGGAATACATGCACGGCCGTTCGTTTGACTATCGGTAGAAGCGGCTGTAATTTCAGTCTTGACAGAAATGACGGAAATTTCTCATGAAGATGACGCCGGCGGTCGAGAAGTACGTTCTTCATTGGGGTGAAATGGGTACGCGCTGGGGCACCAACCGCACCGTCGCGCAAATCCAGGCCCTGTTGTATTTGTCACCGAAGCCCCTGCGCGCCGACGAGATCGTCGACCTGCTGTCGGTCGCCCGCTCCAACGTCAGCACCAGCATCCGTGAGTTGCAAAGTTATCGCCTCGTGCGCATGACCCATGTACTCGGCGACCGGCGCGACTATTTCGAATCATTGCACGACGTCTGGGAGTTGTTTCGGGTCATCATCGAGCAGCGCAAGCAGCGGGAGTTGAACCCGACGCTGACAATGCTTCGAAGCTGCGCGACAGAAGTCGACGGCGAGAAAGAAACCGACCCGATCACCAAGAAACGTATCCGCAACATGCTGACCTTCGTTGAGTCGACGAGTAGCTGGTACGAGGAAATCAGTGGCGTACCGACCAGTACGCTGACGAAGTTGATGGCGATGGGCAAACGCATCACCAAACTCGTCAAGAAGTAACAACCGTCGGCACTGCGCGCATGCCCGAAACGAACGACACTACCCTGCTGTACGACCGCCAATGCCCTGTCTGCACGTACTACGCGAGCAAGATCGATGTCGCCGAGGGCAATCTCGTGCGCGTCAACGCGCGCGAGACCAGCGAACTCCTCGATGCGGTAACAAGAGCAGGCCTCGACATCGATCAGGGTATGGCCCTGAAGGTCGGCGAGACGATCCACTTTGGCAGCGACGCCATCCATCAACTTGCACTGCGCAGTTCCGGCGAGGGCTTTTTCAATGGCCTGATGGCGCGCCTGTTTCGCAGGCCGCGCGTTGCGAAGGCGATTTACCCGCTGCTGGTCGCCTGTCGCAACCTGCTACTGAAGCTGCTCGGCCGGTCGCGGATCAATAATCTCGGCACTGCCGACAAAGAGCGCTTCTGAAAAGCAAACTACAGCGGGTCCTCCTGCAGCACGCAGGCCGGCACGGTTTCCTCGGAGCCACCGCGAACCTCCCGCAGGAACCAGACAGACTCGGTTGTGGCCGAGGACATTGGCCCACCGTTGATCGTATTCGCCGGCCGATAAAAATAGCCGCCAGCCATGTACTGCCACGTATGCACCACCCCGGCGACGCACTCGCTGTGCTGGTAGCTGCCGTCGACGAGATAGCCTTCGCGAACGACCGCTGATTTTTGCCACGGCAATGTGGCGCCGGGCGATACCTTCAGTAACCAGGTCCGAGCGCCATTACCGGGGTCCTGTCGCAACTCCTTCGTGAATACGCCTTGAAGTGCGGTACCCTGCCAGTCGAGCAATCGGGCGTTAATAATGATGGGCGAACGAATGATGGATTCCGCATCGACGTCATTAAGGAAATACAGGATGCGCGCACCGTCATCGGAACGCAGATTGAATCCCAGGGAGCCGGCCGGCAGGAACGCGTAGCCGCCGCGCGCGAGGTCGACGTCCGCGATCGTCAGCTGACCGTCGAGTACGAAGATCTCCAGCGACCGTCCTGGCGACCCGCCGCTCGTGCCATTCCAGTCAGACGGTAGATCGATACGATTGCTTGTCCGCCGCGTTTGCGGATCACCGGCCAGCTGTTTGGCCCGGATACCGGGCAGGCTCGCCATGAAAATATCAGTGAGCTCGTCGACTTGTACAAATGCCGGGTACGGCAGCTTTGGCGGTCCGCTTGCGCAGGCTGACAACATGAAAGCGAGCAAGACACACGAAATCCGTATTCTTGACATGGGGCCAATGTACTCCAAGAAAAAAGCCGCCCAGAATCTGGGCGGCGCAGTAAGCTGAAATTGTATCCGGCAGGGTTCGGTTCGTATTCGAAATATCGAAACGTCGATGTCGCGATAGTTTTCGGCGTGTTCCGATGCCCCGCTTGCAATCCGCTTCGTCTTCGATCGTGACTGTTTGCAGGATATTCAGTCACTCGGGTGGCGTGTTGAGAGGGTTCACGCGGCGCCCGTCGTCGAGTCATGCATCCGGCATGGCGGTTGGCCTGCGTCGCCTTGCTACATTTCATCTCCGTGCGTACCGATTTGGTACGCCGGGAATGCTACTACATCTAGTAGGGGAAGGCTAATTATCCACTATATCTAGGTTTTCATCGCAAAACCGACGACGACACGCGTCGAAAAAGGTAGGCTTGCCGACAAACAATTATTAGCGGGGAACCTTCGCCTTGACCACCACCATGATTGACGGCCGAGCGGTCCATCAGAGAGTCGGCCTGTTTCTCGGGCCAGTCCTCGCCCTGTTGATGATACTTAGTGGAGCGCCTGCCGACTTATCCGACGCCGGCTGGGCGACAGCCGCCATCGGCGTTCTCATGGCCGTATGGTGGGCAACCGAAGCCGTGCCCATCGCTGTGACGGCTCTGCTGCCACTCGTGTGCTTCCCCTTACTCCGCATTGCGACCATTCAGGATACGGCCGCGCCCTATGCCAACAAGGTCATCTACCTGTTTCTCGGTGGTTTCATCGTCGCGTTTGCGATGCAGCGATGGAATCTGCACCGGCGCATCGCGCTGACCGTCTTACAGCATGTTGGCGGCAACGGCCGTTCGTTGGTCGGCGGGTTCATGCTCTCGAGCGCCGTCATCAGTATGTGGGTCATGAATACGTCGACGACGATGATGCTGTTGCCGATCGCCATTTCAATTATCACGGTTATACACAACACCGTCGGCGGCCTCGACGAAAAAGCCAAACAGGATTTTCAATACTCGTTACTCCTCGGCGTTGCTTACGGCGCCACCATCGGTGGCATGGCAACACTGGTCGGCACGGCGCCCAACGCGATGCTCGCGGCCTTCATGCAGGAGAGCTACGGTACGGAAATCGACTTTTCGAGCTGGATGCTCGTCGGCCTGCCGTTGAGCGCCATGATGTTGCCACTCGCCTGGATCGCATTGACGCGCCTGGTGTTCAAGGTCGATTTCAAAACCTCGGGCGAAGGCCGCGCGACGCTCAAGAAAATGAAAGACGATATGGGCCGCATCACCGTTCCGGAGACGCGCGTCGCGATCATATTCACCTTGATGGCGCTGACGTGGGTACTGCGTCCTGTGCTCGTCAAGTTTCCCGGCCTCTCCGCGCTCGACGATTCCGGCATCGCAATGGCCGGCGCGATCCTGTTGTTCCTGATTCCCAGCGGCGACAAGAGCGACCCGCTGTTGTTGCGCTGGACCTATGCCGAGAAATTACCGTGGAGCGTGTTGATCCTCTTCGGTGGCGGACTGACGCTTGCGAGCGCCGTGACGCGCACGGGCCTCGCGGAGTGGCTCGGCGGCACGCTGCAGGCCGTTGGTACCTTGCCGCTGCCCGTTATCGTCATCATCGCCGCCGCGATGATCATTTTCCTTACGGAACTCACCAGCAATATCGCGACAACGGCGACCTTTCTTCCAGTCGTCGGGGCTATTGCCATCGAATCCGGCTTTGATCCCATCGTCTTGACGGTGCCCGTTACGTTTGCCGCCAGCTGCGCGTTCATGCTGCCGGTCGCCACGCCGCCCAATGCCATTGTATTTGGCTCGGGCATGCTGACAATCCCGAAAATGGCCAGGGCCGGCATGCTCCTCAACGTCGTCGGTATCTTTCTCGTCTCACTCGTCGCGTTATTCCTGGCGCCGAAATTTCTGTAGGGAGCGCCTGCATTGAGCGACGATTACTCCGTAAGCAAGCAGAACAAGGTTCGTCAGCTGCGCGAAAAAGCGGTGTACGACAGGAAAACGGTGCACGCCATTCTCGACTCCGCGATGATTGCGCACGTTGCATTCGTAGAGGACGGCCACCCCGTCGTCGTACCGATGCTGTACGGCCGCGACGGTGAAACGCTGTTCCTGCACGGGGCGAGAAAGGCGCGTGTTATTCGCCTTCTGAAAGGCACTGGAACCGCCTGCCTCAACGTCACACATGTTGACGGCCTCGTATACGCGCGATCGGCGTTTAACTCATCGATGAACTATCGTTCGGCGACCGTGTTCGGATCGGCGAGGCTCGTCGAAGGCTCTGACGAAAAATTGCGTGCGCTACGAATCATTTCAGAATGCACTATGCCGGGCCGCTGGGATGAATTGCGCGCACCGCTCGCTAATGAAGTCAAGATGACCGGCGTGATTGCGCTCGAGATTGAATCCGCGTCGGCAAAAGTCGCGACCGGTATGCCCGAGGACGAAGACGACGACTACGCCATTCCGATCTGGGCCGGCGTGTTGCCACTCGAATCGAAATTCACGACGCTGCAATCGGATGATCGTTTGATTGACGGCGTCGAACCGTCGGACGTCGTACGTTCAATGGAAAAGAAGATCCTGTAGGAGGCTGCTGCTACCAGGGTATTCGATGTCCACTTTGCCCCCGAAAGCAGACATTAGGCTAATATCAGTCATAGGGGCCGCTAATGACCCATAGCGGATGTAGCTTCTTTTCGTCAGTTCAGGAGTACGCACATGAAACTCGGCCTTTCCACCTGCTTTTACTGCGGGCTGCTGTTGACGTTGGTCATTTTCGAGGACGCTACCGCCGAGATCGTAGTGGGCGACCGCAGCGTGAGCTGCGCCGAGGATCCGGCCTGTATAAACCGCCTCCATCCCGACATCCCAATGGATGTCAAAGCTGATCCCGGCGAGCGCATCGTATTCCTCGGCCGCGATGCTTTCGACTTAACTCTTGACCCCGACAAGTTCTCAAGCGCGAAGTCCATACCCCGAGAAGGGCTCGGTATTGTCCATGCACTGACCGGGCCGGTCTTTATCAACGGTGCCAAGGCGGGTGACGTGTTGGCAGTGACCATCGAGGCGCTCGAACCGGCCGAATTTGGCTGGACGCAAGCCGGGCCATTTGGATTCGCCGGTGACCAATTCGGAACCAATGAGCGTTTCATCGTGTGGCGCATAAACGATGACTATGCAGTCAGCGATGCGCTGCCGGGTGTGCGTATTCCAAACAGGAGTTTTCCAGGTGTCGTGACGACTCTACCCGGCAAAGAATTGCTTGCAGACGTGCTCGCACGCGAAACACAGCTGCTTGAATCGGGCGGCGCCGTAATGAACCCTGATCCGGACGAGGCCGAGCCCGCACCGTTGTGTGGAATGGAGGGGGCAAAATCGTCTGAGTGCCTGCGAACGATCCCGCCACGAGAGCACGGTGGCAATATGGACATCCGCTACATTACGACTGGCACCACCGTGTATCTGCCGTGCTTTATCGATGGTTGCGGTCTCGCGGTTGGCGACTTTCATTACGCGCAGGGCGACGGAGAGGTAGCCGGAACAGCGATTGAGATGGGCGGCAGGATGACAGTCACCGCTCGCATAGTCGAGGACCCTCCGAATCTATCTCATGGCCCTCACTACGAGGGCCCGGCGTCGGTGCTGAGGATACCGTCAGAGCGGTTCTACGCCGTGACCGGTTTCCCGCTGAAAGAGAAAGGCACCGTTCCTGCGGACCTCGCTTACCTCGACTCCCCAAAAATTGCGGGTCTAACCAACTTGTCTGGCAGTATCAATCTCGCGGCCCGAAATGCGCTGGCCGCTATGATTGACTACATCGTGTCCGAGTATGGTTATGACCGAACGCAGGCTTACATGATCGCGAGTGTTGCCGTCGATATGCGGATCGGGCAACTGGTGGATGTTCCGAACGTTGGTGTGACCGCGGTACTGCCATTGGACATTTTTGTCGGGCGCGATTAGCACATTTTGCGGATGGCTTGGGCGGCCGCTTCTGGCCGAAAGCAGTCGGTCAGATTCCAAGTCTATTGGCTAATTGAACGACCGCTATCGGTGAAAGCAGACGTTTGCGATCACGGTTCATGAAATCGAATTTCTGTCCTCGAAAT
>JABDNG010000031.1 GCA_013001045.1 Woeseiaceae bacterium | reverse complement strand
GCACAGCGGGCCAGTCGACACGAATAAAATTACGGTCCGCATAATCGCGATCGGCTTCGCGATGTCGTGCGAGGCCACAGTAGGCGCAGTTCGCACGACAGCCTTCCGGGTACGTCAGCAATAAATTCAGACAGCGCGTGCATTCGCAGCCGTACATGCGTCCGCCCATGATGCCGAGCGTTATCGCCGCCGCCGTCGACAGCTGCACGTACTCCGGCGACTTCATGTGCGGCGCGAGGATGTTGTTGTTCGGCAAATAGACTCCTTGCGGCGGAATATCGTTCGCTTTGACGCGTTTGCCGTTCTTGCGATCAACCGGCGTCTTCTGCGGCGCCCGCGGTTCCATCACGTCGAAGGGGTTGTAGTCACGATCCCCGTCACCGTTCGTCGGCGATGCCGTTGTTTTGTGTTCGATGCAACTCATGTCTCTTGGCCCCGGTAACTAGTCATCACGCCGCGAACGACGATTGCATTGTGTTTTTCAAATGGCTGCCCAGTTTTATAGAGCAACAGGAGTGCGCCTGCTCGAAAGGACGACCGATCGTGTGCGCGACGGATACCGCGCCGTCGGCAGGAAACGCGATTCCGTCCAGCCCTGCCATGATCGCGTACGCATCGGTGACGCGCTTGTGCATGCCGGGTGGTCGCGCGCAACCCAGCAAGACTTGTTTGTCAGGAAGACGCTCACGCGCCTCGAGAAAAATTCGTCCGACATCGGTCGTCTCGGGTGTCACGAACGTGCCGGGCTTTGCGTAGAACGGCATGATCACGACGAGTACCAGCGCAGTGACATCGTAACGGCTGACGATATCGAGCGCTTTCGCCTCGCCGAGGATCTGGCCGTAGTGCAAACCGATCACGATATGCGGCGTTACTTCCATTGAGGTGCTGCACAGGGCAGCCAGGGTCGTTTCAAAATCTTCGACCGGGCGATCCAGCTTGTACACCTCTTTGATGGTTTCTTGTGCGCCGATCACGTCCATCATGACCGTATCGACGCCCGAAGACTCCATTTCTTTCGCCCGACGCTCATCAAGTAACGCGCTGTGTATCGCGATTTTGAGTTCCGGGTAGTCGCGCTTCAGTTTTTCCACGACGGGCATGTAGCGGCCGTAGGAGATCTCGTTCTTCTTATTCGAACCGCCCGATAAGAGGAAGCCGTTGAGACCCTGCGTCTCGATCAGGTGCCTCGCTTTTTCGTCCAGCATTGCCGGGTTGGTCGCCGGGATCATCGGTTCCAGGATCTTCTTCTGACAGTGGTCGCAGTTCAGGCCGCATGCTCCTGCCGTAATCGAAAACGCCGGAAAACTGTTCTTGTTGCAGCCGCTCAATTCGGTGCTCGAGTATTCCTTGAACGTCGGCGTCGAAAAGCGGATCGGTCGTCGTTCATGCCCGTTGGCCCGGCGCTCGAACTGCTCGACCAGGGTCGCATCAAATTCGGCGTCTTCGAGATCTTCGATTCCCGACAGTGCTTCGAGCCATGCCATGCAGTATTCCTTATAGTATTCCGTCGACCTGACGTCGACGCTCTAGAACTGCGACTGAGTGTATTCGACCATCGATTTTATCTCGTCGCGAATCGGGCCGGGATACGGACAATCCGCCATGGTCGTGAGCCATTCCTGCTTGATGTCTTCTTCCTCAATCAGGTCGCATTTCATTTGACCCATGAACTCGCAAGCCTCCGGCGGCAGGTTTTCCGGCATCTCCTGACCCGAGATACGCGCCCACATTCCGGTCCAGTAGCGTGTCACGGTCCACGGATTATAGCCACCACCACCCAATACGACGGTCGGCACGTTCAGAGCGATGAGTCGATCAACGACGTCCCAAAGCGCGACGTTTGTGAGCTTCATTTTCGATAAGGGATCGCCAGCAAGGCAGTCGGCGCCGCAGCAAATGACCAGCGCGTCCGCGCCTTTGGTCTCGAAGAGCGGCAGCACGGCGTTTTGCACCAGGTAGTCGAACTCACTGTCATTGAGTTCCGGCGGCACACTGAAATTGAAAGCGCCGGCGTGCGCATGGGAGTGAGTGCCGCTGTAGGGCCAGCGATCCTTCTCGTGGATCGACGCCGTGGTAACGCGTGGCTCTTCGTAAAACGCCTCCTCAACACCGTCGCCGTGATGGGCGTCCAGGTCGAGGTACAGGATGCGTTCGAAGCCGAGCCGCAACAAGGTCATGACGGCAAATACCGGGTCGTTGAGGTAACAGAATCCCGCGGCACGATCGGATCGGCCGTGATGCGTGCCGCCGGTGGGATGGAACACGACGTGCCCCGCCGCTGCCAGCTCGGCCGCAAGGATCGAACCGCCAACCGTCATCGACGCGCGCTCGAAGAACCCCGGAAAAAGCGGGTTCTCGAAGGTACCGACCCGGTAACGCTCACGGACGTCGGGCGCCACCGAACCTGTGGCGTTTGCGTATTGAAGTGCTCTTACATAGGCATGATCATGGAATCGGAGCAGCTGTTCTATGCTGGCCGGATTGGATTCACGAAAGTCAGCTTGGTCGAGCCAGCCCAGCATGCCGAGGAGATCAAGCACGGCCGCATGACGCACAATATTGAGTGGGTGGTTGAAGCCGAACGCCGGATTACGATAAATGTCACTGCCGACAAACAGCGGTGACGGTCTTGCGGTCACAGGAGCGCGTTGCCCGATGAACGAGCGGGAGTCGTTACTGCTCATGCTTTCCGACGGTAGACTCTGCACGCTAACCGGACCCGCTAAACAACTGATTGAGAATATTATATTTCACTAATAAAGACAATTCTGATAGTCTAATACGCGTTTTTTCGCGTGCTCCGTTAACCAGAGGTGTTGATAATGTCTGCCGAAGAAAAAAGCATGTCAATCATTGTGACCAAGGGGTCACTGGACTGGGCGTATCCGCCCTTCATTCTCGCGACCACGGCTGCCGCGATGGGGCTGCCCGTCACCATGTTCTTCACCTTCTACGGTCTGCCGCTATTGCTTAAAGACCTCAATCTGCAGTTGACCGCGGCAGGTAATCCGGCAATGAAGATGCCGATGATGGGCGCTCACATGGGTCTTCCGAACATTCTCACGGCAATTCCCGGTATTGATGCGGCCTGTTCCAAGATGATGAAGAATCTGATGAACAAGAAAGGCGTCGCCCCGATCGAGGATTTGCGAGAGCTGGCCGTTGAGGCCGAGGTTCGCCTGATTGCTTGCCAGATGACCATGGACCTGTTTGAGTATTCACTTGACGATATGATTGAGGGCCCGGAACTGGGTGGCGCCGCAACCTACATCGAGGTCGCGACTCAATCCGACATTAATCTGTTCATCTAGTGTCCTGTTTGATTAATTTGCATGTTGTCAGAGCAATACGGAGTAAACAAAATGGCTGACCATACTCTCGACGCAAAGGGCATGAACTGCCCGTTGCCGATTCTCAAGGCGAGAAAAGCACTGAAGGAAGTGCCTGCGAATGGCACGCTGGAAATACTGGCGACGGATCCCGGCTCTGTTGCCGACTTCGAGGCGTTCTGCCGCCAGACCGGTAACGAACTGATGGAGCACTCGGAAGACGGCGGTACCTATCGCTTCCTGATCAAGAAAACCGGATAACCCGTCTTTGAAAGCGCGTAAGCATCTGCTTGCGCGCTCTTTCCTCTGCCCAACGCTCAAAGGCGGACTATAAGAACATGGCCGTATTACCCGGTTTGATTCTCGCGCTGGTGCTGGCATTTGCCGGCCAGTTTCTTTCCGAATTCATAGGCAAAGACCTGATGGGGCTGCCGAAGAGCCCGGTCAGCGCCATCATGATGGCGATCATCCTTGGCATCATCATCCGCAACACGTTCACGCTGCCCGCGACGTTCCAGGCCGGCATTCGATTCGGGCTCGTTCGTGTTTTGCGCCTCGGCATCGTCCTGCTCGGCATTCGTTTGAGTCTCGCCGAGGCCGGTGCGATAGGCCTGCAGGCCCTGCCCGTTATCATCGGTGCGGTTGCGGCGGCGCTGCTGGTCGTGACATACCTCGCCCGCAAGCTCGGGCTCAGCGGCAAGCTCGGCACACTGATCGCCGTGGGCACCAGCATTTGTGGCGCAACGGCAATAGTCGCAACGGCGCCGACGATTGCCGCCCGCGATGACGAGGTCGCCTACTCCGTTGCGTGCATTACGCTGTTCGGCGTAATCGCCATGCTGCTTTACCCGTTCGCGGCCCACTGGATCTTCAGTGGCGATACATTTCAGAGCGGCCTGTTCCTCGGCACCTCGGTGCACGAAACCGCACAGGTCGCTGGCGCCGGGCTCGTCTATCAACAGTACTACGGTGATCCGCGTGCGCTCGACGTCGCGACCGTCACCAAGCTCGTGCGCAATCTCGGCATGCTTGTCGTGATTCCGCTCATGAGTATCCTTTATCATCGCAGTTCGACCGACGGCACCCAGGCGCCCAAGTGGTGGACGATGGTGCCGCTGTTCGTGATCGGTTTCGCCTGCATGAGCTTGCTGCGGACCGTCGGCGACATGGGCGACACGCCGTTCGGCGTACTCGAACCCGGCACGTGGAAAGCGATGGTGTCCTACACCAAGGAAGCCGCGGAAATCTGCCTCGCCGTTGCGATGGCCGCGGTGGGCCTGGGCACCAGTATCAAGGGCCTCAAGAACATAGGCCTGAAGCCACTCGGTGTCGGCCTGTTTTCGGCCGTGCTCGTCGGTGTCGTCAGCATTTCGCTAATCGAGGTTCTTTACTGAGGACGATCCATTGAAAAAACGCGGTATTCATGAACTCTACAATTCCGACCCGGTCGCAGCCGACGAAGAACTGTGGGGGCGACAAACCCATCCGATTACGCGACGAGGATTCCTGACCCGAAGCAGCCTGGTCGCGATGTCGACCGCGGTCGGCGCGTCAATTCCATTTGCCCACCTGATGCCGGGCGGGCTAATACCCGCGGCGCTGGCACAGTCGGACGCACCGTTCGAAATACCGGGCAAAGAAGGCCTGGTCATACTCAATGACCGGCCCGTTAATGCCGAAACGCCGGCGCACCTGCTCGACGACCGTGTCACACCTGCCAAACACCTTTTCGTTCGCAACAACGGCATTCCGCCGACAACAACAGGAATCGACGCCGATGCATGGACGCTCGAGTTCGGCGGTGAATCCGTGGCGCGCGAGATAACGCTCACGATCGCGGAGCTGAAGAAGCAGTTCAAACATTACACCTATCAACTGCAGCTCGAGTGCGGTGGCAATGGCCGCAGCGAGTTCGTGCCGCCCGCGTCCGGCAACCAGTGGTCCATCGGTGCCGTCGGTTGCCCGGAATGGACGGGCGTCAGGCTAAAAGACGTGCTCGAGTTCGTCGGCATCAAGGATGATGCCGTTTACGTGGCCTACTATGGTGCCGATATCCACGCGAGCGGGGACCGCAACAAAGTTCCGATTTCTCGCGGCGTGCCGGTCGAAAAGGCGCTCGAAGACGAGACGCTGATCGCGTGGGCCATGAACGGCGAGGATATTCCACCCATGAACGGTTACCCGTTGCGCTTCGTCTGCGCCGGCTGGCCCGGTTCCGTCAGCGGCAAGTGGCTCAACAAGATTATCGTCCGCAACCAGGTCCACGATGGACCGAAGATGACGGGAACTTCTTATCGCATCCCGTGCAAACCCGTCGCGCCGGGCACGACGGTTCCCGACGACGAGATGTGCATCATCGAATCGATGCCCGTGAAATCCCTGATTACGTTCCCGAAATCTGGCATCGAACACGCCGACGGCAAAGCACTGTCCATACGCGGCCACGCCTGGGCGGGTGACCTGGATGTATCGGAAGTTCACGTGTCAACTGATTTCGGGGCCACCTGGAAGAAAGCAGCACTCGAGGCGCCGGCCAATCGATTCGCGTGGCAGCACTGGAGCGCCGACGTCGAGTTTCCCCAGGTCGGCTACTTCGAAATCTGGGCGCGAGCGACAGACAGTGCCGGCCGATCGCAGCCCATGGTATTGCCGGGGTGGAATCCGAAGGGCTACCTCAACAACGCCTGTCACCGTATCGCCGTGCAGGTTGTGTGATGCGTTTGATACTGACAATGCTGCTGTTTTTTTCGCTCGCCCTCGCGGCTTGCACGAAAGAACAGGCGACGGAAGCACCGGCCAGTGCGCCGGAGCCGGTCGTCGCCACTGAACCCGAGATCGACCCGGTGACGGGTTTCAAGATGACGGGCGACTGGGAACTCGTGCGCGGCAACTGCACCGCCTGTCATTCGGCGAAGTTAATCACCCAGCAGCGCGGCACCGCGCAGCAGTGGCTGACGATGATTCGCTGGATGCAGGCGAAACAAAACCTCTGGCAGTTCGATCCGGGAACAGAAAGCAGAATCATTGCCTACCTTTCCGAAAACTATCCACCCGACGCCGCGCGGCGGCGCGCCTCCATCCCGCCGGACCTGATGCCGCCCAATCCGTATTCAACTGTAGCCCAGACTAACAGCAGGTAAATCCAATGCTCGTGTCACCCGCCGATATCGTTGCCCGCGCAAAAGCGACCATCAAGGAATGTTCCGTCACCGAGGTCGATCGGTGCCTGACGTCGGATACGCTGTTGATCGATATTCGCGAACTGGCGGAGTTCCAGAAAGGTCACATACCGGGCGCGTTGCTGGCGCCGCGCGGACTGCTGGAATTTGAAATACACCCTATCGTCGAGCGCGCGGCCACGGACCCGGCAGTTGCGCCGGAAGACCGCGACATTGTTCTCTACTGCGGCACCGGTGGCCGATCGGCGCTTGCCGCACTAACGCTCGATTCGATGGGCTACCGTAACGTTAAATCGATGGCCGGCGGCATTGTCGCCTGGGCCGCCGCACGCTTGCCCGTTGACACGCCCTGAGGTGTAAACCGCTCGCGCAGCAAGGTGCTTTGCGAAACATTCTCATTGTTCGATTTCCGCCAGCGTTTATTCGTACAAACCAGTATATCCGGAGCACAGCGGCTGAATTAGTCTTTCCTAATAAAAGAGGTCCAGACGTGTCCGCAAGAGCGAAATCTATCGCTGTCGTCGGCATCGGTAACAGTCTCCTTACGGATGACGGAGCCGGTCTCCACACGCTCGAGCGATTTGCCGAAGGCAACACTAACGATGATGTGTTTTGCCTGGATGGCGGTACCGTAGGACTCGCGCTTCTGGACAGACTCTCCGATCTCGACGGTCTGGTTGCGCTGGACGCGATGAAACTCGGGCATCGCCCCGGCACCGTAACTGTGCTTGAGGGCGAAGCAATGGACGCCCACCTCCGTAATCAACACGGCAGCGTTCACGAAGTCGGGCTCTCGGACTTGATGGACGCGTTGCGCTTGCGCGATGACCTGCCCCGGAAGCGCGCCCTGATCGGCATCGAACCCGAAGACATGGACTGGGGCACGCGCCCGACCGCCGCAGTTGCGGCTGCGTTACCGGAAGCCGCCGCTCAGGCTCACGAGCTGGTCCGCAATTGGCGCAACGAAAATCCGCGCGAGGCCTGCCAATGACTTCGGTGGACAAGATCGCAGTACAGGTCGAAGCGATGCACGGCAACGTGCGTCCCATTCTGAATGAAGTCCTGCACGCGCTCGACAAGCTGCTCGAAAAAAACATGCCAACTACCATTGATCTCGCCGGCCTGCCGTTCGCGCCCGGCGAGCTCGATGAGCTGGAAGCGACGCTCGGTAACGGAGAGCTGGTCGCGCAACTCGATGCGCTGGGATCCAGTCGCATTCGTGAAACCGCCTACCCCGGCGTCTGGTGGATCGAACATCGAAACGCCCATGACGAAGTCGTAGGTCGATATCTGGAAATCACACGAATTCCGGAGATTCTTGCCTCACAGGACGCCGACATTCGTACCGGCCGCGCTCGCCTGGGGGAAGAGTTCGAATAAGACTAAGCGGGAGGAAGACAGGATGAAATACAGACCGACTGTCGGAGAAATTCTACAGGCCAAGGGCGTATCCCGGCGCGGATTTCTCAAATATTGTGCAACGACCGCTTCACTGCTGGCGCTACCGCCCAGCATGATTCCCCGCATCGC
>JABDNG010000104.1 GCA_013001045.1 Woeseiaceae bacterium | reverse complement strand
CCGAGAAAAGCCGGGTAGAGGGCGTCGAGCCCAAATTCTCAGCCAGGAGAGCTGATGTCCTTTTATTGAACGAAAGCCGCGGAGCGCTTACGGGTTCAGTTTCGCTGCAGCTCTTCTTACGGCGGTGTCAACTTCAACAATCGACCACCCTCTTTATCCTCCAGCAACCAGATCGCGCCATCGGGCCCTTGCGTGACTGCCCGTATCCGTTTGCCCATCTCAAACCGTTCCGCTTCGCGCGCGTTTTCGCCCTCAAATTCGATCCGAATCAACGCCTCCGAGGACAAACCCGGTATGAAACCATCACCGTTCCAGTCCGCGAACAGTTGGCCCGAGTAAATCATCAGCCCGCCGGGTGAGATTACCGGCGTCCACCAGGCCTTCGGCGCCTCGAACTCTGGCCGGGTGTCGTGATCCGGTATATCTCTCATGTCGTAATGCCGGCCGTTCGAAACGATGGGATAACCGTAGTTCTTTCCCTGTACGACACGATTGAGTTCGTCGCCACCGCGCGGGCCCATCTCGGTATTCCAGAGTTGCCCGGATGCATCGAAAGCGATGCCGAGGGGGTTTCGATGTCCCAACGACCAGATCTGGGCCGTTACGCCACCCTGCTCGGCGAACGGGTTGTCTTCCGGGACCGAACCATCGTCGTTGAGGCGAATGATCTTGCCGAGGTTTCCAGCCATATCCTGCGCGGGATCGAACTTCTGACGATCGCCCGAAGAAATAAACAAATAGCCATCGCCGGAAAATAACAGGCGATGCCCGTAGTGCCCGCGACCGGTAACCTTGGGGTCCTGACGCCAGACGACGACGATATCGCTGAGTGCCTCGGCACCGGGGACGAGGCTGAGCACCGCGCAGACGACAACGGCACCGCGCCGATTATCGTCGCCGGCTTCAACATAGCTCAGGTAAATGTGATTGTTCTCGGAAAAATCGGGATGCAACGCAACATCGCCAAACCCGCCCTGCCCGCCGTAATCGACCGCCGGTACGCCACTGACAGGTACGGCACTGCCGTCGCCCGGAGACACCACGAGCAGGCGGCCCTTCTTCTCAGTGACAAGTAATCGCCCGTCGGGCAGGAATGCCATGGCCCAGGGCTCATCGAAGCTGGCTATGGTCTGCGTCGCGAACGGATGGTTGCTCGCATTACTCGAACACGCGCATACCATAAAACAGAGCACGGCGATCAGTGGACGATTCATAGAGCCTCCCGGGGCTAAAGATTGAAATGTTATCGCGTAACGAGGGAGGACGTCGACACAAGACGCAGATCAAGGCTGGTAGACTCCCCGCCATGTTAATCAATCAGCGCGACGAGGCCTGAGGTGCTGAGCCTGGCAAATATCAGCCTTCGCCGCGGACGCAAAGTACTCATTGAACATGTCAGCTTCCAGGTGCATGCCGGACAGCGAATGGGCCTGATCGGCGCCAACGGCAGCGGCAAGTCGTCCCTGTTCGCCATGCTGCTTGGCGAACTCGAGGCCGACGACGGCGAGTTGGGTTTGCAGCCGCAGGACCAGATCGCCCACGTCGCCCAGGAAAGTCCGCACGGCACAGGCTCCGCCGTCGACTATGTCATTGACGGTGATACGGAGTTGCGCTCGATCCAGGCAAAAATAGCGGCCAGCGAAGCGAAAGAACATGGCGCCGCCCCACACGCGTTATACGAACGCATGGAGACGATCGACGGCTTTAGCGCGGAGGCGCGCGCCGCAAGACTGCTGCACGGACTGGGATTTGCCGACAACGAACTGCAGCAACCGGTCAATGCGTTTTCGGGCGGCTGGCGCATGCGCCTGAATCTCGCGAGGGCATTAATGTGCCGCTCCGACATCCTGTTGCTCGACGAGCCCACTAACCACCTCGACCTGCCGGCTATCCTCTGGCTGGAACGCTGGTTGAAACGCTACGAGGGGATCTTACTGGTCGTGTCTCATGACCGCGATTTCCTCGATGGAGTATGCACCCGTATTGCGCATATCGAACACCGGGAAATTCGATTGTTCACGGGCAACTACAGTCAGTTTGAGGCGCAGCGCGCCGAACAACTGGCACAGCAACAGGCAATGTACGAACGACAGCAGAAAGATATAAAACACATGCAAAGCTACGTTGATCGTTTCCGTTACAAAGCGTCAAAGGCACGCCAGGCGCAAAGTCGCCTGAAGATGCTCGAACGCATGCAAACGATCGCGCCGGCGCATGTCGATTCTCCCTTTCGCTTTCATTTCTTTGAGCCAAAGAAACAGCCGCAACATTTGCTGGGCCTTACCGACGCCGCACTCGGCTACAAAGACAGTGACCAGGGCCCGGTACTCAATAACGTCAACCTGCATCTGTCCGCCGGGGATCGCATTGGATTACTGGGTGTCAATGGGGCCGGTAAGTCCACCCTGGTCAAAGCCCTGGCCAGTGGCAGCACGTTGCTAGATGGCGAGCGCGTACTCAGCAAAGACACGCGTATCGGCTATTTTGCCCAACACCAGTTGGACTTGCTAAAGCCGGACGAGAGTCCGATAGACCATCTACGTGTGTACGCTCCCGAAGATCGGGAACAGGACCATCGTAATTACCTGGGTCGATTCGGTTTCAGCGGAGAACGCATTTTCGAACCGGTCGCGCCATTTTCAGGTGGCGAAAAAGCGAGGCTCGTGCTGGCCCTGATGATTCGACAAGAACCGAACTTGCTGCTACTCGATGAACCGACCAATCATCTGGATCTCGAAATGCGGCAGGCGCTGAGCGTCGCGCTCATCGAGTACACGGGCGCACTGGTCGTCATCTCACACGACCGCCACCTGCTCAGAAGCGTTTGCGACGAGTTGTTGATTGTTCACGACGGCGCTGTCGATCGATTCAAGCACAGCCTGGATGAATACCCGGCCTGGTTGAAAGAGCGCGAACTCAGGCAAAGCAAGGCCGAAGTGGACAGCGCGAGCGCAGCAGCAACGACCAAACCACCAAGCAAGAAGCAGCAACGCCAGGAGCAGGCACAACGGCGTCAGCGCCTTAAGCCAATGTACGACAAGGTGCGTGACATTGAGCGTCAACTCGCCGGACTGCGCGCCGAGTTGGAGAGACTCGATCGGTTACTAGCGGACGAAACGCTCTATTCCGATCACGGTCGCAAGGACGAGCTCACCCGCTTGGTCAAGGAGCAGGCCGAGAGAAAAACGGAGATCCAGACCCTGGAATGGAACTGGCTGGACGCAAGCGAAGCGCTGGAGAACGCACGTTGATGAAAATCTGGGTAGACGCGGACGCGTGCCCCGTCGTAATCAAGGAAATCCTGTATCGAGCCGCCGAGCGGACCGGCGTCGAGTTGACGCTCGTCGCCAATCAGGCGCTTAGCACGCCGAACTCGAACTTCATCAATACCTTGCAGGTGCCTCGCGGCTTCGACGTCGCCGACGACGAAATCGTAAAGCGACTAGACGAAGGCGACCTCGTGATCACGAGTGATATTCCCCTGGCCGCCGAGGTCATCGAAAAAGGCGGTCATGCCTTGAGTCCGCGCGGCGAGCTGCACACGACCGAGAACATACGAGCGCGCCTCAACATGCGAGACTTCCTGGACACGATGCGCGCCAGCGGCGCCGACACCGGAGGTCCGCCCGCCTTCAGCCAGCGCGACCGTCAGGACTTCGCCAATAACCTGGACCGATTCCTCACGAAACACGCTAGAACCTGATCGAGTACTCCAGCCCGACCTGACGGGGCTTGCTCGGCCAGGCGATGTCAGCCGGCAGGCCGATGAAGCGCGCTGCAAAAAACCACTCGATGTACTCCTCGTCAAACAGATTGTTGGCATACAGTCGGCTTGACCATCGCTCACCCTCGACGGCAACGCTCAGATTGGTCAGGTCGTATGCGGACTGGGTATCAACATTGTCGAGCGTCCAGTAGGTCTTATCGCGGTGTTCGTAATCCAGACGGCTAACGAGCTGCAACGAATCCGTTAGCGGCATCGTGTGTTGCATCGCAAGGTTCAGGCTCCAGACCGGCGCACCGGGCACTTTCCGACCGATGATTGCACTTGCCGGCACGAGCACACCCGGAACCGCTTCGTATTCTTTGATTTCGCTGTCGGTAAAGCCCAGGCCGAAATCAATTTGCAGGGCGTCGGACGGCAGTGCCGTAATTTCCAGTTCACCACCGGAAATTTCGCTTTTCTTGACGTTGATATTCGCCTGCGTTCCGGTCTGGTCAAACAGGAAGTATTGCTGGTCGTCGTAGTCGATAAAGAACAATGACACGCCACCTCGCATCCGGCCGTTCGGCGCCGTGCCTTTCAAGCCGGCTTCATAGCTGACAAGTGACTCTTTATCGAAGCCCGGCAAAAAATTACTGCCCGGGGCCAGATTATTGAAACCGCCGGCCCGGAATCCTTTACCTACCGTCACATAACCGAGCAGCCCCTTCCGGAAACTGTACGCCAGGCTGGCCTTCGGCTGCAGTTCACTGAACGTCTCACTCCGGCCTTGTGTTGTGTCTTTGGGTGTTTCTTCGTCGTAACGAAACGCAAGCGTCAATTCGAGGTCATCGGTCAAGTCATAACTCAGGTTGCCAAATGCGGCAAGGTCTTCAAGCTCGAGGTCCTGCGCTGCCGGCGGAACCGGGGTACCCAGAAACGTGGTGGCGAGCGACCGGAAACGATCCTGTGTGAAGTAGCTGACGCCGGCGACCCAGCGCAGCGTCGTATCCGAGTTTGAAACCAGACGCAGCTCTTGGGCGACGGTCTCCGATTTGTCGACAACGATGATGTCGATCGCCTCGAACAGCGTCTGGTCCAGGTCCTGGTCGTTGCCGGAATCGACATCCGTATACGACGTAATCGACGTCAGGGTGCCCCAACCCAGGTCGTAGTCGATCTTGGCCGAGGTTTCCCATGACTTTACAAAGGACTTTCCGATGCGATTGGACTGTATTTCAAAGGTTGGATTGCCGAACAGTATCGGTGCCGATGGTGGCGGTAGCGGCAGAAACCCTTCGCTACCGGGCATGAAGTAACCCGAGCCGCCATCCTGATCGAGATACTGGCCACGAAGGTCAACCGTCAATTTCTCGCTGGGTTGAAACAAAAGCCGTCCGCGAAATGCCGCCGACTCCTTGTAGTCGACGTACTGGTTGTTGAGGTAAGCATTCTTGAGTTGGCCTTCCCGGTCCTGGATGCGGAAAGACGCACGATACAAGACGCCGTCGTCGCCGACCGGGCCGGACGCACTTCCGGCCAGCGTGAAATCCTGCCCCTGTGCCGCCGAGAAGCGCACATCGTATTCGGGCTCGGTGGTGGGTTGTCTTGTTGATATCAGTACGGCGCCGCCAATCGCGTTGCGACCGTAAAGCGCGCCTTGCGGTCCGCGTAACACATCGACGCTTTCGATATCGAACAACTCCTGGGTCGTCAGCAGGTTATTGGTGGCACTGACGCCGTCGATGCGGAACGACACGGGTGGCTGACCTGTACCACGATTCTGCCGTATGCCGCGAATAACCAGCGTACTGACACCAACCTCCTGGTCGTCCGAGAAACGCAGGTTGGGCGTCAGTGACGCAACCCGGTTAATGCGCTCGATTCGGTGCCGTTCGATGTCCTCGACCGTAAACGGTGTAATCGAATCCGGCACGTCGGACAGCTTTTCCGCGCGATAGCGTGACGTAACCACGATTTCCTCGATAGCCGATGTGTCCTGGGATTCTGCGAAACCCTGCTCGGCGGGCGCCAGCAATATACACAAGATCAGGGCTAAGGCTGCACGTGGCGTGCACGCCAGGTAATGAGACAAGATGTATTCCTTTGTTGTTGGGCTGCCAGATTGTAGCTGTCCGGCCGGGAACGACCAGCCGAGTCGCGATTATGCCAAGTTAACGCCGAGAGGCAAACGTCCTTATAATGCGTCGATGTTTGAATTCTTCCGCCAGATTCGGGATCGGGGCGTCGTCAAGGTCGGCATCGCCTACCTGGTGGGCGCGTGGCTGGTCCTGCAGTTGGCCGATGTCATCTTCCCGGCTATAGGCTTGCACGAGCGTTCGATCACACTGGTGCTTGGCCTTCTGGCTGTCGGCTTGCCGTTGGCGATTATCCTGGCCTGGGTTTTCGACATCACCCCAGAAGGCATACGTCGCACAGATGACGCGAATACCGTTGATTCCGCCGCCGGCGCTGTCACGCGCGCGTCCATCGTCGTAATCCCGTTCCCCGACATGAGCGCCGAGCAAGACCAGCAGCATTTTTGTGATGGCCTTACCGAAGAATTGCTCAACGTGCTGACCTGCATACCGAATCTCCGCGTCGCCTCTCACACGTCTTCATTCTCGCTAGCGGGCAAGGATCTCTCGGTCAAGGAAATTGCGAGACGCTTCAACGTGGCTCACGTACTTGAGGGAAGTGTTCGCAAGTCAGGTAACCGTATCCGCGTGACCGCGAAACTGGTTGAAGCCGGGACGGACTCGCTCCTCTGGTCGGAAACGTACAATCGTGAGCTCGATGATATCTTTGTGATTCAGGATGACATAGCTTCGTCGGTTCTCGAAGCACTAAAGCTAAAGTTCGGAACAGTACGCAGTGCTGACGAAGACACCAAGAATGCCAAAGCCTACGAGTATTTCCTGCGGGGCCGTGGCTATGTCGTATCGAAAAGTGATCGTGAGGTCGAGCTGGCCGCCGAGATGTTCAGAAAGGCCGTGGAGCTGGATCCGGAATTCACGCGCGCCTGGATCAACCTGGCGGAGATGTGCGCGATATATGCCGTCTTCTTCGGCGATACGTCATACTGGCGAGAGATTGCGAAGAAAGCGGGTGACAGGCTCATGGAACTCGCCCCTAACCGTGCGGAAAGCCTCCTGGCCTTTGCGTATGCTCTGACCGCCGAGGGCCGCTTTAAGGAAGCAGAGGCCGAGTTTCTAAAAGCAATCGAACTCGATCCTACAATGGGTATTGCGCGTCATTACCTCGGACGTGCACAACTGCATCAGGGCAAAACCAAGGCGGCAGCGGAAAGTTTTGCGATGGCCGCCCAGTGCGATCCCGAAGATTACGAAAGCCCCCTGCTGGGATCGAACGTATATGATGGCCTCGGCGATACCGAGAACGCGCACAGGCTTGCTCGAATCGGCGTCGAACGCGCAGAGCGAATACTCGAGGACTACCCGGACAATCAGCGCGCTTACTACCTCGGCGCAGGCGGACTTCAAATTCTCGGCGATAGTGAGAAAGCGCGCGAATGGGCAGAATATGCTCTCGCGCTTGACCCGGAAGATGCCGCAACGAGATACAATTCGGCCTGTTTCTATGCAAAGGCCGGCGAGATCGAGAAAGCGCTCGACTGCCTCGAAAACTCGGTAATTTCGCGTTCCTGGATCGAGAACGACGCGGATCTCAACCCGTTGCGGAGCCACCCGCGCTACCTGGCAATACTGGACTCTCTGCCTGCCTAGCAAACTGCGATTCTGTCAATCCAGGTTCGGCAGGCCGTGCAGCACGAGCAGGTAGTAGCTGACCATGCCGATTATCTTGTCATTCTCGACAACTGGCGCATGGCTGATACCGAAGTTTTCAAACAAGCGGGCGCAGTAACGAATCTCCATGTCTGGCCGGACCGTGAGAACCGGCTTCGCCATAATCTCGTAGACATTTACGCGTTCCGGCGCGCGGTTCTTTGCGATGACCTGTTTGGCGATATCCGAGAACAGCAGCATGCCGTGCTCATCGCTATTATCGCGCCGTTTTACAATCAAGCTGGTCGCTCCGACTTTTTTCATTATTTTTAATGCCGTCAGTACATCGATGGCGCCATCGACCTCTGTGACTTCGGTGCGCATGCAGTCTCGCACGGGCCCCCAGTTTGGGATGCTCATAAGTTTTCCTCCACTAGATCAACGAGTTCCTGCGCCTGGTGCACGACACCGACCGCGTCTTCGACGTCAATCAATACGGCGATGCCAGTGCCGGGTTTTTTGTCGAACTCTCCAACATCACCGATATGTTCCAGTATGTCGCGACTCAAATGCTGTTCGACGAGCAACAGCACAACGTCACGCTGTGTAGAAAGCGTTAGTCCGAAAAAGGTCTTACTCTCTTTGATACCTTCGCCGCGCGCGTTAGGGATGACAGTACACCCTGTCGCGCCCGCTTCTCGGGCAGCGTGCATGATGTCGTCAGTCTTTGAGTCTTCGACGAAAGCGACTATCAACTTAAAGTGCATGGTCTTTTTCCTCTTGCGATTCGTCTTGTTCAATATCGATAGGGTCTACCCCTTGTCGCATGACCGCCAGCTGGCCATAGGCCAATACCGAGATTATCGGAAACAGGGCCGCGAATGCCACCAGTCCAAATCCGTCCAGCAACGGGCTGCGCCCTGGTACCGCCTC
>JABDNG010000009.1 GCA_013001045.1 Woeseiaceae bacterium | reverse complement strand
GTGAAGAACACTCTGCGAGCCAGCGCTTCCATCTTCGTGGGGAAGTCTTCTGCATAAACAGAGAACATTGCCTCGGCCCGGTCGGGACTCAGGGGTCCGGCCGAAACATCCTTATGAGTGTCGACGCCGACGATTCCGGCTACGCGGTCGCCGAGACGCAGGGCCGCGTCGAGCACGACCGGGCCACTCATCGAGTGGCCGACCAGAACGAGGTTGTCCGCATCGACAGCATTTGCCACCGCGGCAACATCCTGCCCGAAGCTCTCTATCGACCAGTCGTCACGATGGGCAGGCGATGCTCCGTGCCCGCCGAGGTCGATCGCAACCACGCGATAATTTGTTGCGAACGCAGCCACCTGCTCTCGCCAGTAGGACCGGTCGCACGACCAGCCATGCACGAGAATCAACGCGGTATTGCCGGACCCCGCGACATCATAGGCGATGGACACCCCGCCGGACCCTGCGACCGTCCGAGTCGGCTCGACAGTGGTACAAGAGGCCAGCCCCGACGACAGTTGCGCAATGATCATCATCACAACGGCCGCCCGGAACCGGTCGTCGTGTTTTGTAATCCTTTGCAGGCTCATCCTATGAGTTTCATGGCAGCGGACCTCATCGTGTCCTTCGTCGTCTCTCCCCAGTATAAGCGGCGCTCAGCCGAAATCGATTCCGATTCTCCACCCTGGGAAAATCGATTGCTTGAGTAAAAGTGCGAGGAACCAAAATTGGGCGCTGGACAATGCCACCTGGATTAACGAAAATTCATGAACCTGAGGAAGCGACCACATCAATACTGAGAGAATCAACATGCATCGATTCAAGTTACTCGCGCGACTGCTACCGCTGTTGTCTCTGTTTGTCGCATCCCTTGCCTCCGCCGATGTCCTCGACGAGATTCTCGACAGAGGCGCGATTCGCGTTGGCGTTGCCGAGTTCGTGCCATGGACGATGCGCACCAAATCCGGCGATCTGATCGGTTTTGAAGTCGACGTTGCGAAGCAGATCGCAGCGGATATGGGCGTCAGTGCGGAACTCAAGGTCTACGAATGGGACGCAATAATCCCGGCCCTGGATAAGGGCGAAATCGATGTCATTGCCGGCGGCATGGCGATTACGCCGGAGCGCGCGCTCAGGGTGAACTTCAGTCGCCCGCTCGCATTATCCGGTGTCGGACTGGCAACCAATACTATGAAGACGCAGGACATGAAGACGCTGGATGACCTGAATGACAAGAGTGTCACTATCACCACGGTTGCCGAGACGATGGCGGCGAACGTCGCCGAGACCTTGTTCGAGCGCGCCAACGTAAAAGTGTTCGCAACGAAAGAGCCCGCGGAAAAAGAGGTGCTCGAGGGTCGCGCTCACGCCTATCTTGCCGCTATCCCCGAAGTCCGGTTCCTGGTACTCAGGAATCCCGCGAAGCTCGATCTGCCGATCAACGAGCCGCTGGTCGCTTCGAGCGAGGCGCTTGCCGTAAAGAAAGGCGAGCAGCAACTTCTGAACTTCCTTGATGCATGGGTGACGGTGAGGCAAACCGACAACTGGCTCGCGACTTCACACGACTACTGGTTTGGAACACTGGACTGGACGCCGACTCTCGGTGACTGATGCGAAATATTCGTAACACGTCCCTGAAACTCATCGCGGCGGTTGCCACGATACCGCTGCTGACGTTTGCGCAGGAAGTACAAGACCCGCCGATCGCCGACGACAAGACCATCGAAGAAGTCGTTGTTTACGGACCTCGAAGCGGCGACCCTGTCGATATCGATGCCCTGTATGTTGAACAATTGCGAAAACGCGTCCTGGACGATTATTTTGAACAGCAGCGGCTCATGGAAAGGGCGCGGTGGCGGAGCTCCCTGGACATCAAAATAAAGAGCCCGTCGCGAATCCGTTGGGGCTATGACCCCGGAGCAGAACTGCGCATGCGGCGGGAGACCGACCTGATGGACCTGCCGTTTGAGAGAACACGACCTGCGTCAGTCCTTCGATTCGAGTTTTGATCAAGCGGTATTCCAGGGACCCGCTTACAAACGAATTGCCGCGTTAAGACCCCGATGCCACGAACGCCGGGATTACATCTCGGCAATCATGCGCCCGAAGTCGTCGACTTTCCCCCAATCCGTGAATTCGACCACAGCGTCAGGATTCGTCGGGCCTTTCGTGATCCACATGATGAGGCGGATCATGTTTTTGTCGACGAAGCCGAGACTCGGATAGTCGATCTTGCCCGCGAACACACCGAGTCGCTGCGGCTGCCAGTCTATTTTTTTCAGAAACTTTTGCAGATAGGGATTGGTTTCAGGCTGGTTCTTCTCAGGCTTCCGTGCAACAACATTCACTGTAAAAAACGCGTTCGGATGATTCTCGAGTATCGCCTGATTTTTCTTAATGAGTGCAGAAACGAGTGGTTGATGCTTGCCATAACGAATACTCGCACCGATGACCACTTTGTCGAACGTTCCCGGTAACAGCTCCGGCTCGTCCTTGATGTCCATCAACTTGACGCTGTGCCCGTTGGCCTCGATCGTCTGTTTCATCCGCCGACAAATCTCGATTGTGTGGCCGTCCGTGGTGGAATAAAGAATGAGTATTCGGGCCATGCGAAGTTGCTCCCTGAGCATAGGTGGAATCCATAACTGCTTCTGTGCGTAAAATACCTTACAAAGGTAGGTTAGGAGAACCTCAATGGCCAGGCACGTCGACATCGAGCGGTTAAGCAACCAGCTGAAGTCGATAAGCGAGCGGGCAAAAGAGCTCGAGTCAGACTACTCGAGCGACCTCGCCGCCGTCCATCCCGAATTTCGTGACAGTGCGATGAACCTGGTGCATTACCTCGCCCTGCGCCAATCAGATATTAGTGAACTTCAGGAAGATCTGGCCACTCTCGGCCTCTCCTCACTGGGACGTGCTGAACGCAATGTGATGGGGTCGGTCAACGCCGTCTCGACGGCTTTGCAGAAACTCGGTAGCAGCAGCGGCGACGATCCGGACCTGGAGGGCGCGTCTCTACAACTCAGGAATCCCCGGGCTTATGCTCACAAGCGGGCGATCCTCGGAGATCACCCGGCAGATCGGGATGTGAATATCATGGTCACGCTACCGACGGACGCCGGGGAAAACCTGCAGCTCGTATCAGAAATGATCGCGGCCGGAATGGATGTCGCGAGGATCAATTGTGCGCACGACAACGTAAATACCTGGCAGGCCATGGTCGAAAACGTCAGGACCGCCAGCGCGCAGGCTGAAAGAAACTGCAGGATAATGATGGACCTGGCTGGCCCGAAACTTCGCACCGGCGAACTGCGTCCCGGGCCTCGAGTGATTCACCTTCGTCCACGACGGGACCCGCTAGGACGCGTCAATGCACCAAGGCGCATTCGGTTTATGCCTGACGACGTCCTGCAACGCGGCACCAAAACCGCCGTAATACCGGTGTCACGCGAATGCATTGAACGCGCCGAGGAAGGCAACGAATTCCGTTTCAAAGACACGCGCGGAAAGAAACGTCGCCTGATAGTCGTCGACAAGGACGCCAAAGGACTCGTACTCGAGACCTGGAAAGGCGCTTATATTGCGACAGGAACGAAGCTACGCCTCGTGCAGCACGATATTGGCGAAAAGCTTGTATATCGCGTCGGCGAGTTACCTGCCATCGAGCAACCAATTCTGTTGCGGGTCGGCGACACGCTGATTCTTCACAAGGACAACATTCCGGGCGCGCCGGCAAAAGAAGATGCCGAGGGCAATATTGTCACCGCCGCACATATCGCGTGCCAGCAGCCCGAGGTGTTCGAGTTCGTTGCCGTGGGGGACCCGATCTCTCTTAACGACGGCAAGATTGCAGGCATCGTGCGATCGGTCACTGACGATCAGATCGAGGTAGAGATCACCAAAGCCAAACCAACCGGCAGTCGCCTGCGGGGAAATCGCGGCATCAACTTCCCGGGCAGCGATATACGGTTGCCAGGCCTGACCGCCTTTGACAGGGAAAACTTAGGATTCGTCGTTGAAAATGCTGACGCCGTCAGCCTTTCATTTGTTCGAGAACCGGCCGATGTCCTGCTATTGCAGGACGCTTTGCTGCAGTTTCCCGACAAGCAGGTCGGCCTTGTCATAAAGATAGAAACGAAGCGCGGTTTCAAGAACCTGCCACGACTATTGCTGACCACCATGCGCAGCTACCCGGCCGCTGTCATGATCGCGCGTGGCGACCTGGCGGTCGAATGCGGTTGGGAGCGCCTTGCCGAACTGCAGGAAGAAATCCTGTGGCTGTGTGAGGCTGCGCAAATGCCCGTTATGTGGGCAACTCAGGTCCTGGAACAGGAGGCCAAGAAGGGCCAACCCTCCCGCGCCGAAATCAGCGACGCCGCGATGTCGCAGCGTGCCGACTGCGTGATGCTCAACAAAGGACCGCACATCCTTGCGGCCATCCGCATGCTCGACAACATTTTGCGGCGAATGCAGAAACACCACTTCAAGAAGTCCGCTCGTATGCGCAAACTCAGTTTCTCCGAGGACGACGAATAACTAGACACGCACGTCAGCAAACTCCTTCTCACGCAACTTCGCGTTCGCAGCCGCCAGCCTGGCGATTGGTACCCTTGGCCCCGAGCACGAAACGTAGTCGAGACCGACGTGGTGGCAGAAGCGGATCGACTCCGGGTGGCCGCCTTGCTCACCGCAAATGCCGATCTTGAGATCCTCGCGCTGCTGCCGACCACGGTACACAGCCATGTCGATCAGCTGGCCAACGCCCTGCTCGTCCAGCACCTCGAACGGGTTGTCCTGCAGGATCCCGGATTCGTTGTACATCGGCAGGAATTTGTTTTCCGCGTCTTCGCGTGAAAATGAGAAAACTGCCTGAGTGAGGTCGTTGGTACCGAACGAGAAGAACTCGACATGTGCTGCCAGCTGTGACGCTCGCGTACAGGCTCGCACGGTTTCGATCATCGTTCCAAACTTGAACCTTATTTGCTTGCCAAAACCCTTCTCGAGCTGTTCTGTCAGCGCATCAACTGTAAGCCTCACTTTTGACAGCTCCTGCGCCGTGATGACCTGCGGCACCATGATTTCCGGGCGCACCGAAATGCCATTGTTCGCACACTCCACCGTAGCCTCCAGGATCGCCCGGATCTGCATCGAGTAAATCTCCGGATACGCAATACCGAGGCGCACACCGCGATGACCGAGCATCGGGTTGACTTCCTGCAGCTCACGCACCTTCTTCAGCATGCGTTCCTTCTTGGTCAGGGCGTCGTTGACGAGCTCCTCGCTGAGCTCGTTGAATGCCTCGGGCAGGTCGGGTGGATTGGGCATTGTAGCCAAAGCGGCTTGCCGTCCTCTTACAACGTTACGGTAGAGCTGCAACGTTTCGATTTGCTCAAGAAGCTGCTGCTCGGTCGGCAAGAACTCGTGCATTGGCGGATCCAGCAGCCTGACGGTAACCGGGTCTGGCGACATCACCGAGAACACCTCAACGAAGTCCGCGCGCTGGATGGGCATCAGCCGATCCAATGCAGCCTTTCTGTCTTCCTCGGTGTTCGCAAGGATCATGTCAATAACAATGGGCAGGCGATCGCTGGCATTGAACATGCGCTCGGTGCGGCACAGTCCGATGCCCATTGCGCCGTATTCACGGGCTTTTTTCGCCGCATCCGGCGTATCGGCGTTGGCCATCACCTTCAATCTGGCGGTCTCATCCGCCCAGCTCAGCAACAGCTCAAGGTTATCCGAGAAGTGCGGTGGCACCGTCGGAATAGCACCGAGGTAAACCATGCCCGTCGCGCCATCGAGCGTTATGACATCGCCTTCGTGAAGGATGTGCTCACCGACATGAGCCTGTCGCAAAGCGACATCGACGACTATCCCCTCGGCTCCCGCAACGCAGGGCTTGCCCATCCCGCGGGCAACGACTGCCGCATGTGAGGTTTTTCCACCCCGGCTGGTGAGAATGCCTTCGGCCGCAAAAAAGCCATGTATATCTTCGGGGCGTGTTTCCTCACGCACCAGGATTACCTGGTCACCGATCTTGCCGAGTTTCTCAGCAAGGTCGGCATCGAAGACGCATTTTCCTGACGCTGCGCCAGGGGAGGCCGGTAATCCCGTAGCAATGGGTTTCGCATCACTTTCAGGATCAAGGCTCGGATGCAGTAGTTGCTCCAACAGTTCGGGGTCAATTCTCAGCAACGCCTGTTCTCTTGTAATCAACTTCTCTTCGAACATATCGACAGACGTCTTGACCATCGCGGCCGCGTTCATTTTTCCGTTACGGGTCTGCAGGCAGTAGAGCGTTCCTTTCTCGATTGTAAACTCGTAATCCTGAACCTCCTGGTAATGCGACTCGAGCGTGTTGCGGAGCTCGATGAGTTGTGAATACTGCTTCGGCATCTCGGTTTCCATTTCTTGCAATGGTTTTGGCGTCCGAATACCGGCAACAACATCTTCACCCTGGGCATTTGTCAGGTACTCACCGAACATTTCATTTTCACCGGTGCCGGGATTACGCGTGAAGCCAACGCCAGTCGCGCAGTCATCACCCATGTTGCCAAACACCATTGTGCATATATTCACGGCCGTGCCGTTTGCCATGTCGGGCGTTATATGGAACTCACGTCGATAATCAACCGCGCGCTTACCCATCCACGAACGAAACACGGCTTCGACTGCCAGTTGCAGCTGCATCATGACGTCCTGTGGAAAGTCCTGTCCGCTTTCGCGCCGAACCACAGTCAGAAACATCTCGCTGATCTCTTTGAGGTGGGTCGCGTCCAGGCCCACATCAGCTTTGACGCCGGCACGTTGCTTCACCTCTTCGAAATACTCATCGAAATGCTCGTCCTCTATGCCCAACGCAACTTTGCCGAACAGCTGGATGAACCGACGGTAAGCGTCGTAGACAAAACGTTCATCGCCCGTCTGCCGAATCAGTCCGGCGAGCGTTTCATCGTTCAGGCCGAGGTTGAGAATGGTGTCCATCATCCCCGGCATCGACATGGCCGAACCCGATCGAACAGACACCAGCAACGGATCCTCGCCTTTGCCGAATGTCTTGCCGGTCACCGACTCCAGCTTGCTGATTTCCTGCCTGACCGATGCCATCAGGTCCTTCGGAAGCTTATTTTCCTTGAGGTAATCGAGGCATGCTTCGGTCGTAATAACGAAGCCCGGTGGGACGTTGATTCCAATCTGGGTCATCTCGCACAGATTGGCGCCCTTGCCACCGAGCAGTTTTTTGTCGTGGCCGTCGCCATCAGAAAAGGAGTAAACATGCTGCTTGTTCATGGATTCAGGTTCCGGTATGCGTATCTGGAGTGATTGGGTGTTGAATACTCGCTTAATGGTACAAATTGTGCCATTACGGCAAACCACTAAGGGCCGATCCGGGATTCTGCCATAATGGTGCATGGAAGATCTTGGCGCCCTGACCCTGATACCGACACTGATTGTCTTCACCCTGGCAATCCTCACGCATCGACCAATCGAGTCGCTCATTAGCGGCTCCCTGGTCGGCCTTATCATGATTCACGGAACGGGATTCGTCGGCGGGTTCGCCGAGGCATCGATCCGCGTGATGACTGATGGTGACGTCGCCTGGGTGATTCTCGTTTGCGGCTTTATGGGCAGCCTGATCGGCATACTGATTCGCACGGGTGCGACCTCGTCGTTTACCGCACTGATGTCGAGCTATGTCCGGTCTCAAAGAACCGCGCTCATGGCGACCTGGGGGCTGGGCATCCTGATGTTCGTCGATGACTACCTGAATTCTCTGGCCGTTGGTTCAGCCATGCGCAACCTGACCGACAAGTACAAGATATCGCGCGAGAAGCTCGCGTACGTTGTCGATTCAACCGCTGCACCAATCAGCGTCATTATTCCGTTTTCCACCTGGGGCGTATTTTTTGCCGGACTGATTGTCGCCAACGGAATCGCACCGGAAGGTCAGGGATTCGCGACCTATATCAGCGCAATTCCTTACATGCTGTACGCCTGGGTTGCCGTGTTGATGGTACCGCTCGTGATTTTGGGTGTCATACCGTCGTTCGGTGCCATGAAGACCGCCGAAACCCGTGCACAGACGACGGGCCATACGGTTCCGCCGGGCGCCACTCATATCGAGGCGGCCAACCAGTCGATCAAGCCCAATCCCGACGTAAAGCCGCGCATCTCGATGTTCATCGTACCTATGACCGTCCTTGTGCTGGCAACGCTGTATTTCGACAAGGACTTCCTGGTCGGTATCTACATCGCACTCGGTGGCACAGCAATTTACATACTCGCTACACGCATACTGAGCATGAACGACACTTTTGACACGATCGTCGACGGATTCAAGATGATGATCGAACCCCTCGGCGTGCTGGTGGCAGCGTTTATTCTGAAGGATGTCAACGACGTGCTGGGCCTGGCGCCGTATGTCGTGACTGCAATGCAACCCTTGCTGACGCCGGCGTCCTTGCCGGCCGTGATTTTCGCCTCAATGGCGCTCGTTTCGTTCATGACCGGATCGAACTGGGGGGTTTTCGTGATCATACTTCCGATCGTAACGGCGCTCGCCAACAACCTGGGGGCGGATATGACGCTGGTCATCGGTGCGACGCTGTCCGCGAGCACGTTTGGCAGCCACGCCTGCTTCTATTCGGACGCCACCGTCCTAACCGCACAGGCCTCGGGCTGCACGCCGTTTCAGCATGCAATTACGCAGATACCTTACGCGCTCATTGCTGCCGCAATATCCGTCTCAGGCTACTTGCTGATCGCCTACGTCTAACCGCGCGCAGCGTGGCGTCTGGAAATCGGCTGCCCAAACACTGACTCTCGTCGGTAATCACCTGTTTTTTATATATTTTTACCCATTTCTGAGCCGAAAAAGGGGCTCACCACGGCCCGTCGCAGCTGTACTACTGATAACTTTTGCTTATTAGATCTGTAAGTTTTTATAGTTATATTTATTATTTACTGATCACTATAATTCGTCGCAATGTCGGAGGAATACACCATGACTGACTCAAATCAGCGAAGGCACTTCGTGCAGTTCTCAACGTTGGCGCTCCTCTTGGCGCTCGCAAGCGGCTGTGCCGCTTCGCCCGCGACCAAGCTCAGCGACGCCGCATTGTCCGGCGATCCCGACGCGATGTGGGCCGAGGGCCAGGAGCTGGCCCGCAAAGGTGAGCGCCTGGTCAAGAAAGGCGAACAACGCATGGAAAATGCGCGCAGCCAGATTCGTGATGGCGAGTCCAAGATACGTAAAGGCAACGAGCTCGTCGCCAAGAGCCGGCTCGACTATGAAAACGCCGTTGCAAGTGCGGGCGACGCAAGAACGCCCAAGGTCGTGGAGGATGAGGCCAAAAGGCTGAAGACGATCGGCAAACGTTGGGAAAAAGCCCTGGACATGATTCGTGCAGGAAATGAACTCGTTGAAAAAGGCAACAAGAATATCGAAACCGGACGATCCGAAGTACGAGAGGGTCGGTTCTTGATTGAAAAAGGCAGCATGATGATGCGTAACAGTGAACGATCAAGACGCGGCGACGAGTTGCTTCCCATCATCCTTCGGGGCGGCTCAACGTCCGAATGATGAAGATGTTAACGGCTCGTAAATCATTCGGACGTACTGTTCGGAACTCGACGGAAGCATTGCTTTGGGTGGTCTTCGGAATCTGCATAACGACGTATGCGCTCGCTCAACTATCCGCCGTATTCGCGCAAGAGCGTGCTATCGAGTCTTTTCGAGATCGGGTGACAGAAGTCGATCGATCGCTATGGTCTGAGAGTCGAATCGCACATCACGAAACCGCGCTCGCGCAAGTCGAAGACGATGTTCCGCTCGGTATCTTATCGGTTCCATCGATTGACCTTGAGGTGGCGATCTTCGACGGAACCTCCACACGGGCTTTGAATCTGGGCATTGGTCGCGTTGCCGGCACAGCGCGTGTCGGCGAACCGGACAATTTAGCTTTAGCGGGGCACCGCGACGGTTTCTTCAGGGGCCTGAAGAATATTGATGTCGGAGACGAACTGATTCTCGAAACCGACAATCGAACGCAACATTACGAGGTAACTGAATATTTTGTTGTTACTCCCGAGGACGTCTACGTACTCGAACAAAATGGAGAGCCGAGCATCACTTTGATCACCTGCTATCCATTCTATGTCCTGGGCCATGCACCAAAACGATTTATCGTGCGCGCACGGCTCCAGAACTGATTTACTCAATGTTAAATACGATGAAGGAAACAGCATGAAAAAGATTATTCTAGGAACGACCGCGTTACTTGTACTGAGTACCTGGTATCCGGCCGCAACGCTGGCGCAATCGGACGACAGCATCCTTTCGGATGCTCATATTGTTAATCAGGAATTCGTTACCGCGGAGATCATTCGCGTGAAGCCGCTTGCGCGAACCATTACCGTTAAGGGCGATCAACGCGGCCAAACACGACAGTTTACAGTTCCCGCGAACGCGCGAGTTACCGTCGAGGGTAAGGAGGCCAGGTTACGCGACTTACGCCGCGGAGACAAAATTATGATTAGGTTCACGCAGAGTCCTGATCAGGTCGTTGTCACGCAGATTCGTATGCCCGACCCGGTCGTTTCGCTGCAAAAAAGGCGCGCGGAGCCCGTTGCCGAGGCACAACCAGCGACACTGCCATCAACGGCAAGCTCCTTGCCCGCGATTCTTCTGCTTGGCCTGATTTCTCTGGGTGGAGCTGGCTTACTTCGCAGGCTGCGTGCGTAAACAACTCTTTCGGTGCGGCGTCGCCATGCATTCGGTGGCGCCGCTCGCACTTGAATTCGGCTAGCATCAGCGAATTCATTCGGGAATTCTACTGATGAGCGCCTCCCAAAAGTTTCTGTTTGTGTCTCTTGATGGCCTGATCGGCGATATCGCCTGGCAGGTCTGCAAAGAGGGCCAGCAAGTAAAGTACTTTATCGGCAATGAATCGGAGCGTTCGATCGCGGATGGCTTTGTGCCGAAAGTGGACGACTGGGAAAGCCATGTCGATTGGGCCGACGTCGTAGTATTCGACGATGTGATGGGCCAGGGAGAGCATGCCAAGCGGCTGCGTGACAGCGGCAAGCATGTCATCGGCGGTACACCCTACACGGACAAGCTGGAAGATGACCGAACGTTTGGTCAGAACGAACTCAAGCGTCACGGTATTTCGATCATTCCGTTCCAGGAGTTCACCAACTTCGACTCGGCGATCGCGTACGTCAACGCAAATCCAGCCGCGTATGTCATCAAGCCGAGCGGTGAAGCGCAGAACATCAAGCGGCTCTTGTTTGTCGGTCATGAAGACGACGGCAAAGATGTCGTGCACGTACTCGAATCGTACAAGGCCGTCTACGCGGATACAGTGAAAATTTTCCAGCTCCAACGGCGAGTCAAGGGCGTTGAGATCGCAGTCGGTGGTTTTTTTAACGGCGCGACCTTCATGGAGCCGATCAACGTCAATTTCGAGCACAAATTGCTGTTTCCTGGCGACATTGGTCCGGCGACAGGCGAAATGGGAACCTGCATGTACTGGAGCAAGCCGAATCGTATCTTTCGCGAGACGCTGGGAAAGCTGGAGTCTCGACTGGCGGAAGAAGGTTATGTTGGCTACATCGACGTGAACTGCATCGTGAATGGCAACGGCATTTACCCCCTGGAGTTCACGGCGCGTTTTGGTTATCCGACTATCTCTATCCAGGCCGATGGCCTCGGCATTCCGGTAAGCGAATTCTTGTCAGGGATGGCCGACGGGTCATTGACCAGGTTCAAGACCAGGCGTGGGTTTCAAATCGGACTGCGGATCGTCGTGCCGCCGTTTCCTTACGACGACCCCAAGACGTTCGAAGCGAACTCCAAAGATCGGGTTATCATCTTTCGAAAACCGAATATCGACGGAGTCCATATCGAAGATGTGAAGCTGATCAACGGCGAATGGGTCATAACCGGCAGTTCCGGTGTCGTACTAATCGTGACAGGGTCCGGCGCCTCGGTGAAACAGGCTCAAGCGCAGGCATATCAGCGGGTCAAGAATATCCTGATTCCTAACATGTACTACCGTAAGGACATCGGCGATCGATGGTTCGAAGATCATGACAAGCTACACACATGGGGCTATTTGAGAGAAAATTGATTTGCGACGAGTAGGTAGATTCCTTCAGGAGGAATGTTCGATGCGCTACAAGACACTCTTCATTGTTGCGACACTCGCAGTAACGCCGCAGGCGTTATCGGAAACTGATGTCGATCAGCCGGTCGTCACGATGGATGAGAACCTGTGGGTGGCCTTTTACGACGTCCCGTCACGACGCTTTCGTGATATCCGCGCTGCGTTTATCAGGCGGCAATTTGACAGAGCATCGACAGACCTCGCAACAAGTGCAAGCTACCTGACCGTCGAAGCAAGCCGCGCCCTGCCCGCCATTGCTGAGAGACTGGCTGACGTCTCCACGAGGATGGCGTGGATATCCGTGCATATCGACGACGCGACCGTGACGGCTGAGGACCTGGACTCCCTGTTCAGCCGCGCGCACTGGTTGCTTGCCCAGCACTTTCTCGATATGGCGCGACGCTCGCGTGTTGGTGGCCAGAATCGAAACGCGGGCCTGTATCTCTGGGCGACGACACACCACCTCGAACGCGCGGTGCTATGGAGCAATTCGAGGATCAGCGGCAACGTCCAGAAGACTCTCGATGATTTGCGAGAGCTCGCCGATCGACTGCAGGACAAAGAGTCAGTTAGGGCCGCGTATCGTGAAAAACCGCTGTTGCAGGCGGAAAAACTGTTGCAGAAACTGGGTAAGACCATCGACCGGCCTATAGTATTGCCCTTGAGTGAGCCTGGCGCCTGATTCGCTGCGGAGTGTACGGCACAGATGGACTCTTTCCAGCAATTATCGAGCATACACAAACGCCTGACGCTGTTTCTGCAGGTGACGTTGCTTATCGGCGTGGCACTGGCTGCATGGCAGGGCCGCTGGCTCGCTGCAATCGCAACCAGTGGAATCATCGTCGTTACATTCTTGCCATTGATCCTCGGTCGGCGATTCACGGTACAGATTCCACCGGAATTCGAAGTTCTGGCGGTCGTTTTTATTTATGCCTCGCTCTTTCTAGGTGAGGTTCGCGGTTACTACGTTCGCTTTTGGTGGTGGGACGCAATTCTGCATGCCGGCTCGGGATTCCTGCTCGGCATCCTTGGTTTTCTGCTCGTTTACGTGCTGAACGAAAGAGACGATGTCGACCTGCACATGCAGCCACGGTTTGTCGCGCTTTTTGCGTTTATGTTCGCGGTCGGAATGGGGGCCATCTGGGAGATTTTCGAATTTGCAATGGACCAGCTCTTTGGCTTGAATATGCAGAAGAGCGGCCTGATTGACACGATGTGGGACCTGATCATCGATACGGGAGGCGCAATCCTTATATCGTTGATCGGGTGGAGCTATCTCAGCAAGGCCGGAAGCAGTTCCTTTCTGGAAAGATGGATCGCAGCTTTCATTAATTCCAACCCTCGCCTTTTCAAACTACGCAAGCACGATTAGCAAGCTTGCGACAGAACTACGATAAGAGGTCATAAACAAATGAAACAACTTACATCCGGTCTGAACTCAATTATTGTGCAACGCCTGCTGCTCGTCGGCGTCGGCGTTGGCGCTCTGTTAATCGCCGCTTGCGCAAGTTCATCGGCAGGGAAAGCCAGGGGTTACGAGCTGCGAATCCGTTATGCAGAAGTCGTCGATGTAGAACGGGTCAAAATGCCTTCGGCGGCTCCTGCGGGCGCAATGGTCGGCGGCTTTACCGGGCTGATCCTGTCCGGCAACAAATCGACGGGCCGTCGCGTCGCCAGCGGTGTCGGCGGCGCAGCGCTCGGTGCGCTGGCAACCAGGGCCCTTGAGGGGGATCGTCTGGGCTACAGTTATCGGCTCCAATTTGCCGATGACAGCATCTCGCAGTTCATAACAGAGAAAGGCTATTTGCTGCGAGGCGATTGTGTGTCGGTCGAGCGTGGTGAATATGCGAACATTCGGCGCGTCGCCAAGGTGCTGTGTGAGAACGGCCCCGCAAGGAACATCGAGCAGAGCCATCAACGTGACGCAGAACAGTGTCATGCCGCCAAGGATCAGCTATTGGCGGCGTCATCGGACGAGGACATCGAGGCGGCCTCTCGCAAGGTGGCAATCATTTGCCAATAGCGAGCCGGGCGTTCAACATTTGCAGGCAAAACGCCTGTATGATTGAGGGTTCGCAGGAGATTTTTCATGTTGCCGCACCAGGATGTCGTTGCCGAGGTTTTGAAGCTGCCCGATGGGCCGCAGATCGGCGCCTTTTTTGATTTCGATGGCACCGTAATATCCGGGTACTCCGCTTTTGCGTTCCTCGAGGAGCAGATCAAGCGTGGCCACCTGTCGCCTCGCGAACTCGTCGAACTGTTGGGTGCCATGGCCAGCTTCGGCCTCGGCAAGATGGGTTTTTCCGCCATGATGCTCGGAATGGCACAGTTTCTGCGCGGTATTCGCGAGGACAGCTATGCGGCTTTCGGTCGCGAGTTGTTCCAGTCGCACATCGCCCGCCAGATATACCCGGAATCACGAGCGCTGGTCGAGGCCCATCTGCGGAAGGGGCACACTGTCGCAATTATTTCCTCGGCGACGCCGTACCAGGTCGAGCCGGCCGCGCACGACCTCAACATCGAACACGTCCTTTGTACGCACCTGGAAGTTAAGAAAGGAGCGTTTACCGGGGCCGTTGTCAGGCCCACGTGTTTCGGTCCGGGCAAGGTCACTGCCGCCGAATCGCTGGTCGAAAAGTTTGGCGTCGACCTCGACCAGAGTTTCTTCTACTCGGACAGCGATGACGATATTCTGCTACTTGAGCGAGTGGGTAATCCCCGGCCGCTGAATCCGAACAAGAAGCTGCTTGCCATCGCCGAAAACAGAGGCTGGCCGGTACGTCGATTCGGTAGTCGCGGGCATACGCATGTTACAGACTGGATACGATCCTTGCTCGTGCCAGCCAGCCTCGTCGGCTCTTTCTTTGCCGGCCTGCCCATTTGGGCCCTTACAGGTTCAAGGCGGGACGCACTGAACTTCTCCGTGTCGGTGTTTGCGGACACGGCGAGCGCGCTCATCGGCCTGAATCTCAAGGTCAAGGGCGAGCAACACTTGTGGTCACATCGGCCCGCGGTTTTCATATTCAATCACCAGAGCAATGTCGATATGGTCATCATCGCGCGCCTGCTGCGCCGCGATATCACAGGCGTCGGCAAACGCGAGATTCGTGACATGCCTGTGATCGGTCGCGTCATGGAGGCCGCCGGCGTCGTGCTGATAGACCGACGAAACTCGGCAAGCGCTATTGAGGCGATGAAACCGCTCGTCGACGCCATGCGTGTCGAGGGCAAGTCGGTTTGTCTTTCTCCGGAGGGCACACGCGCACCCACCATCAGGCTTGCGGATTTCAAGAAGGGCGCATTTCATCTCGCAATGCAGGCAGGCGTGCCAATTGTGCCCATCGTTATTCAAAATTCCGGCGACGTGCAGCCGAAAGGCGACATTCTCTATCACCCGGGTACTGTCGAGGTCGAGGTATTGCCGCCGATTGATACCAGCAAGTGGTCCGCGGCCACCATCGACAAGCACGTAGCCGATGTAAGGGCTATGTATTTGCGAGCACTCGAACAAGATCCTGAGTCAAGAAAATCGCTGTCGTCCAGAGCTGTGCTGACCGACGTTTCTGCGGGTGGAGCGCGTGAGTGAAGGTCAGCCCCTGGCCGACCGATGACACCGATAACGTACTCATTGTGCTGGATGCCGCGCACCGCGTAGAGCAGCAGCACCTCCAGGCGTGGTTGGAGCGCGAGCGCAAGAAGCAAGATTATTCAGGATCGGTCCAGCATGTCGTGCTGCCGCTCGCAGAATCTCCAGAGAGTCTTCCGGCCGGAAAATTATTCAGCGTCCCGAACGTGACAGACGACACACTGGTTGTGCCCGTGCGTGTTGTTTGGCTGAAAGGACTGGACGTCAAAGGCACGACGCCCAGGTTGCGGGATCTCTTGTTCGGCAGTCCCAGGCGCCCGGGGCCAATGCGGACGCGATATATCCTCAAGAAACATCCGATGCGAGCCAAGTGCATTAGCGGCAAGCCGGCGACACTCGCAGAATTACGGCAGCGATTAGAGCATCGACTTGGCGCGACACCGGATCGCGATCAGCTGGCCCAGTTCGTGGCGGGACAGGCAGGCATCGCGCTCGACATCGCGGAACGACGCTTGCGCGGCAGCCGCTACAAGGTGCCTCGACACGTCGCTCATAACCTGAAATCGCGCCGTGAATTCGTGGATGCGCTGCAGGATCTGAGTGCTCAAACAGGCCGCTCGACTAGCGACCTCAAAGCCGAGGCCGATGTCATATTCAAGGAGTTGATCTCGGTACCCCAGGCATTCTGGCTGGACATGAGTTACCTGCTCAATCGCAAGATTTCCACGTTGGGATACGACAAAGAGATCGTTGTAGACGAAACCAGCTTGCAGCGCGTTCGGGAAATCAGCAAGCAGCACCCGACGGCAATGCTCTGTACCCATAAGACCCATGTTGATTTCCCAGCCCTGAATAAAGTGATGTTCGACCATGATTTTCCAGCGCTGCATACGATGGGTGGCGTGAATATGGCCTTTGCCGGACTCGGCTTCCTTGCGCGCCGCGCTGGCGTCATTTTTATCAGGCGCAGCTTCCAGGACGACCTGCTCTACAAACTGATTTTGCGACAGTACATCGGCTACCTGATGGAGAAGAATTTTCCCTTAAGCTGGGCATTCGAAGGGACGCGCTCCAGAGTCGGAAAACTCATGCCGCCGAAATACGGGATATTGAAATACGTTCTTGACGCGGCACACGCCAACGATGCACATCATTTACATATCATCCCGGTCGCGCTGAACTACGACTTGATAAGTGATGTTCGCGACTATGCAAGGGAACAGTCTGGCCTCAAGAAGCGCCCGGAGAGCTTGCGTTGGTTCCTTGGTTATATGCGCAGCCTGAACAAGCCGATGGGGAAGATTTATATGAACTTTGGCGAGCCTGTCGTGCTCGAAGAAGTGCCGTCAGGCGAGGACCGGCTCGCTTTGGCCAAACTTGCGCTCCAGGTAGGTGTCGAGGCCAATCGAGTGACGCCAATTACTCTGGCCTCACTGGCAACGATGCTGCTTCTGGGCAGTTCGCCCCGCGCGTTAACACGTCACGAACTGGCAGTTGAGATTAAGGAAGTCGTGTTATGGGCCAACGCCAGGAATATCAGGATCACACGCCATTTCGAGATCGAAAACGAAGCGGAGCTGGCGGCCATGGCCCAGGTGCTGGTAGATAACGGCATGCTAACGCGCTATGACGACGGTCCCGAGGAGGTCTACGCGATCGCACCGAAGCAGCATGCTGTGGCGAATTACTACCGCAACACTACGATTCACCATTTCGTTACGAAGGCCATCGCAGAATTGGCATTGCTGCGTGCCTCAACGGAGCAGGCGGCTCCCCTGCAAGCGTTCTGGCAGGAGGTGGATCGGCTTCGGGACCTGTTCAAATTCGAATTCTTCTACGCGCCGCGCGAAGAGTTTCACCATGAACTTGGCGAGGAGCTGCGGCGATATGCGCCCGACTGGGAGGACAAGCTGGCAGAGGAGGCCGAATATGCGATCAGGTTGCTACGCACCCTTCGGCCGCTCGTCGCGCATGCGACGCTAACCCAGTTCATAGAGGCGCACTATGTTGTCGCCGACGTCGCGGCCATTACACCGCCCGAAAAGGCGCTGGATCCCGATGATTGCCTGCGACGTTGTTTTACCTATGGCAGAGAAGCCTATCTGCGACAACGAATCAGCAGTGAAGCATCGATCGGTAAACAATTATTTGAAAATGGCTATAAATGGATCGAGAATCAGGGTCTTGCCCAAGCAGGTGATGCCGAGCTCACAGAGCGTCGCGTGCAGACAAGCCAGGGTCTCCGCGAGTTAATGCATCGCCTCAAGCAGATAAAGGCGCTCGCGCTGCCTGTCTGAATAGGAAATAGAAGATATGGACCAACTAAGCCCGCAGGACGCCCAGTTCCTGTACATGGAATCCGAAGACAACCTGACGCACGTTACATCAATCGCCATTTTTGATCCGACGACGGTGCCTGACAGCGCCGTCGTTCGCTTCAAGGATATCCTGGGGCACATCGAGGGACGTCTGCACATGAGTCCCTTGTTCAAGCGGCGGCTCGTGCGCGTGCCGCTCGAACTCGACTTTCCGTATTGGGTCGACGACGAGCACTTCGAACTCGAGTATCACGTCCAACACGGTCGACTGCCGAAGCCTGGAGACTGGCGGCAGTTCTGTATTCACATGGCGCGCTATCATTCGCGGCCCCTGGACATGACCCGGCCGCTGTGGGAGATGTTTGTCGTCGAGGGCCTCGACAACATCGACTGGCTCCCAAAGGGCAGCTACGCGATCGCGGCAAAGATTCATCATGCGGCCGTTGACGGCACGGCAATCATCGACTTCTTCGGTGCCATGGCCGACATCGACAACAAGGGCACGCCGGCGATGCCGCTGAATATGGCGAAACTGCGGCGCAGCCCGCAACCCAGCCTGCTCGACATGGCCGTCAGAGCGACATGGCATACGATTCGCTCGCCCATCGGCATGACCGACGCAGTCATGCGTGCCGTTCCCGGCGTCTATAATCTCGCGCAGAGTGCGCTGCGCTCACAGAAGCAAGACAAGCATGACGTGCCCGATACCCGCTTCAACAGCGCCGTGTCTGCCCAAAAAATGTTCGATGCGAGAGCGTTCCCGCTGGCTGACTTAAAAGCGGTGCGCGAGGCCGTTCCGGGCAGCACGATCAACGACGTTGTTCTGGCGATATGCGGCGGCGGCCTGCGTTACTACCTGCAGCACCATGATGAGTTGCCTGATGACTCATTGGTGGCCTGGGTGCCTATAAATGCTCGTCGAGGCGCCGCATCCGATGCCAATACGCCGGGCAACGACATTTCCGCGATGACAACGCCAATATGCACCGACGTGGAGGATCCGATCGATCGCCTGATCTGCGTCCACAACGCGACGCAGCAAAGCAAGGCAGCAAAAGCCGGCATGTCCGCAAGACTGATGACGGATCTCAGCAAGCACGTACCTGCTTCAACGTTGGTGATGGCCAGCCGCCTCGTGCTGCGCGCCAGCACGACAGTTCGGATGTGCAACCTGTTCATCTCGAACGTGCCGGGACCGCAAGTGCCGCTGTACATGAACGGCGCCCGTCAGGTCGGCAGCTTTGGCATGGCGCCTTTGGCCAACGGCATGGGCTTGTTCATTGCAACGCCGAGTTACAACGGCCAGATGTCGTTCAATGTCACGTCGACACGAGAAATCTTGCCGGACATCGACTTTTTCGTTGACTGCCTCGAGCGCTCGTTGAAAGATCTGAAGGCAGCCGTCAAGCCCTCCAGGAAAACTCGCACTAAGAAAAAGATTCGCGCTGTTAAGGCGTAGCGGCGCGTAGCTCGTTGAGAAAATCAAGATGCGCGGCTGCAGATTCCACGGGCCGCTCGAGCATTGGCACGTGTCCGGTCTCTTCGAACACCACGCGCTGACTGTTCGGAATCTTTGCCTTCATCACATCCGTGCAGCTCACGTCGATCAGCCGATCATGGCGCCCCCAGATAATCAGCGTGGGCGCCGCGATCGTATGTAATCGATCGTTTAGCGGCTGATCCAAGACCTCCTCGGCCATCGCCCAGAAGATCGCCTCGAGGAATGGCTGGTTGGCAATGAGGTCTTCGCAATACGGTTGCTTGATGAATCCCGGAAGCGGCATCGACCGATGCACGACAAACGCGAGCAGCCTGTCGAACTCTTCGGGCGTAGCGACGGTCAACAGGCTCTCGCCATTTTCAGTTGCAATTTGCAGCTCGCTCTTGGTTTTGCCGAGAACGCCGGCATTGTTCAGCAGCCCGAGGCTCAGAACTCTGTCCGGATAGGCGAGCACGAATTTCAAGGCGATGTAGCCACCCATCGAGTTGCCGGCGACGTGAAATCGGTCGATGCCCATCGCATCGGCGAATCCGAGCAACCAGCGCGCCTGCGCGTCCATGCTGTAGTCGCCATGCGGATCTCGCGCATTGTCTCCGAAGCCCGGAAGGTCGGGAATGATGACGCGATAATCCTTGGCGAGGTTGCGGCCGTACAGCGGCCAGTTGTCCTTGTCGCCACTGAAGCCGTGTAACAGTATAACGACGCCACCTGGCGCATTCCCGCTGTCGAGGTACGGCCAGTCGACGCCGTCGATAGCGATGGATCGCGTTCTGAAACCCATGATCCTGCGTGCGCCCAGCATCAACAGGCGAAGAAACTGTCGCGGGCGCGCATAGCGAAAAATAACGATGGCGACGATTAGCGCCATCAGCACAATGAAAATCGTGTCGATCACGTCAACCCGCCTTGCGTGAAACGCCTTTACGGATGTGAGGCTTGCGGTAATCAATCTCGTGGATAATTTGATCGAGTTTCCGACTGATCTTCGTCTGGATTCTTATCATTTCGATTTTCGGCCAGGTCGCCCTTTCACCCATTTCGATCAACTCGATGATCTCTTCCATCGATCGATGCGCCAACAATTTGAGGGGGTTGAACATGCGCTTATCCGGAAGGATATTGATGTCGCCAAAGTAATCCTGGTTCATGACGCTTAGCGCTACATTTGTGAGCCGGCTCACCATCGGATTCCACGACAGCGGTCTTTCAAGAAGCGATGCGCTGGCGTTAATCCACTCGCGCGCAACCCGCCCGCTGGCAAGCTTCACCGTTGTCAAAGGATCTCGTTTTCGCTTCGTATCGGTGACGAAAGGAAATATATGCGGATTGACCTGGCTTACGATGAAGTGATTGACGCCGTAAAGTCGCGACAAGCGTTTCGCCGGCAGATCATCGCTGAGCGAACCATCGACCCATCTACGCGAAGGCAGGTACGGCTGCTTCTCGCCCTTGTCGTTTTTGGCCGCAAGCGCTACGGGCGGATAAAAACCCGGAACCGCGGCAGACGCCATGACCGCTTCGCGAATAAAGACGTTCGGCGTCGTAATAGCATTCAGTAATCGTGACGTCTGATGCTTTTCTGCCGCTGCAATTGAAACATTCAGGTGACGCCCTGTATGTTTGAGTGCCTCTTGAAATGTCATGTCCGGAATCAGCCTGTTAAGGGCCTCCTGTACGTCTTCCGTTTTGACGACTTCGGGCTTGAACGCCTCAAAACGGCTGAACAAGCCCTCATCGCGCTCAATTTCTTGCGCGAGGTTTTCCGGCTCGAGTATTTCTGCGAGGTCCTTATCGTTACGTGTACTGACCAGGCTCCCCACTACAGCACCACCGCTGCTGCCCGACAGAATGCCCGGCAGCACGCTTTCAAGCCACAGCGCCTTGACCACCCCGATATGAAAAAACAGCAGTGAGCCCGCACCGCTCATCATGAGCGACGAGCAGCCATAGCAATGATGCGCGCGGCGGAAGAAATCGAGGCGCTCATCCAACGGTAGATCTTTAGCCTCGTTGCTCGCCAGCATGTCCAGCGCGTCAACAACTTCGTTGACATAATCTACGATAAGTTTCTTGGTGCTGAATTTCGACTTGCCGTACAGCGCAGAGCTGCCCATGCCGTCGATATTGCCGTGAAGACCTTCATTCAAAGCAAACAGCACGCCGGCGTTGTCCTTTTTGGATCTAAGCCGGCGGAGCCGCCTCAGGCGACGACGTATGGACGTGTAATCGAAGTGCTTGGATTCGTCCGACTTTTGCCAGCGCAGCACGCCCGATACCTTGTCATGGGCAATGGCTGCGGCTTTCCATTCCGCGTAGTTACTGGCCGCATCCATATCGGCTTGCAGGCGTTTCGTCGCTGAGAAAGCCATAGTCGTGCCTCACACTCTTGCTGCCCCGGTGCAAAGCAGCATACACGCTTATTTGACCCGAAAAGAGCCGAAACGTCGCTTTTTTTCATAGCAGTATGTCCCTATTCCACCTGGCTTTTTTGGCGTATACAGTAAACGGGAGGATCAGCCCGAATACGTCGGAATCGGCGGGAGGAAGTTGTCGGATGGCAAACAAAAAATTGCTTGCAGCGATGCCGGACAGTTTGACCAGGATCGTTGAGAGCGGCTATGCGATCTGGGCGAACGACGATGTGGATACGGCACTGCGTGCGCGATTCGACAGCGAGCGAATTCCAGTGGTAGGCGTCCGTCACGTCAGGGTCTGGGGATTGCAGGTTGACGACGAACGGGTATTGCCGGGTCTCGAACGGACACAGATGCCGGACGAGGAAATCTGGGAGGTTAATCTCGAAGCCAGGAACGGGTCGCGCTACGAATTCGAGTCGAAGCTACTGAAGCCGGCGCCCGAAGCCTAACGAATCGTAAGCTCCCGGCGCTGCCGGTCGGTCTTCAGCCGCTGATAAGCATCCTGGACGACAGTTACGCCGTACTTTCGCTCCAGCGCACGAATTGCGAAGTGTCCACGGGCCATATCCTGAAAGTGCGATATGAATACCGTGTTCACCAGCCCGCCACCAATTGCCCCGATGACGGGGATCGTTTGCGCCATTGCTTTTTGCGTAACGACAATGCCGAAGCGGCTCGCCAGCGCCGAGACCAATCTGACCAATGCCGGTGCCGTTGCGCCGCCCATGCCGTGTGCGGCGACATACTGTAGTGCGTCCGTAACGGCCTTGCTCAAGGCGACGCGAACGCCATAGTACGACGTCTCAGCCGCATCATCCGCTTTCGACTCGCGGCTTCCCATTGCAAAGACCTGCATGCAGTTCAGGAATGTCTCGGGATCCGCCGGGGATTCCCCTTCTGCCCTAGCGATATCGGCTATCGAGCGAAACATGATGCCCGTCGTCAATGGCAACTCGACGATCAATGTCTCCAGGCCGAAGAACCCGGCGACGGCGCCGGTCGTCATTGCTGCGGCCGTATGCAAACGAGGACTGGCCGATGTTTGTTCCTGTCCCTTGATGCTCCGCATCGAACTTTGCAGAACCATTTCGAGAGCCTTGTGAGTGGACTTGCTGACAGCCTCGACGACGACATCGGGCGCCCTCTTGCCGAGTTCCCGTGTCACGGCCTCCACTGGCATTCCGACCGCGGAACTAATGCGAATCGCCAGCGACGGATTCTCGAGCTTCGCGTACGCGTCTTCGAGCATTGCTACTTCGCTAGTCGTCAGGCTCATCGATTCTCATTGCTTACCCGGGGTTCTTTATTATGGCTTTGCTTGTCGTGATAACCAAAAAGTAGCGCGAGAAACGACTGCAAGCCCTGCAATGTGGCCGCTTTGGGTCTATGCTTAGTACTAAGTGACTTTGAGATATGGCCGGTTACGCCGCTTTGGAGGCGAAAAGTGCCACACGACAAGAAAGGGTCGTATTCCAACGGGGATCGCCCGCCGACACAAGGCCGCATAACGGGCCGACTTCAGCGCGAATATCGCTACTATCGGGCGCTCATAGAGGATCCCCGAACCCCGGCCCCGGCCAAGTGGTTAATCGGGGGTGGCGTGGGTTACTTACTGCTACCCATTGACCTGATTCCTGATTTTATTCCGGTTGTCGGCAAGCTCGACGACATGCTCATTGCGCCCGCGCTGATTGGTCTGGGAATGCGGCTGGTTCCGGAGGGCGTGAAGGCCGAGGACCGCAGACGCAGTCGGCGTGTTCGCCTGCTCTACGACGATCAATCGATGGGACCGGTTCTTTTCCAGAGTGAAGCACTACCCGGACCGTTTGGAGTGCGCGTCGGCACGGGCGGTCGTGATGCCAATACGCAGGGCCCGGTACTGTTTCCACTACTCGACCTGATGTTTGAGTACGGCTTGGTGGTGGTTTCGGATACAAGGCCCAGTGTTGATCGCTTTGACGCTTACACGTTGCACAATGCAAAAAACGGCGAGCCCGGTCGATGCAGAGAGCAAGTTCAGCTGGACATCAATTTTCGACCGTTGCCCCTGGTCGCCGCGGTCATCTACCGCGATTCTGAAAATAATGAAACGGACCGATTTGTAAACATGGAGGCCGCGTACACTGCGCTTCCGCCGGACCTCAAACGCCGCATCCAGGAACTACGCCTGCGCTGGCAGCCCTGTACCGAAATCCAGCTCGATGCAGTGCTGAAGTCGGACGACGCGTTGTCGAAGCCGAGCGATTTTGCCCATGTGGTGAGCGGCGCCCAGTTTCTCAGCCTGATGCTCGATGAACAATGTCACATCGTCGACGTTAGCGAGACTTTTTCCGGCCAATTGCTATCTTTGATTCGTCAGCATGTGCTAAATGACGTTTTTTGCTACACGCATCCACCATTGGATGGGGATCTTATCACCTGGATTCCGCGCAAGATTCTGCGTATGCCATTGGACGATTCGTCGACCACTACCGCACAGTATATTTATCCGACGCAGTTGGACGGAACCCTACTCGGCCACTGAGGTCGCCGTGCTAGCTAGAAGATCGTCTTGCGCCAGCTCACGAGGGCTTTGACAAGTGCACTGGTGCTTGTGTCATCAACTATCGGTTGTTTTTCGCGCCTGAAAAACATCCCATCCGCCTGGCTCAGCATGTCAACAAACGATTCATGTATGTCCGGATCGCTTTGGACCCGCCCGACAAATGCAGACAACAACCCTTTCCCACCATCGGGGCTAAGCGTCTTTTTCACTTCTGCACAGAAGCGATTGACGGCCTGTGCCTCATCGAAGTCCCGGTCGGCTTTGATTAACACCGCAAAGTGATACGCGCCGACATGTGCCGTCGATTGCGCATCTGGAAAGTGGCGATGCAACAATTTGGCAAAGGACTCTGCCGGTGACATCTGTGCCTCCGGGTCGTTCTGTGAAGCCATAATGTCACTGATGTCGAATAACAGCAGCGACAGGCTGCGGCCAGTTGAATCATTTTCAAAACACGACGTTCCGGTCGAAATCAGTGCATCGCGATTTGAAAGGCCGGTTTCAGTATCGACGTAGCCGATCATCTCGCCAACAACCATGTCGGCCAGGTTCTTTAGCATCGTTTTTTCTTCATCGGTGAGCTGGCGCGGAACTCTGTCGATAATACAGAGGGTCCCCAGCTTGTGGCCATTCGGAGCCTCGAGTGGAGCGCCCGCGTAAAAACGAATATGCGGCTGTTCTATCACCAGGGGGTTGTCACGAAACCGCGCATCGCGCCGTGCGTTTCGAATCTCGAAAATGTCGTCGCCGAGTATCGCGTGCCCGCAAAAGGAAATATCGCGCGGCGTTTCATCGGCATCCAGGCCTTCGGCGGACTTGAACCACTGCCTGTAACGATCCACCAGGCTGATCAGCACAATGGGCATGTCGAAGATACGCGCGGTAATGCGCGTGTAGCGGTCGAAACGATCTTCACGAGGTGTATCCAGAATATTCAGGCTGTGCAGGGTTGCGACTCTGGCGGCCTCGTTTTCAGGGACGTTGGCTACTTGCATGACGATCTCCCATCCTGCGTGATCTACCTATCAGTGTAGGCCTTTTCCACATGAATAACCCGAATATCGATCCAAAATAGGGCTCTAATTGTACGGTCGGTCAATAATGAATCGGATTACGACGTTTTAGCTCCTCCGCGCCAGCTTTGTGGCAAGTATCGTGATCAGCCCGCCGAGCATGAAATAACCCATTACCACTTCCGCCATGATCCACCAGGCCGCCTCCTGTGTCCTTGGAACAATGTCTCCGAACCCGAGCGTCGTAAACGTCACAACGCTGTAATAAAGCATCGGCGCCCAGTCTTCAGGGTCGTAGCCCGGCTCTTTGGCGAGCTCTGTCAGCATAAACGACTCCGTCCCACCCAGGTGGAAATGGAAAACCAGGCTGAAACTGACAGCAATGAATACGCACCAGAAGACCCAGAGTGACAGCGACCGGCCACAATTGGAGGAATACTTCCACAACGCATACCGCAAGGGGTTGTTGAATTTATACTCTTCGACATAGGCCTGGTCCTGCGCATAGCGCTTGAACAGGGCATTGCCATGCGCCGTGCTGATGCGGATGTCCCTGCAGGTTTCCGTTGCGTCAAATTGGACGCCGGTAATGTTCGCGTCGGTAAAGTCTGCCGACAAAAGCGTTGCGCCCTTCAGGTTTGCCCCGGTCAAATCGGCGCCAGTGAGATCGGCGTTACTCAAGTCGCAGTTTTCGAGATTAGCGCCACGAAGGTCGGCATCATTGAGGCGTGTATTACTGAGGTCCGCGCCTACAAGCCGTGCATTGTTCAGGCGAGCGCTTGTCAGGTTCGCGCCGCTCAGATGCGCGCCAGTCAGGTTGGCGCCGTTCAAGTAAGCGAGCGAGAGATTGGCATCCATGAGAAATGCCCGCTCGAGATCGACACGGCTCATGATGGCGCCCGTAAAGTCCGAATTAAATAACTCCGCTGAGGTAAGGTCGGCACCGCTGATGTCGGCTGCGGCAAAATCCACCCCAGTCAGGTTGCAGCCGTGCAGGCTGGCATGCCGCAAGTCGGCAGCGCTAAGGATTCGGTCACTCAGATCCATGCCGTCGAGATGCAGGCCACGCAAGTCAACTGCTGTCAGGTCCTCCATTTGAAGGTCGATGCCGGACGCTGCGGCGATGTCCGAAGATCCGAGACCCCCGCCGTTCGTCACAGTATCGGCTGCCGCGGCGCTCTCCGGGTACGATTCTTCAGCTGTCTCCGTGCGACTCGGCGACGCTTTCTTGCGCAGGTACACGCTCGGAATGTCTCTGTAGTCTGCCGGAAGATAAGCACCGAATAGTTCGGCAACGAAATTACCCTTACGCTTGCATTCGATGTCGAGGTCTCGCAGCAGCTCATCATGATAGTGCAGTGCATGAACCTGGAGCAGCGAACCGCGCGAATTTTGCTCGGGCATGATGTCTCTTTTCCACGCTTTCATCTGCTCGATTTCCTGCAACATATGCGCCCGGTCAGGCAGCGAAATTTCGCCTTTCAGAAGCGCGACCAGCCAGCGCACTTCCAGGTGGTCGCTCAATGAGTTGCTGAACGTCGATGCCAGCCCGACAAATGCCAGCCGTGGAAAATCCGGGTGCAGGATATGCCTGTACAGGTAGAGACCGTCTGTCTCACGAACAGCCTCAAACGTGTCGGGCAGGAAGGAATGATCGTAAGCCCACCCGGTACCCAGGACGACCGTGTCGGCGTCGACGTGTCTGCCATTGCTGAGCTGAACGCCGTTCTCGGTGAAATGATCAATGGACGACTGTTCGGCGTGGATCTCATCTTCATGAATGAGCCGGTATATATTTGGCGACGCTACGAAGTCCCCCGTAAAAATGTCGCGTTCCAGACGACTGGACGGTAGCGCACCCGCTGATTTCAATCGAAACTGCGCTCTGAGGATCCACTCCATGAACCGCCAGTACGCCCAAATGAGGCCGCCGCCATAGTCATGGAGTCGCTTTTCCCATTTACCAGGATGCAAATACCGAGGCATGAAGGCCGACATGAAGCGACTGATCATGTACTTGCTGTCCAGCACGCCCAGGAACTTCCGGGGAACCGGCCAGTGCGCCTGACGAAAGACGAGGGTTACGCGTTTGGCTATCGGCGCAAATTCTTCCGCCCTGTCCAACGCACTTTTTCCGAAGCCAACGACAACGACATTGGTGTCCTGAAGAATTTCCGGATCCTGAAACTGCGAGGAGTGGACGATTCTCCCTTTGAATCGATCCTGGTTTGGAAACCTCGGTATTTGTGGCGTTGAATAAAGTCCGTTGCAGACAATGACGAAGTCAAAGGATCTTTCAAAATCTTCGCCCCTTTTTGTGTCATGACAGCGAGCAATCCAGCCGTGATCGCCCGGCCGTTTTTCCAGCTTGTCGACGCGGGAATGGAAATGAATCTTCTTGAATACGCGGAAATGCCGCGCATACGCGTTCAAATAGGAGACGATCTGATCGCAGGATGGAAACGTCGGGAAGGACGCGGGCATCGGCCAGTCAAGAAATTCATAAGACTCTTTCGGCAGTTGCAGGTGCAGTGAATGGTAGCCACTTTCCCAGACGCCACCGAGCGACCCTTTCCGCTCGAGAACTTCACAATCGAAGCCTTCCTCGAGAAACGTCTTGGCTGCAATCAGGCCGCCAACGCCCGCGCCGATGATGCCGATCTTTTTGGTGTCATTTCTCATCTATCTTTAGTTTAGAAGATATACCGGCCTATTGCCGGTTTTACCCGAGACATGCCTGCTGGCAGGGGCTCTTCGGCCCGGTCTATCTTGGTATTTGGGAGATAAGGGGTTACGCTTGTGCGAGATAAAAGCGTGTAAGAAACCGATCATCCTTGGAGATCGATAAGGACAACGTAATGATCAGAAATAGCATTCAATTGCGTCGATGGACAATTGTGATCGCTCTCGGCCTGGCGCTTGTCCTGCAAGGATGTGCCGGGCTGCGTCCGGGCTATGAAAAACCGACCGTGACGATCAACTCCTTCCGTGCCTTGCCATCACAGGGCGCGTTGCCGAACTTCGAAATCGGCCTGCATATCATCAACCCGAATCGCGAGCCGCTGAAGCTCCGCGGTGTTTCTTACACTGTGAGCCTGGGCGGCCATGATTTGATCAAAGGTGTCGGCAACGAATTGCCGGTCATTGAAGCGTACGGCGAAGGCGGTATTACCCTTACGGCGTCGCCGAACCTGTTCGCGGGAATTCGGCTTGTCACCGACCTGATGAGTTCGTCAAACGAATTCGTCCGCTACAAGTTGGCGGCAAAACTTGATGTCGGAACGATGCGCCCCGCAATACGAGTGAGCGACTCCGGAGAGATCTCGCTGCGGCCGTCTGCGACGAAATGATGGCTCGGCCCGCAATGTAATCGCGGCGACCGATTATTCTGTTATTATCCGCTCGCCCTATCGCTAGAAGAAACTCCGTATTCCTATACTAATCAGACCCTTACCGGCTGATTGCCGGGACGTGCGGTCCATTATTTAGTCGCAATACCTGGCAAAAACTATGATCTCTGCAGCAAATCTGGCCATCCAGTTCGGCGCGAAGCCGCTCTTCGAGAATGTCTCCGTGACATTTGGCAACGGTAATCGCTATGGCCTGATCGGCGCGAATGGCTCCGGCAAGTCAACCTTCATGAAGATTCTTGCCGGCGAACTCGAGCCAACCGCGGGTAACGTGTCCACGGATCCGAATGCCCGAATCGGCCAGCTGCGCCAGGATCAGTTTGCGTATGAAGAGCATCGGGTACTGGATGTGGTGATCATGGGTTACGAACGATTGTGGGAGGTGATGCAGGAACGCAACCGGCTTTATTCGTTACCTGAGATGAGCGATGAGGAAGGCATTCGCGTCGCCGATCTCGAGATCGAGTTCGCGGAGATGGACGGCTACTCGGCCGAATCGCGCGCCGGTGAACTGCTCGAGGCAATCGGCATACCGGTGGAACAGCACGAAGGCCCAATGAGTGCCGTTGCGCCCGGCTGGAAGCTCAGGGTGCTGCTGGCGCAGGCCCTGTTTTCCGATCCCGATATCCTGTTGCTCGATGAGCCGACCAATAACCTGGATATCAACACGATACGCTGGCTCGAGGAATTCCTGGACAAGAGCAAGTCCACAATGGTGATCATTTCGCATGATCGTCACTTCCTCAACAGCGTCTGTTCGCACATAGCCGATCTCGACTACGGAAAGCTGAACGTATTTCCAGGAAACTACGATGAATACATGACGGCGGCCACACAGGCGCGCGAACGTGTGCACGCTGACAACGCGAAGAAGAAGGCGAAGATGGCCGACCTGCAAGCATTTGTCAGCCGCTTTTCTGCAAATGCATCGAAGGCGCGCCAGGCAACATCACGTGCCCGTCAGCTTGAAAAGATTGAGCTTGAAGAAATCAAACCGTCGAGCCGTGTCAGCCCTTTTATCCGGTTCGAACAGGACAAGCCGCTGCGGCGTATCGCAGTAGAGGCGACAAGTATCAGCAAGAGCTTCGACGAAGGCCCGTTGTTCGAAAACCTGGACTTGACCATCGAGGCGGGATCTCGAGTCGCAATTCTCGGGCAAAATGGTATCGGCAAGACGACGCTCCTGCGTAGTTTGCTACGAAAAATAGATGTTGATAGCGGCGAGATAAAATGGTCTGAAAACGCGCGTACTGGTTACTTTGCGCAGGACAATATGGCGGAATTCGAAGATGATGTGAGCCTTTTTGACTGGATCACGCAGTGGCAACCAAAAGGCGCCGACGAACAGCTGTTGCGCGCGACGCTGGGGCGGATGCTGTTCTCGAGGGATGACAGCAATAAGTCCGTAAAGGTTGTTTCCGGCGGCGAACAACGCCGCCTGATGTTTGGCAAACTGTCGCTGCAAAAGCCGAATGTCATCGTGATGGACGAGCCGACGAATCACCTCGATATGGAGTCCATCGAAGCGCTGAACCTCGCCCTCGAGCATTATCCCGGGACGCTGATCTTTGTCAGCCACGATCGCGATTTCGTTTCATCGCTTGCAACGCGCATCATTGAAATGACGCCCAACGGCATCATCGATTTTTCGGGTACCTACGATGAATACCTGCGCGCACAATTGTCGAGCGAGAAGAGCCGCGTCGCCTGAACGCCTCAGACGCGGCTCCTACTTTCTGATGCGTGCCCGGTACTTCTTGCCTTTGATCGGCCGAGTCGTCAATTGCTGTGCCGCTTTTCTTGCCTCTGCGTTACTGACGGCCACATAGCTGCAGGTATCGAACAAGTCAATTGAGCCAACGGCCTCACCAGGTACACCGCCTTTCGCCGTCAGGGCACCGAGAAGATCGCCGGGTCGCAACTTGTTTTTTCGCCCACCACTGATTTGAACGGTCGTCATGATCGGCGTCAGGGCATCTGACGTTCCCGCCGGGCCCGGAATATCACGATGCTTGATCGTTGCGGCTGGCAATAATGCTTCGATCTCGAGCAATCGCCGCGTCTCACGTTCCTCGACCAGGCTTACCGCAAGCCCCTTGTTGCCAGCACGTCCCGTTCGGCCTATGCGGTGAATATACACTTCCGCCTGTGCTGGAAGTTCGTAGTTAAAAACGGCATCCAGATCATCAACATCGAGTCCGCGCGCCGCTACGTCCGTGGCGATTAATACACTCGCACTCCTGTTGGCAAACCGTACCAGGACCTGCGTACGCTGCGGCTGATCGAGATCACCGTGCAAAGCGATCGCACCGACGCCCTGCGCCTGAAGGTAGCCTGCAACATCGGCACAATCGATCTTGGTATTACAAAACACGAGGTTTAGCGACCCGCCCCAGGCCCTCAGCGCCTTTAGCAGGGCCTCGTTGCGATTCTCGCGGGTCACTGAACACCAGTACTGTTCGATCAACGCGGGCCGCTCGTCATCGGTGACATCCACGATCAGCGGAGCACGCTGAACTCTCGCGCTGATGTCGGCAATAGCGTCCGGGTAGGTTGCACTGAACAGCAGGGTTTGACGGTCAGCGGGAACAAACGCGAGGATCGCATCGAGTTCATCCATGAACCCCATGTCGAGCATGCGATCAGCCTCGTCGAGCACCAGAGTCTGCAGATCGTTGAGAGCGACAGAACCTTTGCCCAAATGCTTCAGCACGCGTCCGGGTGTGCCGACGATGACATGCGGACTGTGTTGCAGTGAAGCAAGTTGTGGGCCTAGAGGCACACCACCGCACAAGGTGAGTATCTTGATGTTGGGAACCGCCCGGGCAAGGCGCCGAATCTCTTTTGCCACCTGGTCGGCTAACTCGCGTGTCGGACACAGCACCAGCGCCTGCACCCGAAAGGACCCGTTGTCCAGTTTGTTCAGCAGACTCAGGCCGAAAGCCGCCGTCTTGCCGCTGCCTGTCTTGGCGCGAGCAAGCACATCGGCGCCGCTGAGCATCGGTGGCAGCGTCTGTCCCTGCACCAGGGTCATTTCGGTATAACCAATTTCGGCGAGGTTGCCCAGCAAAGCTGGCTTCAGGTCGAGAATGCTGAAAGCAGTAGGATTGGACATAAGGGCGCGAGTATACGCTGAACCGCCGGCAGAGAATTCGGCGCCCTGCCCTGTGAGACAGGGTTCCGTTCTTCACTGAGATTTAGCACAACGACTTTACTGTGCCTGACTGCTAGTGTATCGGGGAACATTGCAGAGGACTTCGATTATGGGATTACTGGCAAGACTTAACCAAACCTCAACGCCCCAAAAAACGACGGGGGCCCGCCCTCACGGAACGACGCAAGGCAAATACCGCGGCGTACAGGTGGTCGTGGACAAGAATGAGTGCTGCCAGGCAATACAGGCCATCGCGGACCAGCGATTCCTCTCTGAAGACACGCCAATGCTGCCGCTACGTAGCTGCGATGCTGCGACGTGCAACTGCACCTACGAGCGGTTCGACGACCGGCGCACTGACTCGAGACGGGCATCGGACGTCGGCTTCGACATGGCGAGCCAGCTTTGCAATCAAGACAATCGCGCAAGCCTTTCAGCGGGCCGGCGGGACGACGACTGAACGAAGCACCACCTTTCTCGTATCGTACTACCGCCTGCCTCGCCAATTACACGCTTGATAGTGGCCGTGAGAGGGGTTGATTCGATGCTCGCCGATCGAAAATTCGTGTAGCAATTCCTGTTTCAAATCGGCTTTCTGTCCGGGCACCCCCATTACAAGCATAGCAGCATGGCTGCAGAATTTGATTGGAGAGACTCGCTCCAGCCTGACGTGGCAAGAAAAGTTGCCGGAGTCAGTTTATGATCAACACGACAAAGCAACAATAAAGGACTGACGTTGATCGAATCGAACTACCCCCACCTTCTCGCGCCTCTCGATCTCGGCTTCACGACGCTAAAAAATAGGGTACTGATGGGCTCGATGCACACCGGGCTTGAGGATGGCAACCAGCACGACCGTCTGATCGCCTATTTCGTGGAACGTGCGCGCGGCGACGTTGGCCTGATCATCACCGGCGGTTATGCGCCAAACCGTGCGGGCTGGGTAAAACCCTTCGCCGGAAAACTGACAACTCGGAGTGAGGCTGCCAAGCATCGGCGGATTACAAATGCGGTGCACGCCGAGGATGGCAAGATCGCGATGCAAATCTTGCATGCTGGCCGCTACGCCTACCATCCGTTGCCGGTGGCCCCCTCACGCATCCGCTCGCCTATCACGCCCTTCACGCCGCGCGAGCTGTCGTCCGCCGGCGTGGAGAATCAGATAGAAGCTTTTGTTCGATGCGCCAAACTGGCTCGCGAGGCCGGCTACGACGGCGTTGAGATCATGGGCTCGGAAGGCTATTTCATTAATGAATTCCTGGTCACGCACACAAACCAGCGTACGGACGAGTGGGGTGGCGACTTTTCACAGCGCATGCGTTTGCCCGTCGAGATCGTTGCACGCACGCGGGAGGCGGTGGGCGACGATTTCATCATCATCTACAGACTGTCCATGATCGACCTGATTCCGGACGGCAACTCCTGGAATGAGACCGTCATGTTGGCGAAGGCAATCGAGGGCGCCGGTGCCACCATCATTAATACCGGAATAGGCTGGCACGAGGCGCGCGTCCCGACGATCGCCACCTCGGTGCCGCGCGGCGCCTTCACTTGGGTCACGAAGAAGATGAAGCGCGAAGTGACCATTCCGTTGGTAACGTCCAATCGCATCAACCTGCCGGCGACAGCGGAGCAGATACTGTCTGACGGCTGTGCCGACATGGTCTCGTTGGCGCGGCCCATGCTCGCCGATGCCGAGTTCGTGAAAAAGGCGCGCGAAGGACGTGCCGATGAGATCAACGTGTGCATCGCCTGCAACCAGGCCTGCCTGGATCACACGTTCTCTAACAAGATGAGCAGTTGTCTCGTGAATCCGCGGGCTTGTCATGAGACAGAATTGAACTATGTCGCCACGAAGACGAGAAAAACTTTCGCCGTTGTGGGTTCAGGACCCGCAGGCCTTTCGGCTGCCCTGGTGCTGGCAGAGAGAGGACACGAAGTCGATCTGTACGAGGGAGCAGCGGAAATTGGCGGGCAGCTGAACATGGCCAAGGTCATTCCCGGCAAGGAAGAATTCCACGAGATGTTGCGTTACTTCAAACGGCAACTCGAACTGAAGCAGGTCCGGGTCCACTTGAGTACTCGCATCGTCGCCGACGACTTGATTGCCAAAGCTCACGACGGCGTGATCGTTGCGACCGGCGTCGTACCGCGGGATCCTGAAATCGATGGGCAGGACCATCCGAAAGTATTGAGCTACATCGATGTGCTGCGCGGGCGAGCGGCCGTCGGCAAACGCGTGGCAATCATTGGTGCGGGCGGGATCGGATTCGACGTCGCAGAGTTTCTCGTGCACGACGGCCATTCGCCCACGATGGATCTCGACGAATGGCTTGCCGAATGGGGCGTTGTCGATCCGGCTGAAGCCCGTGGCGGAATCGCGCGCGAGCGTTCGAGACCCGAAGCATCAGCACGCGAGGTAACCCTGTTGCAGCGCAAGGCGGGCAAACATGGCGCTAATCTTGGTAAGACCACCGGCTGGATTCACCGCGCCACGTTGAAGATGAACAATGTTCAGATGATCGGCAACGTCCGTTACGAACGAATTAGCGACGAAGGACTGCTGATCAGCTACGGTAAAAATCACGAGCAGCCGACCTGGCTCGACGTCGACAACGTCGTACTGTGTGCAGGACAGCTCCCACAGCGGGAGTTGCAGGCACCGCTGGAATCTGCCGGCATGCCGACCCACGTAATCGGCGGTGCTGACGTCGCGACCGAACTCGATGCCAAGCGCGCAATCGATCAGGGCAGCCGACTCGCGGCACGGCTCTGACCTCATTAACGCGCAAGACTAAGGAGAACTAATGCCCCAGGCAAGTGCGAACAACATCACTATTGAGTACGAGTCTTTCGGGTCGCCCTCGGATCCTACGATATTGCTCATCATGGGCCTCGGCATGCAGATGATCGCCTGGCCGGAACAATTCTGCGTCGAGCTGGCCTCCAGGGGTTTTCGGGTCGTCCGCTATGACAACCGCGACACGGGATTTTCCACGAAATTCGATGGTGCGAAGGCGCCAGGCGTCGCGTCACTCATTTTTCGCAGCATGTTGCGACTGCCAATTCGTGTTCCTTACACGCTGGGCGACATGGCTGATGATGCAGCGGGCCTGCTTGACGCACTGGACGTGCAGTCCGGCCACATTGTCGGTGCTTCGATGGGTGGCATGATTGCGCAGAATCTAGCGGCGAGTCATCCGCGACGAGTTCGTTCCCTGACGTCCGTCATGTCCACGAGCGGTCACCGTTCACTGCCAGGCGCCGACCCGCTGGTGTCCCGGCACCTGTTCCGGACACGGCCCACGGGTAATGATCGTGAAGCCGTCATCGCCCACAACATGCGGACGATCGAACTGATTGGCAGCCCTGCCTACCCCGTCGACCCGGAAACGCGGCGCGAGATGGTCTCGATTAGCTTCGACCGCGCCTATTATCCGGCCGGCTTCACGCGCCACGTTGCTGCAATCGTCAAGGATGGCGATCGTCGCAGCCGGCTGAACACGATCACGGCACCGACCCTCGTCATTCACGGCCGCGAAGATCCGCTGGTGCCGTTGGCGGGCGGTATCGACACGGCGAAGCACATTCCCGGGGCGCAGCTGGAGATCATCGACGGCATGGGCCATAACTTTCCGGTGGAGCTGTGGCCGCAGATCATCGACATGATCACCGACCACGCGAGACACTCCGCCGCAAACGAGGAATCGCCGGGATCGCACAACGGGATCCCATAAAATGGCGATCCCGGGCAAGCCTGCGCCGTCAGCACACTACGATTGTAGTTGCAGTCTCAAATAGCCAAAGTCGTGACATTCAAGGCAGGTTTACGAGCGCCTCAAAGAGCGCCTCGGTCTTTGGCGAACCCCATCCTGTGCATGCATCGAATCCGTGCTGCGCGTCATAACCCGGGTAGTCTTCAACTGGCCGATTGTGCCCTGCCGTGATGTTATTGAATAACTCACCTGACTTGGCAAGCTTGTAAAGTCTGGCGTTCAGAAATCCCAGGCGCTTCTTTCCTACCGATGCGCGGCGTTGATTACACAGCGCGATCAGAGATGCGAATAAGGGCGCAACCGCGCTGGTACCCCCGGCAACAACGGTTTTGCCATCCTCGACCATCTCCCAGGCGCCTCCGGCAGCGAGTGCCGCAACATCGGGGATTACGCGGCCCTTGCGCATACCGTCGTTAGCCGAAAGGATATGGCCTGCATGGTCCACCTGCCAGTCAGGTGGTTCGAATAAGTCGCTGACGCCGCCACCGGTGGCCGGTCTTTTCATCGCACTGTTGTTCCATACGACCTCCACATGTTCATCGCCATTCAACATGAGCTGTGTACCACCGCAGGCCAGGACGTATGCACTTGATGCCGGATACTGGACATGGGCAAGGCCGTCATCGGCCGGAATAGCGTGGAAGCCTTTGCGCGCATCTGACGAGCCTCCATCGCCGGCGGCGACACAAATTGTGATTCCCTTTGCAGCCGCATCCTTAAGAGCGCCTTCCATTTGCGTCGCGTCAGCGTCACTCGCCGACTCAGAATGGCCCCAGGAAATCGAGATGACGTCATTGTCATCCCTAACGGCTTGTTTAACGGCTTCGACGAATCCGGGCCCGCCATCGTTCGCGCCACGATAAATCGTGATTCTGGCTCCCGAGCAGACGGTTCCGATTACCTCGAGATCAAGATGTGTCTCTGCGGTTGAACCATTATCCTGCCACTCTTCATAAGATTCGCTGACATCTTTTATCGTGATATCGGGCCACGCTATGCGCATCGCCCTGAAATCTCTTCTCAGATCATTTTCGTCGAGTTTGCCACCGAGCGAAATAATGGCAATCGTCTGCCCGGCGCCGTCCCAGTCCGCGAGCGGAAAGCCGTAATGACTGGCAACCTGAATGGGCAACCAACCTGGGAAAAACTGATTCTGCATGTTGTTTGTACTCTGTCTAAGGCGCGGCCTGAATAAGTTGCGTCCTGCATATTACATTGACATCAGTCGATTCATGTCTAGAATCCCAGTGACTCAAAAAAAACAAGGAGAATAAAAATGGGCGACAAGTCAAATCATGAAAAACTGGCTGACGAGGGTCTCGTCGTAGGAAAGCTGGCCGATCATCATCGCGATGCCATCAATTCCTTGAGCGACGAAGAACACGCTCAGCTGGTTGGTCTCCTTAAGAAAGTCAAAGATGCCGTGCCGGACGACAAGAAACACGACATACCCAATATGTTCTAGGCCTCAAGGTGGGTCCATTTGTCATGCAAGTCGGCTTTGACGGACTGAAAACCCTCGTGCTGCCGAATGGGCCCTAATACCGCGTCACGCTCGACGAGTAAGGGATAATTCCAGAAACCGTGGCTAACGGCATTCGCTACCCAGTCCACGGCTTCGTCGTGTTTTCCGAGTAGCGCGTAACATTGAGCAACGAGCCAGGACCATTGTGGGTCCGATCTCGACGCCTCCAGCAAACTGGCCGTGGCTTCTTCCGCCGCGCCATTCTCGTCAGCGTTGAGACAACAGATGTAGAGCCTCGCGAGGTTGGCGAAAAAGAGTTCGGCAGACTGCTGCCCAAGCTCGCTAAATACCCGAATCGCCTCGTCGCGCTGCCCGTCCATCACGAGTGCCTGTCCGTACAGCAGCGTAATAACAGTATTTTCAGGATCACTCTTATGGCACTGCCCGAACTCGACGGCAGCCCGTTTACTGTTTCCGTCCATCATGTAAAGCACCGCTGGTAATCCCTTATACGACGGCGTAATCGGGTCCAGTTTCAACAAGCGCTGCGCCAGCGCCAGGCCGGAAGATACACGACCAACCACCCCGTAAACCTGTGCCAGCCAGAACAGGGCGTCAGTGTCGTTGGGCCTCGCCTCCAGCGCAATTTTCAGGTGATTGATCACTGAGCGAATCTCGCCTTGCTGCATTATTTTGACGAGACCCGATAATCGATGTCCTTCGGGGGAATCTTGATCCAGCGCGAACAACTGATCGATACACTCCTGCGCCTTTTCGAGATGACGCGGGTCCGGGTCAATGCCGAGATTATGAAACTGCCAGTAGATGTAGCCCCGCGCCGAGATTATGTACGTATTCTCACCGATGATGTCCTCACCGCTTTGCAAATACTCAAGGGCCTGTTTGAGTGCGCCTTCAGTCCATTCGTGAACGGACTGGCGGGCGCGCAAGAAATACTCATAGGCTTGCAGATCTGCGATCGGGCGTTCTGTCAGCTGTTCGCTTTGTGTCGCACTCAACTGAATCTTCAGTGCGTCAAGAACACCCAGCGCAATGCTGTCCTGCACGTCGAAAATGTCTTCGGTTGACCCGTCCCACTTACTGGCCCACAACACTTCGCCGGTCTCAATATTCGGCAGTCGCGCGGTGATGCGCATTTTCTCGCCAGCCATCTGTACGCTGCCCTCGAGGACGTAATGAACATTCAACATGCTGCCGAGATCGCGCAAACTGGTGTTCCTGATATCGAGCTGCCGTACCGCTGCTCCGGAAATCACGCGCAGTACATCGATCGAGGACAGCGCGATGGTTATTTCGTCGGCGATCCCTTCACAGATGAAATCGGCATCATCTTTCCGCGAGCGGCTGACAAAGGGCAGCACGAGGATGGACTGCCGGCTATCGCTTGTCGTTACGGGTTCGCGCGTACTCTCGCCCCTGTTACTCTCCTCCGCGTCCGAGAATGATATTTTCAGTGCCTTTGCCAGCTTTTTTCTGTACGCGTCGGCCGTTAGCTCATGCTTCATGATGCCCTGGCGATTGCCAAGCGATAATTGCAGGCCACCAGGCAACTCGGTCGGCGAAAGATGCACCGCGGTTACGGCGACGTCTACGTGATTGGCAAAACTCACCTCTCGGCGGCAATGTTCGGACGCTACCGAAGCGGGAGACACGAAATACAGGAAAGTCGAACAACCACTGATGGCGTCGGCCAGTCTATCGGTCCATTCTAGGCCGGCATCGATGCCCTCGTCATACCAGACGTTGACATCCATGTCCTGCAGGCGCCGAATCTCGGAGTACACAGCCGCCGTGTCGCGGTGCGAGTAGCAAACGAAGATGTACGATTCATCGCCGTCGTAAGCGCCAACAGGACTATTCGGGTGCTCGCTCATTCAGTTCGGTTCAGCTACGGTCGCCAAAACGGTTTCCAGGAAACCCGCGATTTGATCGGTAATGAGCATTGCGTTCATGCCGAGCAAGGTCGAATGCCACGGCTCCAACGGCAGGCTGTCCAGCATCTCCCAGAGCGCCTTACCGTGATGCTTGTCGATGACGGCGTGTTTGTAGAAAGATCCCAGCGCCTTCTTGGGTATCGACGTTCGTGCAACGACGCTGTCGAGAAACTCCGTTCGTGGCGGGCTCCCTTCCACTACCGCCTGATAAGCGGTCACGGCAACTGGATGGGCGTGGCTAATATAATAGTATTGGCTGCCGGTTAAGGTCGCTGCATCGACAGGCGGGATCTTTGCCTTGACCGACCCCCTGTCCAATCCGAATACCTCGAGATCATCCAGAACCCATTCGTCGTGGCCTTCTTCTTCGACAATGTGCTCGGACAAGTACGGCACCAGTCGCTCCGCAACAGGGCACTGACTGGCAAGCTCCTGGGATCGTTGCAGAGCGCTTTCCAGAAGCGGCTTGCTGGCCTGAATCGTAAAGTACAAGCGAGTGAGATGCTTCTCGAAAAGCTCCTCGATGCGCGGGTGATTCCAGAACCTGGCCGTCACAGCCTGCAACCGTGGCTCCGCCAGCTGAATCTTTGATCGAAGAACTTCGCTGTTAGACTGGCTCATCGCCGCCTTTTTCAAAACAAGTATCGGGCAGAGAATAATAGTTCAGTTGTCAAGGATTTACGACTGTCGAGTCCTCGCGGCGACTGCAATTGACTTCAGCCCGGTTCCTATCTACGGTCTCTGCTGAAACATCGATAACGACAACAAAAAAATCGAGAACAATGTCGAAAATCCTGTTTATCAATATGCCCTGGTCATCTGTGTGTATCCCCTCACTTGGCCTCGCCCTGCTGTCCTCGATTCTGAAACAGCGTGGCGTCGAGGCATCAACCTATTATGCAAACCTCGACTTCAGTCAGCTGCTTTACGAGCATTTCGAATCACTGCCCGAAAACCAGTTATCCCGCTTTGACGATGGCCTCGTCGGTAGAACTCGCCAGTTTCTAACGCAGGAATACTATTCGCGCGACCTGGTAGACGATTACATCTTCTCTTCCTGCGCCGAAGAGCATCACAAGGACGATGACGCATTCTGGGACCTGTTTGGCGAAAGCCAGGAAAACCGAAAAGCGACGCCGCTCTGGAAGGAGGCGCGGAATATCATTCCTGCGTTCCTTGACGCCTGTATGCGGGAGATAAAAAGACGTGACTGCAAGATCTTCGGCTTCACGTCGATGTTCGGTCAAAACATCGCGTCGCTAATGCTCGCTGAACGCATCAAGGCAGAAATCCCCGGCAGCATCGTTCTGTTCGGTGGCGCAAACTGCCAGGGGGACATGGGCGGCGCGCTGTTCAGAAATTACTCACAGATCGATTTCCTTGTTACCGGTGAGGCGGAAAATGTCGTGCCGGAACTGATTGGTGCCCTTGATAACGGTTTATCGCCCGCGCACATCCGGGGTTTGCTTTGGCGCAATGATGAAGACGCAATCCAGAGCGGTGGTGATGCCCTGCCGTTCTCGGACCTGGACAGCCTGCCGCTCCCCGACTACACCAGTTACTTCGAAGCGCTCGACGGGGTTTCGTACCGTAGCGACATCCAACCCACGGTCTTTCTGGAACAATCACGAGGTTGCTGGTGGGGACAGAAGCACCACTGTACGTTTTGCGGTCTCAATTCGTACGGGATGGTCTATCGGAAAAAGTCCGACGATCGGTGTCTCGAGGAACTACGGCAGTTTTGCACAAAGTACCCATCTACAACCGTGCACTATGCCGACAACATTCTCGATATGCAGAAGTTCGATGGTTTCCTGAAACAGGTTCGCGACGAAGATCTGGGCGTCTCCCTGTTTTTCGAAATCAAGTCCAACGTCTCCAAGGACAAGCTAAAAGCACTCAGTGACGCAGGCACCTACAGCGTACAACCGGGGATCGAAAATTTTTCCGATAAGGTCCTGAAGGAAATGCGCAAGGGCGTCAGAGGCTTACAGAACGTGCAATGCCTGAAATGGTGCCGGCAATATGACATCGAAGCGACCTGGAATCTGCTGTATGGCTTTCCCGGAGAAACCAAAGACGATTTCGTCACGAATTTGGAAATCATGAAGAGCATCACCCACCTGGATCGTCCACAATGCGTCGACAAAATTATCATGCAACGCTTCAGTCCCAATTACGACCAGGCCCTTGCTCTCGGCTTTATGAATGTTCGCCCACAGCTCGCCTACGAATATGTCTACGATCTGCCCAACGAGGAGCTCGCGGAAATTTGCTACGCCTTTGATTTCGATTATGCGAAACCACCCGATGTATCGAAGGAACTCGACGACCTGATCGGCTTCGATCAGATGTGGGCCGACAGCAGCGACCCCGGTACGATTGCCTACATGCAACTCAACGACGGCGGAGCGCTCGTTGTCGACACCCGATTTAACGTCGGTCGCAACATCGCAAAATTCAGCGCCCCGGAGAATCGCCTGCTCCGGTATCTCGACAAGATACGGCCACGAAAAGCGCTCGTGAAATTGGGAGAAGAGGAAGGATGGACGGCTGCCGAAGTTTCGACTTTCATCGAATCATTAAGACAACAACGATTTGTCGTGTCCGAGGGTGAGCGGTTTCTGAGCGTTATTCCGCTTCCCGATGAGGTTGACGTAGATCTTGTCGAAATGACGGCCCCGTCGCTCAAAGCAGACCCGGCGACCGCAGTGCTCAGTCGCGAGGCGTGACCCCGGCCCTCCATTCGACACCATTTTCGGCTTAATTCGAGCAGAAATGGTGGCATGCTAGGGTCATGTCGAATCAGCGCGAATCAACAATGAACCCCGATCTCACCCGGTACCACCGACAGATGTTGTTACCGGGCTTTGGCGAACGCGGGCAGCGCAAGTTGCTCGACTCCACGGCGCTGTTGCTTGGCTGTGGAGCGCTGGGCTGTGTGGCCGCGAACATGCTTGCGCGGGCTGGTGTCGGGCATCTCAGGATTGTCGATCGTGACTTCATCGAAATGACGAATCTGCAGCGCCAGGTCCTGTTTGACGAGCAGGACGTTGCGGATGGGATTCCAAAAGCGGTGGCCGCAAAACGCAAACTTGCGCGAATCAACTCCCAGGTCAAAGTCACCGCCGTCGTCGATGACATCAACTATCGGAACATCGAGCCTCTCGCTGACGGCGTGGATATCTTCATCGACGGACTCGACAATTTCGAAACCCGATATCTCGTAAACGATCTCGCTGTCAAGAAAGGCACGCCCTATATGTACGGTGGCGCCGTTGGCACAGTCGGCATGGCCTATGCGATTCGCCCGAATGCCGACGACAGCAAGGCCACTCCGTGCCTGCGCTGCCTGTTCGAGCAAGCCCCGCCACCGGGGGCAAGCGCGACCTGCGATACCGCCGGTGTCATCGGACCCGTCGTGGCGATGATCGCGAATTTCCAGGTCAACGAGGCATTGAAAATATTGACGGGTAACATTGGGCGCGTCAATCCGACACTGTTGAACATCGACTTGTGGACAAATTCGTTCATGCAATTAAAGGTTGCACACGCGAGGGACGATGGCGATTGCCCGTGCTGCAAGCGAAATCAGTTCGATTATCTCGAGGGCAAAGCTGGCTCCAGCAGCACCTCGCTCTGCGGTCGCAATGCCGTGCAGCTTGTGCATAGACAACAAGTGGACCACATTGACTTTGAGGCAATAGCTGCACGTCTACAGGAACACGGTCCCGTTACAACCAACGAATTCATGTTGCGCGCCAACATTAATGAAGATGGCAAGGACTACGAGTTGACAGTGTTCGAGGACGGGCGCGCGATTATCAAAGGAACCAGCGACATGAGCGTCGCAAGAGGCGTGTACTCGAAATACATAGGAAGTTGAATTATTGCTCATCGTCGAAACTTCGCCGCTTTTTGTGTCCTGACAACTATACTGTAAGCACTAGGTATACGGAGAAACGCCATGACAGCGATCCGCGTATTGGTTGGTACCCGAAAAGGTGCTTTCATACTCACATCAGACGCGAAGCGCCGAAAATGGTCCGTCGAGGGCCCGCACTTTGCCGGCTGGGAAATCTATCATGTCGCGGGTTCGCCAGTGAACCCGGATCGCATTTTTGCATCGCAAACATCGAGTTGGTTCGGGCAGATCATTCAGCGTTCCGACGACGGCGGCAAAAACTGGATCCAGCCGGGCAGCGACGCGAGCGTACCTTCCGACAACGCCGGCATGCCGCAAGGCGAGAGCAACAAGTTCGTTTACGACACGTCCGACGACACGGGTAAGCCGCTGACCACACACCAGTGGTACGACGGGACACAACATCCGTGGGAATTCGAGCGCGTCTGGCACCTCGAGCCATCACTCTCTGATCCAGACACCGTGTATGCCGGTGTCGAGGACGCGGCGCTGTTTCGCAGTACGGACGGCGGCGTTACCTGGCATGAACTCGCCGGTTTGCGCGGTCATGTATCCGGGCCCAGCTGGCAACCGGGCGCTGGCGGACTATGCCTGCATACCATCGTTATGGATCCGGAAAACGAAGACCGCATGTTCGTCGCAATTTCGGCAGCGGGTGCGTTTCGGACCGATGACGGCGGTTTTACCTGGAAGCCGATAAACTGTGGCCTCGTGTCCGAATATATTCCGGAGCCGACAGCCGAGGTTGGTCACTGCGTGCATCGCATCGCGATTCATCCGACACGGCCACACGTCCTGTTCATGCAAAAGCATTGGGATGTCATGCGCAGTGACGACGCCGGCGAGACGTGGCATGAAGTGAGTGGCAACCTGCCAAGTGATTTTGGCTTCCCGGTTGCAGTGCACGCGCATGAACCAGAGACCATTTACGTCGTGCCAATCGAGAGCGACTCGTTGCACTATCCACCCGATGCGAAGCTGCGCGTTTATCGCAGCCGAAACGGTGGCAACGAGTGGGAAGCACTGACAGAAGGCCTGCCGCAGGAGCATTGCTACGTTAACGTGTTGCGCGACGCGATGGCGGTCGACACGGCGGATCCGTGTGGCATCTACTTCGGCACTACAGGCGGACAGGTGTACGCATCCGCTAACGAAGGCGATAGTTGGGCGCCAATCGTGCGTGACCTGCCGGCGGTTCTGTCTGTAGAAGTGCAGACGCTGTCATGATTCGTGTCGTACTCCCTTTGCACTTACGCACACTGTCTAAGGTCGACGGAGAAGTTCAACTCGACATCGGCGGGCTGGTTACGACAAACACAATACTGGACGCACTCGAGGCACGCTACCCGATGCTACGTGGCACTATTCGCGACCATGAAACTCGAGCGCGTCGTCCTCGTGTCAGATTTTTCGCGGTTGAAGAAGATGTAACGCACGATTCACCGGACGCGCGACTGCCAGAGGCTATTGCCACTGGCGCCGCACCGTTCCTGATCATCGGCGCAATCGCTGGGGGGTAGTCGCCGCGCACGAATCTTCTTGCCAAGAGATCTCGTCTCTTGCGTGCCTGGCGATCCTTATCCGAGTCCTTTAACGCAGCCCGCTCGCAATTCCGTTCAAGGTCTCCGCCAATGCTGACCGGCGTTTCGTCGTGATTGCGTCTCCACCACCCGTTTTCAGTGTTTTTGCCAGCGACTTCAGTTTGGCGGCCAGCGCTTTATCGCGCGCACCGTTTTGCAACGGCAACTCGGAGCGGTCCAGCGCCTCGGTCAAGTCAGCGACAAACATCGCCGATAGCGCCTTGTCACGCTGCAGCTGGTCGAGATACGCGCGGGCAACAACGGGCACGGCGGGCCAGTCAACACTGAACTGCTGCTGCGGATTGAACACGCCTCCCTGATCCGCCAGAGTTGCGGCGGCAATCTCGTTTGCGGAGAGGTGTTCGCTAGGCACCAAGGCGAATATGTCCAGCCCGCGTACGATCTCGGTGCCATAGATTCGTCCGTTGTACCAATAGGATGACCAGAACCCACCGGTGACCAGGTCCTTGGCATCGATGGGCCCGCGGTCGAAATAGGCAATCTCGACCGGCCTGGCCGAGTCGGTGAAATCGATCACGGAAATGCCGCCCTGGTACCAGGCTTGAACAAAAATATCGCGGCCGGGTACAGGTACG
>JABDNG010000140.1 GCA_013001045.1 Woeseiaceae bacterium | reverse complement strand
GCAACGAGTATCAGGGCGCAGAGCCCAAAACTGGGCCAGTCGATACGGCTTTGTTCCATTGTTTCCCCGTTGGCTACGGTCTGCCGCTAGTCGATGGTCAGGACCACCGCCCCCCGAATACTACCCTCTTCGATGATCTCATTGGCTTTCACGATCTCTGCCAGCGGTAGCGTGTGTGCGATGCGATGCTGAAGTCGATTCTCCGTCAGCGCGTTGTCGATATCGGCAATCGCGTGCTGCTTTGCCGCTTCGGGCATCGCGTACACGATGACCAGGCGAAGCGTAAGGTCCTTGTACATCATCTTGAAGAACGGCAGCGTCGGCTCACTGATCTGGGTCGATGAGTACGTGGCGATTGTGCCACCAACACACAGAACCTCGACCGAGACCGGCAGGTTCGCACCAAATTCAACGTCGACGATGCGGTCGACCGGTTTACCGCCCGTTGCCGCCATAATAGCGCCGACGACATCGTCTCCGCGGTGGTTGACGATGTGATGTGCGCCGGCATCCCTGCATGTCGATTCGTCGGCGTCGTTGCTCGCCGTGGCGATGACCGTGGCGCCTGCCTGACTCGCCCATTGCACGGCGTAATGACCGACGCGGCCCGCGCCGCCCGTGACGAGAACGGTTTGGCTGGCAACGTCGCCATCGGCGAACACGCAACGGTGTGCCGTCATCACAGGAATGCCGAGGCACGCGCCAACCTCGAAGCTGGCAGACTGCGGCAAGACGGGCGCACGGCGGGACTCAATCGCCACGTATTCCGCCGCCGTACCGAAGCGACGCGCAAACTGGGCCTGGTAGACCCACACACGCTCGCCGATGCGGCTGGCATCGACACCCTCGCCAACCGACTCGATGACACCTGCACCGTCGCTGTTGGGAATCACAAGGCCCGCGTCGAGCAGGTCCGGGAATGAGCCGGCACGCTTCTTGACGTCCGACGGATTGACACCGCTGGTCACCAGTTTTACGAGGACTTCTCCGGGGCCGGCAACAGGCTTATCCAGTTCGCCGAGTTGCAGCACGCCCTTTGCGGTGCCAAATTCTTCAAACCACGCTGCGCGCATTATAAGAAACTCCAGTTCGTCAATTTCCTAATCGAGCCAGTTCGACAGGCCCTCGGTATGGCCGTCGACGGATATCGATTGTCCCGATATCTTTGAGGCCTTCTCAGAAGCAAGGAACAGCACCGTGTCGGCAACCTCATCGGCCGACACGAATGTGCGCATCGAGGTGTGACGCTGATAAACATGGCGCACCTGGTCGGGCGTGAGCCCCCGTTGTTCGGCATCGCGCTGGATAACGGCCTCGATTCTTGGGCCGCTCACACTCGTCGGGCAAACGGCATTGACGCGAATGCCGAACGGGCCCAGCTCCATCGCCCAGGTTTTCGTCAGCCCGATTTGGCCCCACTTGCTCGCCGTGTAGGGCGACCGCAGCGGGTAACCGAACAGCGCCGCGGTCGATGCAATATTGATAATCGAAGCGGCATCTTGTGCTTTAAGTAGTGGTACGGCTCGCCGGGTCATGTAGAAAGTGCCGGATAAATTGATGCGAATGCACCGGTCCCAGCCATCCTCGTCGATTTCCTCGACCGGAGCCGACGGCCCGGCGACCCCGGCATTGTTGATGAGGATGTGCAGGCCACCGTGCAGTTTTCTGATGTCGGCAAAGACCTGATCGACCTCATCCCGATGGCCGACGTCGGCGTGAGTCGCGGTCGCATTGGCGTTTGCGGACACAAAGTCATCAATGTGTTCGGCGGATGCATCACAGACATGCACGGCGTCACCCTCTGCGAGAAAGCGCTCAGCAATTGTGCGGCCGATACCAGATGCACCACCGGAAATGAGTACGATTTTTCTATTTTTTGATGGCATATTGAAGAGCAGACAGTCTAGCATTGCGAGCCACGTGGCTGACAAACTTGGGAAATGACTAGAGATTCACCACACCAGCCGCTCAGACTGCGCAAGAAACACGGTGCGGGCAGGAGTGCCGATGTTAGCGCGGCAGACGGGGAGCGCCTCGTTCGGGCACAGTCGCCGCGCAATGCGTTTATCGCGGGCCTGATCACGATCATTGTCTTTAGCGTTTTATGGGTCGCGCTTTCGTCGCTGACCAACCGGGTCTTTCCCTGGATGACCGTGTTGCTCGGCGCAATGCTGGGTTTCGCGGTGCGTCGGGCGGGTCAGGGCGTTGACTGGCGCTTTCCGACGCTGGCCGCGGTGCTGGCGGTGCTGGGGGCGTTGGTCGGTAACATTGTCGTGGCCGCTTCCTATACGGCGGAGACCTTCGATACCGGAACGCTACAAATATTGCGGGCGGTCACGACCATGACCTGGCCGGTGTTTTTCGATGAAGTGCTGACAGTTGCCGATGGCTTCTACGCGGCACTCGCCGCGGGTCTTGCCGCGTTCCTGGCGAGCCGGCAACTGACACGATCGCAATATTATGCGCTGCGTCGGTGGCGCGAAGAATCAGACGGGCATCACAAGTGAGCCGTCGCTCGAGCGGGCAGAGCCCTTGAACGAAGCGAGCTGACGTTTCACGAGTTTCTCGATGTCCTGTACGGCGTTTGCGATGCCGAGGAAAAAGGCCGGCTCTCGTCGTAATAGCGACCAATCCCCTGTTTCGAGGATTCGAACCAGGTGTTGGATGTTGTTGGTGATCGCTTCGATATACGGATTCTGACCGTTGTACAGTACCTCTACGTAGCGATAGACACGATTAAACTTCGAGTTCAGTCGTTCACGCATGACCTGCTGGTAGAAAGCCGGTGTCTTTCTTAACAAGTCATTGCCGGACTTGTAACGCACCATGTATTCACCCGGCGCCGCATTCTCGACGGCTACGCCACCGACGACAAATTCGTTATAAAGGCGGTCGCGACATTTTTCGAGATAGCATCGATCAGCCATTTGCGCAATCAAGTCGGCCGTGCCGATAAGATGTCCGCAAATAATATCGCGCGGATCATCGAGTTCGATCTTGTCCAGGTCCAGCTCGTAGCCGGTGAAATGAACGATCATGCTGCTGACCCCGACGTCTTTGGTCAGCCCGAGGTCCGGAAGGTACCGACGCAAGAAATCTGCGCTGCGTGACACATGGTATAGCGTGAATTCGGCGCCATTTGAAAAATCCTTGTCGCGTTCTTCGTGTCGTATGTAGCCGGAGTCATGAAAAAGCGATGTGATGATCGCCATTTGCGCACGCGCGGCACCAAGTCTGTCACGCGGCTCCACGCTACGATCGTATCCCGCAACGAGGCGGGCGAGTGCCAGCGTCATGTCGAGCGTATGTTGCATATCATGGTAGGTAGTGTCGCAACCCTTGTAGCCCGGATAGCGACCCGTAAACAGACGCTCAAAATCGTAGAACGCAAGCCAGAGCTTGTCGAACGAAGTGCCCGGGAATGCCTGTGTAAACAGGTCGTGAACTGCATCGCGAACAGACGCCGGATTGCTGACTTGAACGGTATTGGTGACGTCGTAATCGTTACGGCGATCCTGAGACATGCTGCCCCCACCTTTTTTTCTTTCAATAATACACGGCCGACTCGCGGCGCACAGTTGGAAAATCCGGAATATGTTATGTCGGTTTTCTTTACGGGTCTTCTAAAGATCGAACTCAGCGACAACGGGCGTGTGGTCCGACGGACGCTCCCAGCTGCGCGGCTCCTTGTCCACATAGCTTGCAATACAGCGCTCTGCCATCGCGTCGCTGCCAAGAATCAGGTCGATGCGCAAACCCGCGTTGCGACGAAAGCCGGCGGCGCGATAATCCCACCAGCTGAAAGTCTTCTCGGGTTGCTCAAATTTACGAAAGACATCTGTGAGCCCGAGGTCCAATAGTGCTCTCAGCGCCTGGCGTTCAGGCGGGCTGCAAAGAACAGAATCCCCCCATTTTTCCGGATCGTACACATCCTCATCGGCGGGCGCGATATTGAAATCTCCGAGAACGACCAGGTTTTCATGGTGCTGCATCTCCGCTTCGAGGAAATTCTTGAGGGCTGCAAGCCAGCCGAGCTTGTATTCGTATTTGTCCGAGCCCACTTCGGATCCGTTCGGCACATACAGGTCGATGACGCGAACATCACCCACAGTGCTGGCCAGGATGCGCCGCTGCGGGTCGTCGAGGTCCGGGAAGTCCGTAACCGGTTGCAGCGGCGGAATCTTGCTGATAATAGCTACCCCGTTGTAGGTTTTCTGGCCGCTGGCGATCGAGTGATAGCCCATCTCTGCCAGCGACTCCGACGGAAACTTCTCGGTGAGCTGTTTTATTTCCTGCAGCACCAGGACATCCGGCTCATGCGACTGGAGCCACTCGATGACGTGACCCTGCCGAACGTTCATCGAGTTGACGTTCCAGGTGGCGATCTTCATGAAGACTCGATTCCGTTTTGCCGAAGCAGGGCATCGATCGTCGGCTTTCGGCCCCGAAAGGCGACGTAGGCCTGCATGATGTCCCGGCTGCCGCCGACCTCGAGAATCTCACGTCGGAATCGCCGGGCCGTCGGCTGATCGAAGATCCCGGCTTCCTGAAAAGCCGCGAAAGCATCGGCGGCGAGAACCTCGGCCCATTTGTAGCTGTAGTATCCGGCCGCGTAACCGCCCGCGAAGATGTGCGAAAACCCATGCGGTAATCGGTTGTAACCCGGGTGCCTGACTAAGGCGACCTCGTCTCGAACCTCAGCCAGCGTCTCCAGCACGCGCGGAGAGCTGTCCGGGTTGTACTCTGCGTGCAGCCTGAAATCGTACAGCCCGAGTTCGATTTGACGCATCATCGCGAGGGCCGCCCCGGCGTGACGGCTCTCGTCGAGCTTGTCGAACAAAGCGCGCGGCAATGGATCGCCACTTTTGGCGTGTGCCGAACAGCGCGTCAACACCTCATAGCTCCAGGCGAAATTTTCCATGAACTGGCTGGGCAGCTCCACTGCGTCCCAGGGCACGCCGTTAATACCCGAAATGCTGGGAAAACCGACCTGTGTCAGCAAGTGATGCAACATGTGCCCGAACTCGTGGAACAGTGTGACGACATCGTAATGCGTCAGCAATGACACGCCGCCGTCATCGGGCGGTGGGAAGTTACAAACGAGGTAGCCGGCGGGCAAATCGAGCCAGCCATTTAGTTGCTGGCGGCCAACGCATTCGTCGATCCATGCGCCTGTACGTTTGCCGTTTCGCGCATAAAGGTCGGTGTAAAATCCACCGAGCATCGCGCCAGCCGAATCACGCACAGTGAAATAACGCACGTCGTCGTGCCAGGTCTTTACAGTCCTGTCGACCGATAGTTCGATGCCATAGAGCCTCGCTGCGAGGTCGAACAAACCATTGATGACGGTGTCGGCGGGGAAGTACTGTCGAAGCTCTTCGTTGGAAATAGAGAATGTTGACTGTTTGTATTGTTCGAGCCAGAAGGTAAGGTCCCAGGGCTCGAGCGCGAAGCCGGCAAAGTCCGACAGCGTTGCATACTCGCGTTCTGCCGCAATGCGCGAGTGCGCTGCGAGCTCGCGCAGAAAGGCGACAACCTGCTCGGACGAGTCAGCCATCTTCGTTGCCAGCGAGTAATCGGCGTACGTGGCAAAGCCAACCAGGTTGGCGGCTTCGTGACGCAGCGCGAGGATCTTCTCGATGTTGCTGCTGTTGTCCCATTCGGCGCTCTCGCCCTGATCCGAGCCGCGGGTCACCCAGGCCTTGTACAGGGTTTCGCGAAGGCCCCGGTTGACGGCATGGGTCATGATCGCGTCATAGGTGGGGTAGTCGAGCGACAACAACCAGCCGTCCAGTTTCTTCTGAGCGGCGTCGTCGGCTGCTCGTGTTGTTGCTTGTAATGGCAGCCCTTCAAGCGTTTCCGATTCGGTGATGTGTAATGACCAGGCGTCTGACGCGTCTTGTACGTTGTGCTCAAAGCTCGCCTGCGTCTCTGCCAGCTCCTGCATGATGGCTTTGAAGCGGCCCTTGGCGTTCTCCTCGAGATCAACGCCGGCCAGGTGAAAATCGCGCAATGCGTGCTCGACGGCGCTGCGGCTTGCCTGGCTGGCGTCGGCAGGCAGGCTGTCTCCGACTTTCGCGTAGGCTCGTTGCAGCCGTTCGTTTTGTGATATTTCCGTGCCGTGCTTGGTCAGCAGGGGAAGCGCCTGCTTGTAAGCTTCACGCCAGTCCGGCGATCCAAGTACACTTTGCAGATGGCTGACGGGGGACCAGATTCGTCCCAGCGTGTGTTCCATTCGTTCGACCGGGCCGACAAGCGAGTTGATGTCCGGTTCAGCAACGGCGGCGATTAATTCCTCGAGCTCGGCACGATGATCGGCGATGATGGTTTGAATTGCCGGAACGACATGCTCCGGCATGATTTCGTCAAAGCGAGGCAGCGATGACGTGTCGAGCAGGGGATTCTTCATAGTGCGGGTTGATATGTTGCTGACGGCGCCCAATATTAGCACGGGCTGTTAATCGTGCCCCGTGTTCAAACTAACGCAATAACGGAGAAAAATGTGACGGACAAATTCGATCTGCTGGTGATTGGTGGAGGCAGCGGCGGGTTGGCACACGCACAGCGCGCGGCCGAGTACGGAGCGACGGCCGCAGTCGTTGAATACGGGCCACTCGGCGGCACCTGCGTCAACGTGGGCTGCGTGCCGAAGAAGATCATGTGGTATGCGGCACATCATGCGCATCAGCTGCATCATGCGCCAGACTACGGGTTCGACCTGTCTGTCAACGGCCATGACTGGGGCGCACTGAAGTCGCGCCGCGATGCCTACATCAAGCGATTGAACGACATATACAATAATAATCTTGATAAACGAGGTGTGACGTACATTGCCGGTGCGGCCCGATTTGTCGACAAGAATTCCGTGGACGTCGGCGGCCGCGTCTACCAGGCTGAGCGAATCGTTGTTGCAACGGGCGGCCGACCGATCGTGCCGGACATCCCGGGCGCGGACCTGGGCATCACCTCGGACGGTTTCTTCGAGCTCGAAGACCGACCGGAGCGGGTTCTGGTGGCAGGCAGCGGCTACATTTCGGTCGAGCTGGCCGGGGTGCTTAACGCCCTCGGTAGTCAGACACAGGTTGTGGTGCGCAAAGAAGGCGTCTTGCGCAGCTTCGACAAGATGCTGAGCACCGAATTGATGGCCGCGATGCGGAACAGCGGTATTGCCCTCGACACGAGAGTTATCCCCGAGTCGGTACAGCGAACCGACGACGGTATCGTGTTGCGCGCGAAGGACGGCCGTTCATTCGGTCCCGTCGATGCGCTGATCTGGGCTGTGGGACGATCCCCGAACACGCAAACGCTCGAGGCGGGCAATGCGGGCGTGCAGATGGACGATAAGGGTTTCGTGCCGACCGATGAGTATCAGAAAACCAATGTCGACAGCATTTTTGCGTTGGGAGATGTGACGGGCCGCGACGCGTTGACGCCCGTCGCAATAGCGGCGGGACGCCGGCTGGCCGATCGCCTGTACGGCGGCATGGAGGGTCGACATCTCGACTACCGGCTTATTCCGACCGTGATATTCAGCCACCCGACTATCGGAACGGTCGGCATGACCGAAGACGAAGCGCGCGCAGAATTTGGAGACGACGTCAAAGTCTATATGTCCGCTTTCACCGGTATGTATTACGCCTTGGGTGAGGACAAGCAGCGGTCGGCGATGAAGTTGATAACGACGGGCGAGAATGAGTGCGTCGTTGGTTGTCACGTTATCGGTGAAGGCGCGGATGAAATGCTGCAGGGATTTGCCGTCGCGATTCGGATGGGGGCCACGAAGGCCGATTTTGATGACACGGTAGCGATCCACCCAACCAGCGCCGAAGAACTTGTGACTATGCGGTGATATTCATGTGCTGCAGCACTTCGGCCGTATCGGGGCGCACGTTGCGCCACAGGCGAAATGACTCGGCGGCCTGTTCGACGAGCATGCCCCACCCCATCACGGCTTTTGCGGCGCCGTGTTCGCGCGCCCAGAGGCTAAACGGTGTCGGGCTCAGCCCGTAGGAAAGGTCGTAACAAACGGTCTCATCGGATACCGCGGCTGTAGGATAAGGTGGCGTATCGCCGTGTATGCCCGCCGATGTCGCGTTGATAATCAGATCGTAACTTTCCGTCACGGGAATGACATTGAAACGGCATGCCGTAACGGGCCCAGAGCGCGAAAAGTGATCGGCAAGCGCTTGCGCCTTGCCCAGCGTGCGGTTTGCGATTCGCACTGAGGCCGGCTGCATCTCGAGCAGCGGCCCGACGATTCCGCGTGTTGCACCGCCCGCGCCAAGAATCAGAATGTTGGTGTCCTCCAGCGATAATTCGAGATTAACCACAAGATCGCGCAGTAAGCCGAAACCATCGGTGTTGTCGCCGTGGATTTCGCCCTCCTTGAAAATGAGTGTGTTGACAGCTCCAGCGGTGCTGGCGCGTTCGCTGAGCTGGTCCACAAGACGAGTGACTTCGCCTTTATGCGGAACCGTGATGTTGAGACCTTTGCCACCCGTGCGTTGAAACTGGCGCACCGCGGACTCCAGCTTCTCGGGAGAGACCTGCAGCAGTTCGTACTGCAGTTCCTGGTTGGTTTGCATGGCAAACAAGCGATGAATAACGGGCGACCGGCTGTGCGAGATCGGGTATCCCATTACACCGTAGCGATCCACGGACATTATCTAACCTCCAAAAGCCAACGTGCTGCATCCACCGCAAAGTAGGTCAGTATGGCATTAGCGCCAGCGCGCTTTATACCGAGCAATGATTCGAGCACCGTAGAGCGCTCATCGAGCCAGCCATTTGCCGCGGCGGCTTTCAGCATCGCGTACTCGCCGCTGACCTGGTAAGCAAACGTTGGCACATGGTATCGGTCTTTGACGCGACGCACGATATCGAGATAAGGCAAGGCGGGCTTGACCATGACAAGGTCTGCGCCCTCGTCGAGGTCAAGCGCTACTTCGCGCACGGCTTCGTCACTGTTGGATGGCGCGATCTGGTAGGTTGACTTGTCACCACCGGCGAGATTTGCGGCCGAACCAACCGCGTCCCGAAAGGGGCCGTAAAACGAGGAGGCGAATTTTGCGGCGTAGGCGAGAATCAGTGTATTGACATGACCGTCTTTCTCGAGGGCGCGTCGCATGGCGCCGACCCGACCGTCCATCATGTCCGAGGGCGCAACGATGTCCGCCCCTGCTGCAGCGTGTGACAAGGTCTGCTTGACGAGCATGGCGACCGTCACGTCATTGAGCACGTAGCCACTGTCGTCGATAATGCCGTCTTGCCCGTGAGTCGTATACGGATCGAGTGCGACGTCTGTCATGACGGCGAGGTCCGGCAGTTCGTCCTTGATTGCGCGTACCGCCCGTTGCATCAGGCCATCAGGATTGGCACATTCGGAGCCGTCCAGCGTTTTCAATGTGTCGTCGATGACCGGGAACAGGGCGACGGCGGGTATACCCAGCTCAAAAGCAACGGTAAGCTCGGGCAACAAGCGATCGATGCTGTTGCGGGATACACCGGGCATCGACGGAACGGCTTCGGTGCGTCCATCGCCGTCCAGCACGAAGACCGGGTAGATGAAATCGGCGCTCGACAGCGTGCTCTCGGCCACCAGGCGTCTCAGCGCAGGCGTTCGGCGGCTGCGTCGCATGCGTGTCTCAGGGAACTGTCCGGGGGGCGATGCGCTCATAGATAGGCAGAATAACAAAGATAAGTGCTTATTTTCCCTGTATTTAGCGGGGTTTTCCACGTCTTGATCACAGTTTTGATCGGATACCGTAATAAATGCCAGAAGGAACGGGTCATCTCGTATGAACAGCAGCCGCGCTGACGCAAAACGGAGGCGAAAATTCGACCGCTTGGTGGCCGTTTTTCATCCGGACATGTACCGCTACGCGGCCTGGCTCTGCCGCGACAAGGCGATTGCAGAGGACGTTGTTCAGGAGGCGCTGTTGCGGGCCTGGAAGTCACTGGACGCGTTGCGCGACGAGGCGGCCGCGAAGCAATGGCTACTGACGATTGTTCGCCGCGAAAATGCCCGTTATTTTGAGCGGCGCCGACTGGAAACGGTTGATATAGACAACTTGACGGCATCTCAGGCTGCATTACTCGCTGAAACGCCGGATGACGCGCTCAATGATCTGCGTGAGTCGATCTATGAGCTCGATGACGACTATCGGGAACCGCTGGTACTGCAGGTCCTGATGGGCTACAGCACCACCGAGATTGGAGAGATGATGGGATTGAAGCAAGGCGCGGTACTGACACGCCTGCATCGAGCCCGCATAAAACTGAAGGACAACGTGGCTCGCGAGGATGCTTCATGAGCCCGGCTGACGAAATGATGAATTGCGACGACTACAGACAGGCAATATCCGCGGATCCGGCGTTTGATGGCGGCGCAGGTCACTTGTCTGTGTGCGACGAATGTCAGGCGTTTCGCGCGGAAATGCAGTCGCTGAATGTCAGGATCGCGAAAGCGATGCAGATCCGCGTGCCCGAGCTGAAAGTTCCGGAACTACCTGCAGTTGCTCGCGACAACGTCGTGTCGATGCCGGCGCGCAAGCCGCGCGCACGGTCGACCTGGTTTGCGCTGGCGGCGACCGTAACGCTGGCGGCGATGGTCGGGATTCGTATGTTCGGCGTAGGCGCTGATTATGACTCCCTCGCCGATGAGGTCCTGGCACATCTCGATCATGAACCGGGCGCGTTGCGCGTTTCGAGCACGCGGGTCACGGATGCCAGGCTTGCGAGAGTAGTGCCGGCTGATATCGCCCGCATGGATCCGGACGTTGGTTTGATCAGCTATGCACAAAGCTGTGAGATCAACGGCAAGACGGTGCCGCACCTGGTTATCCAGGGAGAGCAGGGTCCGGTCACGATTCTCCTGATGCCGGAAGAGGCGGTGGCGGAAGCTGTCGACCTCGATGGCGAGAACATTCATGGTGTAATTTTGCCGGTGGGTAAGGGCAGCATTGCGATTATTGGCGTGCGCGAGGAGCGGCTCGAGCGCATAGAAAACAGTGTTTTGAGTTCGGTGATGTGGAATACGTGATATTCCCGTTGCCGAGATTACGAACGCCCGGTCTCGGGCAATCATTCCTGGTAGGAGATTGAGAAATGTCAGAGAAAAAAATTATTAAGCCGGTTGCACTGGCTGTTGGTGCGGCATTGGCCGGTACGTTCGCGATCAGCGGAGCGGTCAATGCTGAATCGATCGACAGCCCGTTTTCGATGTCGACCTTGAGCGTGGGTTACATGCTCGGCACAACGGAAGGTTCCTGCGGCGGCGACGCCGGTGAAAAAGAAGGCGAAGGCAGCTGCGGTGAAGGCTCCTGCGGCGAGAAGGGTGAAAAAGAAGGCGAAGGCAGCTGCGGTGAAGGCTCTTGCGGTAGCGACACAACTTAAGTTCAAGTTGATATCTGGCGTCATGAAGCCCGCGCAATTGCGCGGGCTTTTTTGTGCGAACCGCCGGATTATTGTGGCTGACCGGGATCGCATTGCCTGCTAGATTCAAGGTCTCGTAAGAGAAGAGAGTCGCCATGAAGAAATCGCTTACGCGCTGTGACTGGGCCGAAGGTGTGAGCCTCGACTACATCGCCTACCACGACGAAGAATGGGGCGTGCCGGTATGGGATGACTGCGGCCAATTCGAGTTTCTGATACTCGAAGGCGCACAGGCCGGTCTGAGTTGGTCGACGATCCTGAACAAGCGGGCGGGTTATCGGAAGTTGTTTGCCGATTTCGATCCTGAAAAGGTGGCGCGATTTACAAAGAAGCGCATTGAGAAACTATTGCTCGATCCTTCTATTGTCAGAAACCGGCTCAAGGTCGAGTCGGCGGTAAGCAATGCAAGGGCCTTTCTCGAAGTGCAACAGGAGTTCGGCACGTTTTGCGATTACATTTGGGGCTTTGTTGACGGCAAACCGATTCAGAATCGAATTCGTAAAGATGGCGATACACCGGCGACGTCAGACGAATCGGACGCACTCAGCAAGGATCTCAAGAAGCGTGGCTTCAAGTTCGTTGGCAGTACGATCATGTACGCGCATATGCAGGCAACGGGCATGGTTAACGACCATCTCGTCTCCTGCTTTCGATACAAACCCTGCGCCGCACTGGCCAAGCAGCCGCGGTAGGGCGTCGGCGGCTTGCAATATCGGTAATGGTGGCGTTATATCTGGTCGTTCCCGCGAATAAACCTAAAAAGAGGGATTTGCCATGTCTGACGCCATAAACAACAAACCGCCGATGTCCTATTGGGTGATTGCAGCGATATTACTAGCGTGGAACCTCATAGGCATGATGTTTTACTACATGCAGGTAACGATGACGCCAGAGGTAATGGCCGAAAATTTCAATGAGGCACAACAGGCGTGGATGATTAACGAGCCGATCTGGGCGACCGCGGCTTACGGGACCGCGGTCACAGCCGGCGTCGTCGCAGCCGGTCTGATGCTCATGCGAAAGGCACTTGCCGTAACGTTATTCATAGTCTCGTTTGTCGCTGTCCTGGTACAGGACTTCAATGCATTCATATTAAGCGACTGGCAAGGTGTATGGGGCAATAGTGCCCTGTACCTGCCCACCGTTGTAATTGTTATCTGTGTTTTCGAAATCTGGTACACGCGCTCGGCGAAAGCGAAAGGCTGGTTGGTCTAGGCCAGGTGCTTGCGGCGCCTTACGACTAATTTCCGATCGTAATTAATGTGAGTCCGGATAATCCTTGCGGAGTGTCGTGAGAAATGCCACCGAGGTAGATCGTATTCGAGGTCAATCCTGACCAACTCACTGTCACGCTTCCGCTGGTGCCGGCGCCGACGAATGCTGGCCCGGATGCGCTCATATTACCCTTGTCGTCGTTGATGCCGATTGCCCAGCCGAGTAGCTGATAGTTGGTGCCGGGTCCGCCGGCTACCGGGTCTGTTTCGAAGCCATGAACCAACACCGCGTACAGGCCGGCTGCCGGGCGGAATACATCGAACCGTTCCTCGGATGTGGGTTCGCCACTTTCGCCAATCTTGCTGCAGCTCGTGCCGTCGGCGCCGCAGTAGTACACGTACATGTCGAGATCGTCTTCGCCGTCAGTCAGCGCATCGAACAACGCGAAACGTACGTACAGCTGATCCGCCGGTACCGAAATAATGTGTTGCGTCACGCCATTCGCGGCGCGAAACGAAAATGTCTTTGTCGGGTCGTTGTCGACGAAGCCGTCGAGAATGAGTGGTAGATTCAAGCCGTGCACACGCGGCGAATAGCCACCGGAATAACCGAATTCGACCTCAAAGCTGGTCGTGCCTGTGCCGCCGAAGGTCGTAAGCTCTCCTGGCGCCGCTATCGACGTTGGCTTCACGGCGATCGGGCTGTAGACATCGTGTGTCGTGCTGGACCAGGTCATTGAGCCGAAGCGCCACAGGTCGAGAGGCCCGGACAGGTATGTGAGCATCACGTCAAAACCAGCCGACTCACCGGGTCCCAGGGACAAGCTCGGCGGGCTCACGTCGATGCTCATGCCGGGCGGTGCGGAAACGGCGACAGAATAAGAGCCAGCTTCGTCGCTGATATTCGTGACGCGGCGTCGCACGGTTTGTTGGCTGGTCAACTGCGACACTGCGACGGATGGCTGGTTCAAGTCGGCCCCCTCAAACGACAGGCCCGCAGCCAACAGCGCATCGCAACGCGTCGGCGAGACGGCCGGTGATTCGACGCCGCATGCAAAGGCGTCAAACTCGTCATCGCTGACAGCGAAGATCAGGCCGGGGTCGTTGGCCTCATTGGGCACAATATGTCCGGCGCCAAAATCGAAGGGATTAGCGTCGCCCAGCCCCGCTGAGGCGCTGATGTCCTGTCTCGCGGTGGTCATCAACGCCGACTTGATTGCGGCAGGCGTCCAGTCCGGGTGCGCCTGCAGGAGTAACGCGGCGACCCCGGCGACGTGAGGGGTCGACATCGAGGTGCCGCTCAGGAATGCAAAATTCTCGCCCGATGCGGCATTGGCTGCGTCAGGCGTAAAGCCGGCGAGAATGTTGACGCCAGGCGCGGTTACGTCGGGTTTGAGTATGTCGGCAACCGGCGCCGGGCCTCGTGCCGAGAACGATGCCATGACATTGCCCGTGTCATCCGTCGTCAACAGGAAGCCTTTGTCCAGCACGACGGTTACGTCGTTGCCCGCGTCAAGCTCGGCGAGTATCAGGTTGGCGTCGGCCTGACCGATCATCAATGCGGGTATGTCCGACAGGCCCTCGGTTCCAAACATCACGATCGGGTCCCCCGCAATGTTGTAGACCACGGCCGCAATCGCGCCGGCGTCTGCGGCGTTCTTCACCATGTCTTCGAACAGGCAGCCCGTACGCTGAATGAACGCAATGTTGCCATTGATGTCGTCGCTGTTGATGAGCGGCTGGCAGGCATCCGATACCGTACCCGCCGAGCCATCCGGCAGCGACTCATCCCCGTCGTCAACGAGAACCAGCGAGTTCTCGATCGGATCGCTATCCTGTAAACGCGGCGTAAAATTGGCTTCCTTCGTTGCGTACTTTCCCGCGAGCGCCGGCGGCGCCGTTATTTCGAGGGCCTCGACCGACGACTGGCCGTCACGACTCGAGGCGGCGGTGGTGATAACCCACGGCGCACCCGCCGGCGAGCCGACGGTTCCGAGATTGGGACCTTCGTTGCCCGCGGCGACAACCGACAACACACCCGCCTTGGTGGCCGCCATCAGCGCAATGTCGTCAGGCGCCGATATTCGCCGTAATGAACTCCCGATTGAATAACTGATGATGTCGACACCGTCGGCGACAGCCGCATCGATTGCGCTTACGAGATCCGAGGTGTTGCAGCTCGCTCGCGTATCGCCGGGACGCAGCCAGCATGCCTTGTAGACAGCCAGGCGGGCCTTTGGCGCAATGCCCTCGATGTCCCCGATCGACGTGCCGAAGATCGAAGCCTTTGTTCGGTTGCCTGCTGCCGTCGTCGCTGTATGGGTGCCGTGTCCATCCACGTCGCGAGCCGATCGGATCTCGCCGGCATCGACAGGGCCGGATTCGAGAGCGCCGTCAATATACCAGCGTGCACCGATGAGCTTGTTGTTGCAGTCGGTGTCGGCGAACCGCTCGCCTGGCGCGCAGTCTCCGTTCCAGGCGTCGGGCTCATCAAAGACCTGTGCGTCAGGGCGCTTGCTAAAGCGCCGGCAAAGCCACTGTCCGAGCAGCGTAGTCTCTGCCCAGCTGCTACGACACAGTCCGGGACGATCTGCGTCGCGCGTGTCGCGAAGCGCTGGATGTTCCGGTGCAACGCCACTGTCGATGATGCCGATAATGACACCGTCACCATCCAGTCCTTGTGTGCTTCGCAAGCCGGCGTTGTTGTCGAAGAGCCCCAGGAAGGTCGGGCTGCTGCGGGTCGCCATAGCGCGAATCTCGTCTTCCCACACATTCAGGACCTCGGACATGTTCTCGAGTTTATGTGCCTGCGCGGCGCTCATACGAGCGGCGAAACCGTTGAGCCCATATCCGTAGCTGTATATCTTCTGCGCGCCGGGACCGGCCCTGCCGAGTATCTTGTCGTGCTCATCCGCCAACCGCTGCGCATAGGCCTTGAGTGCCGGGCTGGTCTTGTCGAGACGCGGGCGCTGTTTGTCGACGATGGCCGGACGCGCGCTGCTTCTGGACAAAGCCGCGTGGTGTTCCGCCGTTGATGGCTGCCGTAACTGCACGATGTAAACACGGGTCTCCTCCGGATCGGCATTCCCGGCAAGACTGATGGGAATGGTACCGGCATCACGCAGCGACGACTCGCTCTGTGCCATCGTCGCCGCAGAGAGCAACAGGAGCCCGAAAAATAATGACAGGCGATCCGGTTTCATAAGCAGATTTTTACTCAATCGTCGCGGTAGCCGCTCAATTCATCGGCGGTGAACGATACGCCCAGGCCCAGTGCGATCCGATTGACGAAGTTGAA
>JABDNG010000136.1 GCA_013001045.1 Woeseiaceae bacterium | reverse complement strand
GTATTGATCGTCTCTATATCGTCGAGCGGGTCAATTCTTCCCGTTACGTGCGTCACATCGTCGTTCTCGAAGCAACGGACGACATGCGCGATCGCGTTCGTCTCGCGAATGTTCGCGAGGAACTGGTTGCCGAGCCCCTCGCCTTTCGATGCACCCGCGACCAGGCCCGCGATGTCGACGAATTCCATCGTCGTCGGCAGTGTCTTCTGCGGTCTTACAAACCCGCTAAGGACCGCCAGGCGCGGGTCGGGAACCGGCACGATGCCGACGTTCGGCTCGATTGTGCAAAACGGATAGTTTTCGGCCGCGATCTCGGCGGCAGTCAATGCGTTGAACAAGGTCGATTTGCCGACATTCGGCAGGCCGACGATGCCACAGGTAATAGCCATCAGGTTTATTCTCTGGAGACTGACTGTGAAATCTGGACGATGCTGAGCGAAAGGGAGAGCACGAATAGTTCGTCGATCGTCCAACGAGAATAGCTCGCGCTATTTAAGGAGGAATATCGGCAAAATAAACTGCTCTCCGTTTTGCGCAGGCCGTCCATAATTGCTCAGTCAGACTCCTTGGTGTGCAGCTGTTTCATTGCGGCATTGAGACCCTCGTCGATAAGTAGCGGCATGATGTCGACCGCCTCTGCAATGCTTTTCTCTACCGCCTCTTCCACGTCATTCGAACCGCGTTTCAAAACGTAACTCGTTACTTTACTTTTCTCGCCCGGGTGTCCAACGCCGAGCCGAAGGCGAACGAAGTCCGGCCCACAGTGCCTGATAATGTCGCGCAGGCCGTTGTGGCCCCCATGCCCGCCACCTTGCTTGAGGCGCGTCGTGCCTGGCGGCAAGTCGATTTCATCGTGCGCTACCAGCAGCTCCGCAGCACGCAGCCGATAGTAATCGAGCATGGCGCGAATCGGCCCGCCGCTCAAGTTCATGAAACTCTGCGGTTTGACCAGCCAGGTATCGTCGCCGTGCAGGTTGATGCGGCAATAGTCGGCATCGAATTTCTTGTCGTAGCGAAAGTTGCCGCCGTACTTGTCTGCCAGCGCATCCACGAACCAGAACCCGGCATTATGCAGGGTACGTTCGTATTGGTCCTCGGGATTTCCGAGACCGGCTATGATGCGAATCTGCTTGGACATGGCGTGGCAATGTTAAAAGAAAAGACCGCCCATTGGCGGTCTTTTCGATGGAACACCAGCGATGGCTAATCGTTCTCGGGCTCTTCGCCTGATGGCTCGGCCTCCGGTGCGGCCTCTTCGCCTTCTTCGGGAGCCGCTGCCTCGAGTTCCTCTTCCTCCTCCTCGATCACGATTTCCTTGATCACGTGGATCGAGACAATCGGGCGGTCTGCTTCCGGGCCTTGTGCCAATGCCGGAATCTCGACGCCCTCAGGCACCTTGATGTCGGACAGGCTCAACATTTCGTCAAGCTCCAAAGCCGAGACGTCGATATCGATGAACTCAGGCAAATGCTTCGGCAGGCACACAATCTCTACCTCGGTCATCAGGCGCGATACCTTGCCGCCGCCCGTCTTCACACCCGGCGCTACGTCTTCGCCGATGAAATGCAGCGGCACGTTCATCTTGATCTCTTCATCCTCAACGATGCGCTGGAAATCCATGTGCATGATGCGAGGCTTCGCGGGATGACGCTGCATATCCTTGAGAATCGCTGCCTGGCTCTTTCCACCGACCTTGATGTTCAGGATGCTCGAATAGAAAGACTCGTTCTCGAGCTGTTTCAAAACTTTGTTGTGGTCAAATGCAAGTGACCGGGGCGGACGCCCGGCACCGTAGATAATTGCGGGTACTTTTCCCTGGTGACGCAGGCGGCGGCTCGCACCTTTGCCCTGGTCCTCACGGATTTCCGCAATCAGATCGAAGTCGTCACTCATGACTGTTCTCCATAACTAATTGATTTTGCTTAATATTCTTAAGCGTTTGAATACGCGCGGATCGCGACCAATCCACGCAAGGGCGGGCATCGTAACGTAAGCGCTAGTCGACGTAAAGGGAGCTGACGGACTCGTCGGTGCTGATACGGCGCATGGTCTCCGCCAGCAATTCGGCCGTCGATAGCTGCCGAATCTTCTTACAGGCCTGCGCCTCGGCGTTCAGCGGGATGGTGTCGGTCACGACCATCTCGTCGAGCGCCGATTCCGCGATGCGTGAAACGGCCGGACCCGACAAGACCGGGTGCGTAATGTAGGCGTCAACAGTCGCAGCGCCGTGTGACTTCAGGGCGCCCGCGGCGTGGCAAAGCGTGCCCGCCGTGTCGACCATGTCATCGATCATCACGCAGTTCTTGCCTTCCACCTCACCGATGATGTTCATGATCTCGGACTGGTTCGCCTGGGCGCGGCGTTTGTCGATGATAACGAGGTCGGCATCGCCGAGGCGTTTTGCCAGCGCCCGGGCCCGGACGACGCCGCCGACATCAGGAGACACGACGACCATGTCCCTGTATTTCTTCTTCCAGGCATCGCCGAGCAGTATCGGCGAGGCATAGACATTGTCGACAGCGATGTCGAAGAAGCCCATGATCTGGTCCGCGTGCAGATCGATGGTCAGAACCCGGTCGACGCCGGCCACGCCGATCAGCTTGGCGACGAGTTTTGCCGTAATCGGCACTCGGGACGACCTCGGGCGCCGATCCTGGCGCGCGAAACCGAAATACGGAATGACCGCCGTGATGCGGGCTGCCGAGGCACGCCTCGCCGCATCGACCATGACCAGCAATTCCATAAGATTCTCGGCCGAAGGAGGACAAGTCGGCTGAACAATAAAGGTCTCGCGGCCGCGAATATTTTCGAGAATCTCGACGTTGATTTCGCCGTCCGAGAAGCGACCAACATGGGCCTTCGACAGGGGGATACGGAGATAACGGGCGATGTCAAGCGCAAGTTGCGGGTGGGCGTTGCCCGAAAAGACCGCCATTGTTCCAACTTCCACAATATCCCCCTAGTGTTTACAGGCCCTATGACGTGAAATGGCTGGGGCGGCAGGATTCGAACCTGCGATACACGGGATCAAAACCCGATGCCTTACCACTTGGCTACGCCCCAATGGAAATGAACTGCGCGCTGCGGCGCAATTGTGCGGTGAGGTTCCAGTGCTGTCAACGCTCGAAGAACAACCACTTGTCGATGACCATCCGGACGCGAGTATCGGGGTTCGAGGCCGACAAAATGCGCGGCATTTGCTGCCCGCCACCGTCCCGATAGCGCGTTATTTCGACGACCCAGCTGTTTTGTCGAAGCCGCGCGAGGCGGCCCGCCTCATCGAACTCGGTCACTGCCGTCATTGATGGATCCGGGATGCCCAGGGCCCAGTATCTCAAAGAAGCAACCGGGATCGTCCAGCCATAGCGGTAACGTAACTCACGCTCGGCATCGGTCAGCACCGTTTGCACGCCGTCCTTGTCGGTGAGAACAACGGTGGGACCGTCGCCCTCGATGCGTACCGTGCCCACGCCCAGCGGCCCGCCGACTGTCGCACTAAACGCATCGTCCAGTTGCGACCAGTTAAACTTGCCGTTGAAGCCCTCGTCGCCCGCCTTGACGGCGATGCGTCCCTTGAACTCCCACTCGCGAAGTTCGCCAAGAACGGCATTGCGTGCTTCCCAGCTACTGATGTCCGGAAGCGCGATACCCTGGCGTGTCGTCGCACATCCCGCCAACAAGCACAGGCTGGCCATCAGCCAGGCCAAGCGGCGCAAGCGACGATCAGGGCGTGTCGGGAAACAAACGGCTGCGGACATCTTCAAGGAGCTGACTCTCGGGTCTTTTTTCCAGCGCCGCCTCCAGTAACTGAAGCGCGTCGTCGCGTCGCTTCAGTACAACCAGTACTTCAACCAGGTGGGCGGCAACCTCGTGGTCATCGAAACTGTCGTAGGCACGCTGCAATTCCACCAGCGCTTCGTCGAAGCGGCCTTGCTTGAACAGGACCCACCCGAGGCTATCAATAATCGCCGGGTTGTCCGCATCGAGCTTGATCGCTTTGCGGATCAGGCCTGCGGCTTCGGCAATCCGGTCCGTACGATCAGCAAGCGTGTAACCGTAGGCATTCAGTGACAGTGCACTGTCGGGCCAGCGTTTGACCGCGTTCGAGTAAGCGGCGAGTGCCTCGTCGAGACGCCCCATGCGAAGCAAGAGTTCCGCCCGGCTCAGCGCGGTGCCTTCCTCGTCGGGACGAAACCTGACCGCCTGGTCATAGTGCATCAGCGCCTGATCGTACTGTTCCAGCGAAGCAAATAACTGCGCCTTTGCCACGACCATTTCGATGGCATGCGACGGCGACGTCTCCGCAAACTCATTCAGTACCTCCAGCGCTCCCTCTATGTCGTCTTTCTCGAACGCGAGTAAGGCGCTCGCGCGGCGCTGAGCGCTGACGGCATTACTGCCATAAAGGACTTCACGATAGAGCAGGATCGCGCGATCGTACTCTTCGCGAACGTCAGCGATTCGCCCAAGATAGTACAAGGAGTCCATGCGGTACTGCCCGGTCGCGAGAAGGTCCTGGAAATCGTCCCACGCCGCGTCGAGGTATTCCTGGCGGAAATTGATGATCGCCATCAGGCGCAGCGCGTCGCTGCGGCCGGACTGCTCGAGCAGTACCTGGTTCACCTGGCTCAATGCGTCATCGTCACGACCCGACATCATATACATGATGGCGAGTTCCATACGGGCATCGGGATCCGGGTCCGGGTCATCACCGATAATACGTGCCGTGTACTCGATCGCCTTCTCGGGCTCGCCGTCGATCAGGAGTGCCCTGGCATAGAGTAACTTGGGCTTGACGTCGTCCGGATTCAGCTCGCTGGACCGCAGCGCACGCTCCATCGCGTGAGCCGTGTCGCCAGCCTCGAGCGCGAGAACAGCGACCGCATAATGCGCCAGCGACGAATCCTTATAGGGTTTCGCCAGCGCGCGCATGAGCTCGTCGGCGTCCCTCGGGTTGTGGTCTTCGGAAAGGTATCGAACGAGAGACATCAGGCGATGGCCTGGCGGCTCCTGCCCTTTCTCGACCAGTTTCTTGAAGTTGCGCCGTGCGTTACGCAAGTCGCCCAGCCGGAAATAACTCTGGGCCAAATAGATACGCGCCTCGTCGTTGTCCGGCTTCAACTTGATCCAGCGCTTCGCCGACCTCAACGCCTCATTGTCGAAACGGTAGGCGAAGGCGACCGCCGTCGCCTTGCGGGCGACTTCGGCGCTATTGCTGAGCTCCGCCGCCTTGCGGTACTCGATCGTAGCTTTGAGATAGTCCTTGCCCTGCAGGGCCATCTCGGCCTGCAGGATATGGGCATTAGCGTCGGAGGTTTTTACCTCGTCCGCAAGCGCTGAGAGGGGCGTCAGGGCGAATAGCGTAATCAGCGCTGCGGCCGACAGCCATCGTCGTAATTCATGCATAAAAAACCGTCCGTTTATTACACAGACAAGGAACTCGGGGTTCAGTTCGCTTATCATACGCACTCCGAAATCCTAGAGTGCCGTATCGGCGCCACCAGTAACGCTATGCCGCTGCAAATACTCGGGCTGAACCATAACACGGCACCTGTCGAAATTCGCGAGCAAGTCGTGTTCGCGGGAGACGAGATTCCGCGCGCTCTGCAGAGCCTGATGGCGCTCGACGGCGTTGAGGAGAGCGTGCTGCTGTCGACCTGCAATCGCACCGAGTTTTACGTCATGACCAGCGACGGCGGACGTGAGCGTCTGCAGGCCTGGCTGCATGATGACAGACATCTCGATCCATCGTTCGGTGAGTCTTTGTTCTCGCTTCAGGAAGACGACGCGATTCGCCACATATTTCGGGTCGCGTGCGGACTGGATTCGATGGTCCTCGGCGAGCCGCAGATTCTGGGTCAGCTCAAGGATGCGTTTCGTCATGCGCAGCAAGCCGGCACGCTCGGCCGCAGGCTAAGTCTCTTGTTTCAACACACGTTTGCCGTCGCAAAGAAAATTCGCACTGACACCGAGATTGGCGCCAGTCCGGTTTCGGTAGCCTCGGCCGCCGTCAATCTCGCAAACCAGTTCTTTGCCGGATTCAAGAAGCACACGGCCTTGCTGGTCGGCGCGGGCGTAACCATTGAGCTGGTAGCCAAGCACCTGCACAAACGTCAGATCGGCCGGTTATTTGTCGCAAACCGAAATGTTGAACGAGCCCGAACCCTGGCGCACCAGTTCGGCGGCTTCGCGCTGCCGCTGTCCGAAATCGAGGGAACGCTGCCAGAGGCGGATATTCTCATCACATCGACGGCTGCGACGGAGCCCGTCATTACGCTCGCGCAGATGGAGGCCGCGGTCAAAGCACGCAAACGCAAACCTATTTTCGCCGTCGATATCGCGGTGCCACGTGATATCGAAGTTGGCGTCGCCGACCTCGATGATGTCTACCTGTATACGATTGACGATCTCGACCGAGTCATTCAGGAAGGCCAGGGCAATCGCGAGGCCGCGGCCGTCGAGGCAAATCGACTGCTGGACGAAGAGATCGCGCGCTACGCAAATATCGAGCGATCGAAACAGGTTGTCCCCGTAATCGCCGCGCTGCGGGAGAAAAGTGAGCTGTTGCGGAGCGAGGTCAACGCGCAGGCACGGCGACGACTAGCGCGCGGTGAATCGGCTGAGGATGCCATCGAATATGCAACAGCTGCACTGATGAAGAAGCTCCTGCACAGCCCGAGCGTAAGCCTGCGCAAAGCAGGCGAAGCGTCAGACGAGGAGCTGATCGATGCGGCGCGTGCCCTCTTCGGTCTCGGCAAAGACTGAGCAGCTTTCACCGTGAAAGAATCCATTCGTCAAAAACTGGAGTCCGTGCAAGAACGCTTCGAGGAGATCGCAGGCCTGCTTGCGGACCCGGACGTGATTGCGGACCAGAATCAGTTCCGGAACCTGTCGAAGGAATACTCGCGCGTCGAACCAGTCGTGCAGTCCTTCCAGGCCTACCAGGCATTGCTCGACGAGATCGCCTCCGCCGAAGAGATGAGCGACGACGCAGACGCCGAGATACGCGAAATGGGCCAGGAGGAACTCAAGGGCCTCACCGAGCGTCGCGAAATCCTGCTATCAGAACTGCAGAAGTCGCTGATTCCACCCGACCCGCACGACGACAGTAATGTTTTTCTCGAGATACGTGCAGGAACCGGCGGCGACGAAGCCGCGATATTCGCCGGCGATCTCTTTCGCATGTATTCAAAGTACGCCGAGTCCATGGGCTGGTCGATCGAGATCCTGTCCGCACGTGAGGGCGAGCACGGTGGCTTCAAGGAAATTATCAGCCGCGTCACCGGCCATAGTATTTACGCAAAACTCAAATTTGAATCCGGGGCGCATCGCGTGCAACGAGTTCCGACGACCGAGTCGCAAGGCCGGATACACACGTCCGCGTGTACTGTTGCCGTGCTGCCCGAGCCCGATGAAGTGGAAGCCGTGGAGGTTAATCCCGCCGAGTTACGCATCGATACCTATCGTGCGTCGGGTGCCGGTGGGCAACACGTCAACAAGACGGACTCCGCGGTCCGTTTGACACACCTGCCGACAGGCATTGTCGTCGAGTGCCAGGACGAGCGCTCGCAGCACAAGAACCGTGCGCGCGCGATGTCGTTGTTGCAGGCGCGCTTGCTCGACGCACAGGTTTCCGAACAGGAAACGGAGCAAGCGGAAAAACGTCGGCTACTGGTGGGCTCCGGTGATCGCAGCGAGCGCATCAGGACGTACAACTTCCCGCAGGGCCGGGTTACCGATCACCGCATCAATCTGACGCTGTATAAACTCGACGAGATTATCGAAGGCGGACTGCCGCAGGTAATTGAGCCGCTGATCAACGAATACCAGGCCGACCGGCTTGCCGCCCTTGGAGTCGCCTGAGCCTCGTTAATCGGGCTGAATCTCGTCCGTCCAGACCGTCGCCCCGTCACGGCCCCGCTCCTTGGTCTGGTACAGGGCCTTGTCCGCCCGCTCGATGAGCGATGCGGCTGTTGTCGTTGCACCGGCATCACTGACCGCCATACCAATACTGACAGTTGTAGCCAGGCTGCCGTCATCAATACGCACCCGAGTGTCGCGGACCTTGTCGCAGATTCGACCGGCAACCAGCTCGCATATGTCAGGCGTTGCATTGCGCAATACCACAAAAAACTCGTCACCACCGTATCGCGCTACGACATCGTCGGGTCGAATCGACGCAGTAATGCTCGCGGCAATTTTTCTTAAAGCCTGGTCACCGGTCCCGTGTCCGTGCTCATCATTGATTTCTTTAAAATTATCGAGATCAACCAGGCAGACGGCGAACTGCTCGTGGCTGGCAATTGATTCTTGCTGAACCATTTCCATCAATTCCAGACCTCCTCGGCGATTCCAAACCCGGGTCAGCGGGTCGAGAAGGGCCTGGCGCCGCGCGGTGTCCAGTTTGCCCACCAGCTGGCTCTGCGCATTCCACAAATCGGTCGTCAGCAACTCACGCTCGGCCAGTTGCCCGAGGTCTGACAGAATGACACCCAGTCCATTGTCGACCTTTCTTGGTTTAACGTCACACACACAGAACGCGCCGATGATCGCACCGTCGCCGTCGCGCAGGGGGTAACCCGCATAGAATCGAAAGTTCGGTTTACCGACGACCAGCGGCAAGTTCGCGTAGCGCGAGTCCGCATGCGTATCCGGCACAATCAGCGGCCCGCCACTCTCCAGCATCGGCTGTTGGAGACTGTCTTTCAGCGGCAATTCAGAGACACGCCAACCGATAACAGACTTGAACCAGATGGTGTCATCGGCGAGCAGTGAGACACTCGCAACACGTACTCCCATCGCTTGCCTCGCCAGACGAGTGATACGCTCGAAACGCTCTTCAAGAGGCGTATAGAAACTATCCGTCTGGTGGAGCGCCGCGATGCGCATGGTGGCCTCGCCGGCGAACTCTTCGCTCAGCCCAACTTCATCCTTATCTGTTGACAAAACGCCCTCCGGACCGACGAATAAGAAATCACTTTTATTTTGCGGTCGTACAGTTTCGGACGAAAGTTTAAGAACTATTGATTGCGCTGTCATCTGTGCTCGGGATTTGTCCCGAAATCGCCCTGAAGTGGTTTTTTCGTCACAAATAAGGAAGTTACGTATTTGCCTGCCCTGTTTCATTGCGCGAAATTGCGCATTTGGGCCTCCGACGTCGATCGCTGGCGGATCGAATAATTGCGCCTCCGAGACCATATATAGCGTCGCATCGCGCGCCCGTCTCTGATTTTTAGTCATCGGCTGTTGTGCCCGGCCCGCGGCTTGCGGCCACAAGCAGGCCCCGTGAATCTGGCCGGAAAGGTTGTTCTGGTTTTGTTGGGACTGCCGTGAAAAGCGACCTTAACTGTCCTTTTGCAGGTCGCCAACGCGCGGTGCACCGAACTCTGCTGCAAATTTTGCGAAGACGCGATCAACGGCTTCGGGATCAGTTATACGCTCGAAATTCTCCAGCACTATCGTCAACAAGTAGTTGTTTCCGTATCCGTACTTTTCGTTGAGCACTCGCAACTGCTTGTAGGCTTCCTCGGACATTGCCGCGTTGAACCGCTTTGGCAATGGGTATCTTTTCGCGGGCATTGACTTTCTCCTCTGCGCTTCTGCGAAAATTTGGCAGGTAGCACCAGAATGGCTGCTATTGGGCGAAGGCAAGACATAAGGCCAGGTCGTTGCCAAACAGGCTGTTAATTCCGACACCATTAGTGATGCGTGGAATCGTCGATCGGATGCCCCGGGTGACCCTGCGCCGCATCTTGATACCCGCGTAATTCATCATACTTCGCGATCTGCTCCGCAGTCAGCAGGCGTTTTTGCTGTAGGTGTGCCGCCAGATGAACATATCGGAGTTGCGCGCCTAGCCTGCCGATCTCCAACAACGCACTTTCCAGCGACTCGGAATTTACCGCTCCTCGTTCGAAATCGTGATCGAGACCCATCTCCGCTGCCAGCAACTTTTCACCGACGAGCACGGCGTTCATCCGCATCTCCTCGAAAAGCGCTTCTGTTTCAGCTCGCTGGATTTGCGATAGGTCCAGTTCATCCGCCAGCTCCAATACAT
>JABDNG010000105.1 GCA_013001045.1 Woeseiaceae bacterium | reverse complement strand
CCGAGCGGCAGTTGATCAATGACGCTGGGAAATACGGTAATGGCGACAGCAATCGCCGCGGCCAATCCGAGGTAGTAAACGCTGATTCGAGCTGCCATCCAGAGCAGAATTTTGCGATGCGCTGCTCGTAGATTCGCCATTCTCGCTTGCTCATTCATGGCGCAACTCTAGAGCCAATGTCCGGTAATGGCAATCACCACTGAGCCTAAATAATCGATTTCAGACTGAGAAGTTCAAGTTCGTCGCTGGTGTTTTCAATCTGATCGGATATCTGGGTTATCCTCGAAAGCAGTTGCACGAGATGCAGTTTTTCACCGATCGGGAACTCCGACTCGAATATCTGCAACGTTAAAGCGCGTTCCTTGGCGTCGATCGATGATTCAATCTCGCCAACTTTACGCGCGTGCTCCCTGAGCTCCTCGACCTTGCCTTTTGGCTTGAAAAACGCACGCAGCGCGCTACGAAGCTCCGACCAGCATATTTCCGTGAGCCCGAGAATGTCAGTCATTTCAGCATGAAAAGCGTCTAGTGACGCGGGTTTCTGATAGTTGACGAAGTCCAGGCAACCTTCAATCTTGTTGGTGACATTATCCACGGCGGACAACAGTCGATGAATGTCTCCTCTGATCGTCGGCAAGTAAGCACCAGAATACAAGAGCTCCCTGATCTCACGGAGGATGCCGTCGGCTTCGGTTTCGAGATTGTTCACCTGCGCAGCGTGCTCTGCAAGATGATCGATATTGCCGAGCGCAAAGGCGTTGACGGCGCCTACCATTATCTTCAGGCTCTCGCCCGTCTTGTCGGCATGCCGTAACGCCAGTTCGACGACTTGTTTTTCTTTCTTAAAAATAAGCATTTTTGCACCTACCCTGGACGTTATTTGAACACACCCTAATACAACAAGGAATAAAGCAGCCGGTATACCAGCGCCGCGAAAATTGCGGCGCAGAGCGGTGTGACGATCCAGCCGGCGAAGATTGTCGTGATTTTCTTCTTGCTGACAGCCCTGGCACCCTTGGTGAGACCGACGCCGATAATGGCGCCCACTACGGCCTGCGATGTCGATACCGGAATGCCGAGCATTGAGAACATATGCACGCCGAAGGCAGCGGCGGACTGCGCAGCGAGTGCGCCGGAGTAATCAAGCGGCGTGATACTTCGACCCACAGTGGTTGTAACACGTTTGCCGAATGTCAACGCGCCAATTGCCATGGCGACGCCTCCGAGAACTGCCAGATGGATTCCCTTGTCGGGATACTTGTTCAGTAGCGGTCCGATGGCGTTGCCAACATCGTTGGCACCCAATGAATAGGATACATACGCTGCGGACGCAATAACGGCTATGCGGAGGAGGTTTGACCAGATGATCGCGCGGGCGCGTCTTAGAATGACATTCAGGAACGAATAGACGATAAACGCGAGGATCAGGGCAAGGACGGGACTGATTACCCACGCGCCGAGTATCTTGAGCAGCACGCCCAGTTTGAAATAGCTTGCCTGCAATCCGACAATCCCGAGACCGGTCCCGGCGACGCCGCCGACAATTGCCTGTGATGTTGAGACGGGCACGCTCGAAAATGTCGCCAAGGTGACGAAGAAGCCGGCCGACAACAGTGCAACCAGGATAGCGAGGTCGGGCAGGCGTTGGTCAGGAAAGTAGGCCTTGAGTTGTGGCGGCGCCGCTTCGTCGTTCTGCGATTCATAAACAGCCGTTTCCGTGATGACGATCCCTTTGCCGACGGTCTTCATGACGTGGTGGCCCTGCAAGACACCACCGAGAATCACAAAAACAGCCATCATCAATGCGGCCGAGCGATAGGGCAGGACACTGGCACCAACCGTGGTGCCGATACAGTTGGCGGCGTCATTGGCACCGATGTTCCAACCGACATAAAATGCGGCGGTCAGTAATAAGATAGCGAGCAGAAATTCCATTATCGGATTGGCGGAATACTCCAGTCGTCAGGCAGCTCGCCCTGGTCCATGATGATCTCCCGGTGCCCGCTCCAGGTGCTGATTATCGCTTCGGGGGTTCCAATGCCTGCCGCTCTCGGGTCACCTGACGGCCCGAACCAGTGGTTCTGAGGTGCACCTGTCGTTCGCGCGCGCATGCCGCAATAGGTAGTCCCGTTGACGGTCGCAGAAAGTATTCTGTTTTGAAAGACCGGATCTGCGCTGACGACCGCGGCGGTAAGGTGGTGCGAAATCCGCTCGAGCAGACCCAGCAGCGCAACAACATCGTCGTCCTTATAGGTCGCGATGATCTGGAACGGCCCGAACAGTTCTGTTGTCAGTAACTCAAAGTGCTGCTCGCAAATGGCGGCCAGCGGAACACGAATCGCCGTCGGCTCGTAGGCACCATAACGAGCGGGGATGGAATGCCCTGCAATCGGGGATCCACCGAACATGAGTTCTGCGCCGGGCACCTCGAGAACGGCGTCGATGTGTTTTTTGATCTGCTCGTTATTCCACGACAGGACCGGGCCGATGGAAAGGTCGTTCAGGTTGCGGCGTGCCGCCAGTGGCCCCAGCTTGGGAAGCAGGGCATCGGACCAGTTTTCATGCACGAACAGAATGCTCTGTGCGGAGCACTTTTGGCCGGAGGCATTGTAGGCGTCCTCATCCGACTGCCAGGCGACGTAATCGAGCCATCGCTTGTCGAAATCGGGCCCGATGACCTTCCAGTCAAAGCCCGCATCCTCGAGGCGGACGGCGCCATTCACCGTCTTTGCGACAGCTTCAGCGACGTGGCTTGATCCCGTGAACTGAATCATGCGAACGGAATCTTTCGCGGCGTCGAGCAGTTCGCCCATGCGCTCACCGCGACAATGAATCAGGTCGACATCGTGCGGCGATAAACCGCTGTGTATGAGCAGGCGCAGGAACTGTTCGAACACGACGCTGACCTTCGAGTCGACCTTGACCAGCGGCCGGTTACCCATGAATAGCGCGCCAAGAGCCTGGAGCGCGGGTATTTCCAACGGGAAGTTGAACGGCGCGATAACGACGACCGGGCCGAAAGGCCAGCGGTAGCCGCGGGATTCCTGCCCGGTGGCGTCGCCCGGATTGGAAAAGCCGCGACCCAGAAATCGCACACCGTCGCCGGCAAAATTCTCGAGAAAGACCCGCGTGACAAGCACCTCGTTGAGGCATTGTTGCCAGCTCTTGGGCATTACTCGCTGAATCAGCCGGGTGAAATACGCTTCGATGTCCTCATCCACCAGCAAAGCAGCGGCGCGAGCACAGACCCTGCCGAGATGTACGTAGCGATCGGTGTTTTTGAGCGGATTGTGTAAGCCTGTCTTGGGACAGTTGGCCAAGCTTGATAAGAACGTTCCGATTTCCTCAGTATCGGGAACGTCAATGAAGTTCTCTCCGGTCATCGGGTCCGGCAGGTCCTCTCGGATCTGTCGTTCCGCGACCCAGTTCCCGTTGACAAGGTTCATTGCCCGGCCCGGAGACTGGCTGCTCATACCGTCGAACGGATCGACGGTGGCGAAGGATTTCAGTTTTTGCATCGTCATCGGTGAGTCGATTGTCTCAATTGGCGCCCCGACCATGATTCGAACATGGGACCCCCAGATTAGGAATCTGGTGCTCTATCCGACTGAGCTACCGGGGCTATGTAGTTTTTCGACAGCCTACTACTATTAGCCCTTCGAAAAAACAATGAGAATGCTGAGCGCACGGTTTCTTGGCAGGCCTCATCGATACTTTGGTCGCCGGCCCAGAATTATCCAACGGCACGAGCATCTGCTGTCTCGTGACGGTAATGCGGAAAAATGAAGGCGGCGCTAATCGAGGCTGAAATTAGAAATGCTCCAATAGTAGCCGCGAGGACTCCAAGTACGCCGTACTCGATCGCTCCGTAGTAGCTAAGGACGGCATTGAGCGTGATGCAGGAAAAGCTGCTCAACGACATAGGTAAGACTGCCTTCTTGAAAAGCAGGTACGCCTGGTTGTGAAAGAAGTAGCCCATCGAAACAGTGCCGGCGATGGCCCAGGGAATCATGTGAAACGCGCCACTGAATGACTCACCGATAATAATCGGGGCAACCGGAACGGCAATAAAATTAGCAACAACGCCGCCAAGCGGAAAGACGATAAATAGTATTACTGAAACAATAACAATTTCGCGCCGTACACTACGACGGTTTGCGAGATTTTGAAACAACCACGGCATCCATGCGTGCAAGATACCATTGATCGCAACGAACACCGCTACGCCAAAAAGTGCAGCAACTCCGTACAGACCGTTCTCTGCAAGTCCCAAAACATGGGTCACAATAAGGCGGTCTGTTAGAGGGATTGCGACTAAACCCATACCGGTCGGCAGATACAGGAGTCCAAATCTTGCCAATTTGAGGATGTGGGGCGGTTGCCTCAGAATCTTGCTAAATGGCAAATCCGAAACCAGCCAGAATGCGCCAACTACACAGCCAACCGTGAGGCCGATAATCTTGCCAATGACAACCCCATGCCAGCCCCAATCATTGAATACCAGAAAAGCTATGAACACCAAGCTCGCCGAGGTTTGAATCACATGTAGATAGAGGAACCGCCGTCGGTTGTGATCGAATTGGTTAAAAGCGAGCAGGAAGTAAAAGACGGCGTACAGGAAAGCGGCGACGGGGATTGCCACCAGCCAATTGCTTGGCAAACTCAGCGCGGTCGAGAGTGGCGCAGAGAAAATAAGCGTTATGGCAACAAAAGCTGTCGCACAGATCGTCGTTAGACAGAGGGATGACCAGACGAAACGGGCGCGTTCGGCGTAATTCATCTCGAAGAAATGCATTCGCAATGCGTCTTGAATAGTAAGATTGATCAAGGGGCGCAAGAATGTCACAAGTGCGATGAAGAGGACCCAGACGCCGTATTCGACTGGCGTCAGCTGACGCGTCAAGATTATCGCAAGCAAGAATGGTGAAAATGCTTCAATCGAGTTTGCAAACGTATAGAATGCCGAATTCTGGCTGAGCTTTTTTAGTACGTCATACATGGGAAACTCGGAAATTTGAGTGACAGACTTTATACCCTTTCAAAGGCCTGCAATATTGTTCGCATGACTGATGACTCCGTGGGTCGAATGAAGGTATTCGTGTCCGTGCTGCAGAACAGCAGGCGCATTCGCTATTCCTACTTTTTTTATCAGAGAGCCCCTGACAGCGTGAAAGCGGGGTTAATCGTACTGTATGGACTAAAGTGCTATCTCTCGCTAGCAAGACGACACGACAGCGAACAACACTTATTGTTTTTTGCATCCTACCCCAATGAGCATCGCGTTCTAAGTCATGCGCGCGAAAAACTATCCACAATACCGCGTGGGGAAGTGACCACTTCGCTGACGAATGTCTTCAGATTGACCGCAATATCTGATCTTTTTTCGTTTATGCCAAGCAGCGTTCGATTGTTTCGTTTTGCAAAACGACTCATAAGGAAGCACGAGTTCATGCCGGCATGTCGTATTTTCAGCACACTGACATATTATATGCGATTCAAGCGCTTGCTGGACAATGATGTTAAAGCGGTATTCATCGCTTGCCAGTATTCGCCGGAATGCCTCGGACTTGCGGCGGCAGCACATAACGCAGGCAGGAAAGTAGTGTTCACCAATCACGCTATTGCGAGCGGCGAAACGCATTATGTTGCGCCGCTTTATGCCGATCTGGTCGCCGTCAATAGTCCGGCAATGGCCGACATCTATCAACGTCATTCACCGCATAAGCTGAATATCGTGCCATTCACCATGGCTGAGCCGCAGCGTCCAATGCGGGTTCCAAACCGAAATGGCGATACGTTGACCGTCGGCATTTACCTGACGGCACTCACTGATGAGACCCGCCTGCAACAGATCGTCCGAGAGTTCTCGCGCATCGCATCTATTGGATTAATTTTCATCCGTACGCATCCTGCACAAGTTGTAAACGCGGATCTGTCAGTTACTCCGTGCGCTGGTGTGCCAATAGAGATTTCCATTACGGCGCCATTGCATGAAGATATTGCGCGCACCAATATCGCTGTATGTGGCAATAGTACGGTCGTCGTAGAGATCCTGCGTGGCGGCAAACCAGTGCTGTACGATCATCGACTTGACGATATCATTTCTGACTACAATGGGTATGCCGCGCGGGAGCTTGTGATGCCTTATCCGCAGACGCTTGATGAAGCGGTCTTCGAACAAATGCAGCAACATTACTTGAGCGATAATTGGCACGAAACGATGCGCTATTTCGATTGCGGCTATCATGCGGATGAGCGTGAGATTGAGCGAGGCTTTACTGCTGCAGTCGTTAGTATAATGCAGCAATCATAAGGGCATGATCAGTAATCCAAAGACGCCGGGCACTCATAGTTACTCGTGGGTGCAGTCGACCGAACGGATCATTATCTCGATCTTTCTGCTGTTGCTACTGATTGTTGTAGTCGGAAACACGCTCGATATAGTAGACGAATCAAATTTTCACGAAGAGCTGCGTATTCTCTATCACCTTGATCCGGCGCGCACCAACGCCAAGGATTATGCCGGGCAGTTTCTGGGTCAGTTTCCGCAACCGTACCTTTACGCCTTTGCCACCGAAGCGGCCCTGGCTGCTGGCACAGACCTCATAACGTTTCATAAGCTGCTTGGTGTTGTATGTGGCTTTGTGGCGCTCGTCGGTGCGGCCCTGTCCGGTTTGCGCGCTGGCGGAATCATGGTGGGATTAGCGGTTGCATTGCTTGTGGCGGCACAGCCGATCTATCACTATCAAATCAGTTCGGCGACGCCACATGCTTTCGCCTTTCCGCTGCTGACTTGGGGGCTTGTTTGCTTGTTGTATGAGCGACCCTACATGTTGGCGAGCCTGACCGTTTTGTCGGGACTTCTGTATCCGCCGATGTCGCCGTTGCTTGGGCTAATGCTGGCCTGGTATTTGCTAGTCAGTCGCAAGGCGCTCAGTGGAAAAAACCGGAAACGCGTTGTCGATATCTTGGTGCTTGGCATTACGGCGGCAATTACGGTCGCCTTGCTTTGGCGTCAACTTATGCCTATCGATGGTTACGGGGCTACGTTGGCGCCCGGCGATAAAATCGACATCTACCCGGAAAATGGTCCGGACGGGCGTCATTTTTATGGTGTCTTCCATCCTGTTAGCTATGTATTCGCAAGCGCAATCGGCCAATTTCGAAATTCGTTGCCCATCACATTAGTTATTAATATTAGCTTTTGCATCGCTGCGGTCGCCGGACTTGGCCTATATTATTTACGTACACGAACCGCATTATTTCGGGCGCTGTTGGCCTTCATCATTCCGAGTGTGATGTTTTGCATTTTGGTGACGGTATTTCGACCGTATATGGCCTACCGCTTTTGGTTGTATCCATTATTCGCCCTCTATCCTTTGCTGTTCATTTACGGCTTGTTTACGCTTTGTTACGACCATCGATCGACATTACGCTACCCGGCGACGGCGGTAGTCGCGGTTATAGTTCCATTGATTCTCGCTTTGCATGCTACGGATAGGCACCGCAGTTTTTCGTCGCTACGGCTGAACGAGGACACACACGCGCTAATGGATCATGTGCGTCAATTGCCCGCAGACACATTGATCGCCGCATGGCCAAGCGACGAGGAAACCGATTTGATTCCCTACGTGGCGGGCCGACCATTACTTGTAAATTACAAAGCTCATTATCCGACCTACGAGGGCCACATCGCGAACATGCGAAAACGGACGTTCGACCTGATCGATGCCTATCTGGCGAAAGATGTTCAGCCCCTCATCAAATTGAAATGTCGTTGGCAGACAGACTTCTTGATCATTGACCAAGCCAGGTTTTCCGAAGACGGCGAGACTCTAGAGTATTTCGCGCCTTTCGATAAGCATATCGAGGGAATCCTGAAGAGCATTGACAAAACAGAGATGATCCTCGCGCGACCACCCGCGAACGCGGTTGTCTTTCGATCCGGCAGATTCACCGTGCTTGACCTGGCCGCACTTTCCAGAGGTACTGCATGCCCTGCGGGGCAGTGAAATCAGGCGCTTGATTCAGCGCTAAACGACTGCTGCCCGATTAAGTCAATTTGTAAGCGAGTGTAACAGTGTCCTGCAGGCCGTTGTGGCGATGTGGATCTGCTCGTATATTGAGCGCTCAGTTTTCAGGAGAACGACGATGACGGGTGTTGCGACACGCGCAATAGGGTGGACAGAGTCAGGTTTGGTCCCGGACAGCGTAATTCGCAGCGGCATGCGCCGCCTGATGGAGCGCAAGCTTGCCGAAATTCGGGCAGGCGATGTCGAAGCCACTGCACGCGCTTTGCATGATTTTGTTGCGATGATGCGTCGTTCGCCGATTGCGCTAGTACCGGACGTCGCAAACGAACAGCATTACGAAGTACCCGCGGAATTCTTCGCGCAGGTTCTTGGCGAGAATCGAAAGTACAGTTGCTGCCACTGGCCTTCTGATGTCAGCACGCTCGGCGAGGCGGAAGAATCTTCTTTGCAACTCACGGTGGAAAGAGCTGGAATTCAAGACGGCATGAAAGTGCTCGATCTCGGTTGCGGCTGGGGGTCCCTGTCGCTTTGGGTGGCCGAGCACTTTCCCAATGCGTCGGTGACGTCCGTATCGAACTCGCACTCGCAACGCGAATTTATACTTGCGCAGGCTGCCGAGCGCGGGATTGAAAACATGACCGTTAGCGTGTGTGACATGAACGATTTTGACGCCGCCGATTCTTTCGATCGTATCGTATCCGTCGAAATGTTCGAACACATGCGCAACTACGATGAGCTGTTTCGCCGTATCAATTCGTGGCTAGTGCCGGAAGGCAGGTTTTTCATGCACATTTTTTGCCACCGTTCGACACCCTACGAGTACATCGACAAGGGTCCGAGCGACTGGATGAGCAGGCACTTTTTTTCCGGCGGTATCATGCCGAGCGCGGATCTGCCGCTTATGTTCCCAGAGCACCTCAATCTCGAACGGCGCTGGGCCTGGAACGGAATGCACTACGCCAAGACGTGTCGTGCCTGGCTGAATCGAATGGATAGTCGACGCAGCGGCGTGCTGCCACTGCTCTCCGAAACCTACGGCGAGAAGGATGCAGGGCGCTGGTGGATGCGCTGGCGGATGTTCTTCATGGCATGCGAAGAGCTATTTCGCTTCAACGACGGGCAAGAGTGGTTTGTCAGTCACTATCTTTTCAAGAAAGGAGGCGAATGATATGCCTATGATGGTCAACTTTATTGCCTTCCAGATCGGCTGGTTTTCGTCGGTCATCGGGGCGGCTAACCAGATGCCGTGGCTTGGACCGGTGGTGTTGCTTTTTGTCCTTGCGATTCACCTCGGGATCACGAGCAGGCCGACTTCCGAGCTGCTCCTCGTCATTGCCTGTGGCGTTGTCGGTATAGTCTTCGACAGCCTGCTCGTCGCATTCAATTGGGTCTCGTACCCCTCGGGGCAGTTCAGTGAGTTCCTGGCGCCTTATTGGATCGTAACGATGTGGATGTTGTTCGGCACGACATTGAACGTTTCAATGGGCTGGCTGAAACGCAGGCCAGCGCTTGCAGCCGTGTTCGGCGCGATCGGTGGACCTGCGTCATACATCGCGGGGCAGAAACTCGGCGGCATCATTCTCGTGGATTATATGGCAGCGATGATTGCCCTGGCGATCGGCTGGGCGGTCTTCATGCCGCTGTTACTGGCGCTGGCCGAAAAGCTTGACGTCGCCCCGAGTGAAACGGCGGCGCAGGAGGTTCACTCGTCATGATCAAGACACTGAAATTACCGGTCTTGCTCGCGCTGAGCTTGGCAATGCCTGTCATTGCAGGGGCCACGGGTGATTCCAAAAGTTGGGATTTTTCAGTGTTGCTGGACGGCGACAGGATCGGCTATCACCGGTTTGAGCTGGTCGAAGACGGTGACAGGAGACGCATCAAGAGCGAAGCGAAATTTGATGTACGTTTCCTCTTCATCAATGCGTTTCGCTACCGGCACAACGCGACTGAGGTATGGACTGACGGCTGCCTGCGCGAGATCGACACGCGAACGCAGGCGAATGGCAAGAAACTGGCTGTGAGCGGCGCTACGGTAGAGGACAGGCTGATTATTGACGCCGGTGCCTCCGAGACCGAATTCGATGACTGTGTAATGACATTCGCGTACTGGGATCCCGACTTTCTACAGGAGCCCAGGCTCCTCAACTCGCAATCGGGGGAATACGTCGATGTGGCGGTGGAATCGTTGGGCGTGCAGCCTGTTATGGTGCGCGGCCAGGAAGTGGACGCGTCGGTGTATCGACTGACGGCCAAAAAACTGGAGCTTAAATTATGGTATTCGCCGGACGACGAATGGCTGGCTCTCGAATCGGTTGCCAAAGGCGGCCGCATCATTCGCTACGAGCTTTCCTGATATGACCAGACGAAAAAACTCAATCATCGCAATGTTGCTCGTGCTGACACTGGGCGCCTGCGCGGCGCGTGGACCTGAAATGAAGACTGTTGATTATGTCGATATCGATCGATTCATGGGGGACTGGTACGTTATCGCCAACATCCCGACATTCCTCGAGAAGGGCGCCTACAACGCGGTTGAATCGTATGCCCTGAACGATGACGGTACGATTCAAACGACGTTTACATTCAGGAAAGGTGGATTCGACGGAGAAAAGAAACAATACAACCCCAAAGGGTTTGTCACCGACACTCAATCGAACGCCATCTGGGGAATGAGATTCGTGTGGCCCATCAAGGCCGACTACCGAATAGTGTATCTTGCCGACGATTACTCGCAGACCATCGTTGCGCGTCAGAAACGCGATTTCATCTGGATCATGGCGCGCACGCCGTCGATCTCTGACGCGGATTACGAACGACTCCTGGCGTTTGCGGCATCAATTGGTTACGACACCGACGCGATCGAGCGCGTGCCGCAAAAGTGGTAGGCAAAGAGCAGGAGACGGCGCGTTGCGAATCGCGATTATAGGAACGGATATTGCCGGCAATGTAGCGGCGTACAAG
>JABDNG010000100.1 GCA_013001045.1 Woeseiaceae bacterium | reverse complement strand
AATCATGCACAGCAGTAATTTAATCATCCTAAGCAGTGTACTCGTCGCCGGCTTTGCCTGTCAGTGGATCGCCTGGCGAGTGAAGCTGCCGTCGATCCTTTTCCTGTTGCTAACGGGCATCGTGGCGGGTCCGGTCCTTGGCTGGCTGCGACCTGACGAATTGTTTGGCGAGTTGCTCGAGCCATTGGTTTCGCTCGCCGTTGCCGTCATATTATACGAAGGCAGCATGACGCTGAAATTGAGCGAGATCAGGGGTCACGGCGCAGTTGTGCGCAACCTGGTAAGCGTCGGTGTCCTGGTCACGTGGCTGGTCGCGACGCTGACGGCACGCCTCTTTCTGGGCTGGGATATCTATCTGGCTGCGTTGTTCGGGGCGATTGTCACCGTTAGCGGGCCGACCGTCATTCTGCCGCTGCTACGTACAGTTCGCCCGACGAGCGCCCTTTCCAATATCCTGCGCTGGGAGGGCATTCTCGTGGACCCGCTTGGCGCAATCCTCGCCGTCCTGGTCTTCAACTTCATCGTCGTCACGCAAACGGCGGCGACGACGGGTCAGTTGTTTTCTACGCTGGGTCTCATCATCGCCGTGGGCTCTTTGCTTGGCGTCGTTGTTGGCCATTCGTTCGGTGTGGTCCTGCGCAATCACTGGCTGCCGGATTACCTGCGCGACTACGCAGCACTCGCGATGGTGATCCTTGTTTTCAGTGCCGCTGAAGCGGTCGAGTCGGAATCCGGGCTGCTCGCCGTGACTATCATGGGCGTCTGGCAGGCAAACATGAAAGACCTGGATCTCGAGGACATCCTCGACTTCAAGGAAAGCCTCACACTCGTGCTCGTGGCAGGGCTTTTTATCGTCCTTGCGGCGCGCGTGCAGCTCGAGAGCATCATCAGTCTTGGTGCCGGTGCTATCGCGGTCCTGTTAGCGCTGCAGTTTGTCGCAGGCCCGGTACGCGCGTTCGCCTGCTCGATAGGCAGCGAGCTGAGCGCACGTGAGCGCGTGTACCTTGGCTGGATATTTCCGCGCGGCATAGTCGCGGCGGCTGTCTCGGCGCTATTTGCATTGCGCCTCGAGCGCATCGGCTATCCCGGCGCGGAAAACCTGGTGCCGATTGTCTTCACCATCATCGTCGGTACCGTAGTTATTCAAAGCCTCTCCGGGTCGGTTGTGGCGCGCTGGCTGAAGGTCGCAAACCCCGAACCGACCGGCGTATTGATTGTGGGCGCGAATCGTCTCGCGCTGACGTATGCGGCCGCTCTCAAGGAGGCCGGGCAACGCGTTCTGGTTGCATCCATGAACTGGGACGGTGTGAGGGAGGCGAGAATGGCCGGCTTGCCCGTGTTCTACGGCAGCCCGGTATCTGCTTACGCCGAACGGCACCTGGACCTTACGGGACTGGGCCGACTGCTGGCCATGTCGGATCGTCCGGGCCTGAATGAGTTGGCTTGTGTCAGTTATCGCTTCGAGTTTGGCCGAGAAAACGTCTACACGGTCAAGCAGGATTCGGAGTCGAGCCACGAAAAGCACCACATCAGCGGACAGACAGCGGGGCGCGTCCTGTTCGGCGGTCTTAAATCGATGGAAGATTTACTGGCGTTGGTCGATGACAGCGCGCAAACAAAGAAGACGGAAATTACCGAGAGTTTCAGTTTCGCCGACTACCGTAGCCAATACCCGGACCGGCTGTTGTTGTTCATTACTAGCGACAGTGGGCAGGTGCGATTTCCCCTGGGAGAAGAGGACCTCAAGGTCCCCGCAGGATCGAGCGTAACAGCACTGATACTGAACGAAGAGGACTGACCGTCTCAATCAGCTGCTGGCCTACAGGCCGAGATCGTCGAGGGCCGCGGAGGCTTGTTTGTAACCGAGTTCGGCCATTTCCTCCGCGCGATTAAACTCGAAAAAGCTGCATGCGTCGCGAGGCACATCGATGACCTTGTCCGGCGTGTAGGCGGCCAGTTTGAGGCGTGCAATTGCACCCTGCATCACGTCGATGGACTTCACGAGGAGGTCCGCGGCGTCCGTATCGGATTCGTCGCTCTCGCCGTTTTCCATGAGACTACCGATGAACTGCGAAATTTTCTCGCGATAGCCTTCATCGGACTTCGATGCTGGCGCGCTTTTCCGGTCTGCGGGCGGCCGATAGCTATCGGTTAGCCCGCTCAGGTTGACGGCGATCGTAAGGTCGGTCGCATCGGTGAGTGTCGGTGCGATCGGAATTGGATTTACGAGGCCGCCGTCAACGAGAATCACGCCGTCCAGTTCGACGGGTGCAAATACACCCGGAACCGCGGTGGACGCGCGGATAGCCCGGAACAAGGAGCCCGAGTTCAACCAGACCTCGCGCTGTTCACTGAGAGACGTGGCGACCGCAGTAAAATCGCGCTCGAGTTCTTCAATCTGGCAGTCGCCGATCAGTTCTTTGAGCACCTCGATGATGCGTTCGCCCTTGAATATCGATTTCCAGGTAAACGAAAAATCCAGCAGCTTTAATACGTCATTTTTTTCAAGTCGATTGGCCCAGTCGACGTAGGTGTCCAGTTTGCCGGCTGCGTAGATGCCACCGATCACCGCTCCCATCGACGTGCCTGCAATGTTATTGATGTTGTGCCCACGCTCTGCGATGGCACGGATGACCCCGATGTGGGCGTGGCCGCGGGCGCCACCACTGCCGAGCACCAGCGAAATACTCTTGGGTTGGTTTGACATGCGTATTTAGGCTCCTTCTAGTCGCAACCAATAGTACAATCCCGGCGACTATACGCGACTCGCGGCCGTCTCAGGCAATCTCTCTTACTTCGGAATAGCTTTAGAAAAAGTCTATAACCTAATGAAAAACAAGGTAAATATTGCTCCAATGATGGACTGGACGGACAGGCATTGCCGCTATTTCATGCGCCTGCTGCACCCATCTGCATTCCTGTACACGGAGATGATCACTGCGGCCGCTATCCATCATGGCGACGCCGGGCGTCTCCTGCGTTACAACGACATAGAACACCCCGTCGCGTTGCAAGTGGGCGGCAGTGAGCCGCAGTGGATGGCAAGCGCCGCGCGTAAAGCCGACGAGATCGGCTACGACGAGATCAATATCAACGTGGGTTGTCCTAGTGACCGCGTGCAAAGCGGTCAGTTCGGCGCTTGCCTGATGGCCAGGCCCGAGACTGTGGCTGAGTGTTTCAAAGCAATGCAGGCCGAGACCGCCAAACCCGTCACGGTCAAGACGCGAATCGGCATCGACGACAAAGACAGTGACGAGTTTCTGCAGGCCTTTGTCGAGCAGCTTGCCGATGCGGGCTGCCGCAAGTTCATTGTGCACGCGCGAATCGCAATGCTCGACGGGCTGAGTCCCAAGGAAAATCGAACGGTTCCGCCTCTGAACTATAAGCGCGTTTACTGGCTCAAGAGCGTGTTCCCGGAGCTGGAAATCGTCATCAATGGTGGGCTCACGGATATCCTGCAGGTCGAAGACGCCTTGCAACACGTTGATGGCGTAATGATCGGCCGGCGGGCGTACCAGCAACCGTATTTTCTGGCCGAGCTTCACCATCACTTCAACCCGGATTGGCCGCTGCCAGAGCGGCGCGACGTCGTATTGGCAATGCTGCCCTACGTCGCTTCAGTCCTCGCAGACGGGGAGCCGCTGCACCGCATCACACGTCATTTACTGGGGTTGTTTGCGGGACAGCCAGGTGCGCGCGCGTGGCGACGCGCTATCAGCGAACATTCGCACCGGCCCGGCGCAGGCACCGATGTGCTCGAGAACGCACTTAACGCTATACCTATCGCCGCCTAGGCAAGTACAATGCTCGCCCAGATACAGGGCACTACCACAAGGAAAAACACCCCGACATGAGCGCGAAATCCGCCAAGAGAAACCCCCATCCGACAATGGCCGAAACGGCCGATATTCACGAGTTGTACGAACAGTCTGTTCAAAATGTCGAAAACGAAATCGAGTTTCTGCAAACGACGTTCAAATCGCTCACGGGACGGACGGCGTACCTGTTTCGCGAAGATTTCTGCGGCACGGCGAGCGCGTCGTGCCAGTGGGTCAGGCAGGGCCAGGATTACCAGGCGATTGGCGTTGATATCGATCCGTCAGTACTGGAGTGGGGGCGAGCCCATCGTGTCGGCAAGCTACCCGCTGAAGACCAGGCTCGAGTGAGTTTGATCGAGTCCGACGTCATGGACGTCGAGACGCCCAAGGTCGATATTATGGTGGCCTTCAATTTCAGTTACTTCATATTCGATACTCGCGACAAGGTACGCGCTTATTTCGAACGCGCGTACAATGCCACGAAAGACGACGGTGTCTTTTTTTGCGACCTTTTCGGTGGCCCCGAGGCTCAGGAAGAGACACGGGAAAAGACCAAACACAAGAAGCAGGGTTTCACATACATTTGGCACCAGGCTGAATTTCACCCGGTGACCAATTACATACGCTGTCACATCCATTTCAGATTCAAGGACGGCTCCAAGATCAAAAAGGCGTTCACCTACGAGTGGCGACTCTGGTCGGCGCCCGAGCTGCGCGAGCTGTTGCTCGAGGCGGGATTCAGGAAGGCGACTGTTTATTGGGAGGGTGAAGACGAGGACGGTGACGGTAACGGCGAGTTCACACCCAACGAGAGAGGCGAGGCAGACCTGGCCTGGATTGCTTACATAGTTGCAGAAAAATAGTAGTATTATTAGTTGGTTGGCGTAGGAAGTTGTGAACCGAGTTATGGCAAGAGACCTTGAAGTCGCGATCGTGTTTGCCGATGTTGTGGGCAGCACTCAGTTATATGACAAGTTTGGCGACACCAAAGCCAGCGAGACGGTCGCTCTGTGCCTCGATGTCATGAAAGACGCCACCTATCAGTTCAACGGTACCGTCATCAAAACCATAGGGGATGAGGTCATGTCGACGTTTGAGACGGTCGATGAAGCCATGGGTGCCGCCGTCATGATGCAGTCGCGCATTACGACGGAATCCAAAAAGAACAACGGTATCCCGGTCTCGATCCGAATTGGCTGCCACTTTGGTCCCGTCGTTCAGGAACAGAACGACATCTTTGGTGCCGCCGTGCACACGGCAAATCGCATGACGTCGCAGGCGAAATCGCGGCAGATCGTGGTCTCCGGATTCACCGTCGAGCAAATGAGTCCGGAACTCAGGAACCAGGCGCGCCAGATCGATGTCGCCACGGTGCGTGGGCGAGTCGATGAAGTTGCGCTATTTGAACTCGTCTGGCAGCCCGACGAAGCAACCAATATGCTGCCCACGATCGAGTGGGAAAACACGCGCAAGGCGTCGAAATTATTGCTGAATTTTCGGGACACGACGGTCGAAGTGTCCGATCAGCGAAAATCGATCAATATGGGTCGTGCCGACGACAATGAACTGGTCGTCAAGGGCAACCTGATTTCTCGCATCCACGCAAAAATCGAGATGCGACGCGGCAAATTCATGCTGGTTGACCAGAGCACGAACGGAACGTTTTTGCAGGACATTCAAGGTAACGAGACGTTTGTTCGCCGCGATTCCACCGAACTGGATAGTGAGGGCACGATCGGTCTCGGTCGCGCTGAGCCGCCCGGGTCATCGCTCGCCATCTACTATAAGACGATAGAATAATCGTCGGCTAGGCCTTCGCGATTTCTCTGTCCAGCTCCTGGAGCACCCGGTGCTGCTGCCTCAGCAATTCTTCGGGCGTGCGCTCGCCATAGCTTTCCAGGTACTTACCGAGCGAGATCATTTCGTCGCGGCATTGCGACGAGTCGATTGACGTCAATGTTTCCAGGGTCTCGGCGCTGATGTCCAGGCCGATCGTATCCAGGTCGTAGGAGTGTGGCAGGTATCCGATTGCGGTTTCCTGCGCACCTGCACGATGCTCGCAGCGATCGATAATCCACTGCAGAACGCGAAGATTTTCGCCAAATCCCGGCCACAGGAATTGGCCCTCGTCATCCTGGCGGAACCAGTTGACATGAAATACCTTGGGCGGATGCGCGGTACGGTCTTTGAATGACAGCCAGTGGGACCAATAGTCGGCGAAGTTGTAGCCACAAAAAGGCTTCATTGCCATCGGGTCGCGGCGGATAACGCCGACTTCACCCACCATAGCCGCGGTCGTCTCGGACGCGGTACCGGCGCCGACCAGTACGCCGTGTTCCCAGCTCTTGGCCTCATAGACCAGCGGTGCGACGGTCTTGCGGCGGCCGCCGAAGACGATCGCTGAAATTGGCACACCTTCGGGAGCCTCCGCCAGGCTCGAGTAACTGCGGTTGTTGGTTGCGGAGACGGTGAAACGCGAATTCGGGTGAGCGGCCGGGCCATTCGCCGGGTCGTAGTCGCGGCCCTGCCAGTCCTTCGCGGGCTTGCCATCTTGCTTGCCTTCCCACCACGGCTCGTTATCTTCGGTTGTCGCGACGTTTGTAAAGATCGCGTCATGCATGATCATGTCGTAGGCGTTCTTGTTGGTCTTCGGGTTGGTGCCCGGGACGACGCCAAAATAGCCGGACTCGGGGTTGATTGCGCGCAGTTTCCCGGTGTCGTCGGGATGCAGCCATGCGATGTCGTCGCCGAGTGTCCACACTTTCCAGTCGTGCAGCGATTTGGGCGGGATGAGCATTGCCAGGTTGGTCTTGCCACAAGCCGAGGGAAACGCACAGGCCACGTAGTGGACTGTACCTTCCGGACTTTCCAGGCCGACGATCAACATGTGTTCGGCGAGCCAGCCTTCCTCGCGTGCCTGGTGGCTCGCGATACGCAGCGCGTGGCATTTCTTGCCCAGTAGCGCGTTGCCGCCATAACCGGAGCCGAAGCTCATGATCGAGAGCTCGGCCGGGAAATGCATAATAAAGCGGCGCTCGGGGTCCAGGTCGCCCGTCGAATGCAGCCCCTTTACAAATCTCCCTTCCTTTTCAATGCGTTCCAGTGCCTGATTGCCCATTCTCGTCATCAGTTTCATGTTGATAACGACATAGGGGCTGTCGGTGATTTCGACGCCACAGCGCGAAAACGGCGAACCAATGGGGCCCATGCAATAAGGAATGACATACATCGTTCGCCCGCGCATGCAGCCTGAGAAGAGGGCATCCATCTTCGCGTGGGCGTCCGCCGGGCTCATCCAGTTATTGTTCTGCCCGACGTCTTCCTCGGACTCTGTGCAGACGAACGTCAGGTGCTCCACACGCGCGACGTCGTTAGGATCGGAACGATGCAGGTAGCAATTTGGGTAGGTCTTCTCGTTAAGAGTCGTCAACGTACCGTCGGCGAGCATTTGCCGGACAAGCTCCTGATACTCGTCATCGGAACCGCTGCACCAATGGATAGAGTCGGGCTGAGTTTGGCTTGCAACCTGGTCGACCCAGGACTGCAAGGCGGCGAGCTTGGTTGTCATTCGAATTCTCGGCTAAGTAATTTACGGTGGCCAGAAGGCGCGGGGACTGTAGTTACTGACGTAAGTATACTCACGCGGCGGCGCAATACAGTATGTGAATACCGATAGTTGCAGTGCTGTGATTTAGCGAGAAAGGGATCGCTTGGGTGGCGTGCCTGAAGAGAGGGCAAGCAGCGCCGCGCTATTCACCAAATGATCGGTCAAGCCGTATCATGGCGTCAGCGATCGCGTCGGCATCGATCTTGTAGTCGCCCTTCTCGATGGCAGTTTTGATCTCGGCCACACGACTGCTGTCCACTGACGGGACCGAAGCGAGCGCATTTTCCAGCTGTTCAAGCAGTTCTGCGCTCACGGTCAGAACCGCAACGTCATCGCTTGTGGCGCGGCCTTCGGCCGAGCCATTGGACGATCTGCGGTCGCGAGATATTTTTCTGATATCGCTCACTGGGTCGCCTTTCTTGACTGCCTTGCCATTTAAGCCCTGATCCGCGGGAGCACCCCTGGTCGCCATGCACTAATCCCTCAAAGGTCTTCGTCGTTAAGCAGTGTATCGGCCGGAGGTGGGGATAATTTAGCCTGCATTTGCAGCCAATAGCGTATTCCGCAAGCGATACCCTGTATATGGTCGAATTATCGTACGACACCCGGGTCGATTCGGCCAGAATTCAGATTCTTGACGCAGATACTTGCTTTTTTTTGCTCTGTCCATCAATGCCTTGTCGATAGTCGTTATGTTTAATTCGCCGTTCGTGGCGGCAGGCGTGGCCTTTTGCGCGCAAACCCGGCCCCGACCGGCTCCGGTATTGCAATTAGTTCGCATGGACCTGCAGGAGCCCTGGCTGTGGGCACCATTAAGTTAAGTATGTAGATATTTGTGACAGGAATCACGAACCCGGCTGTGCTGCACGACTATGCTTTAACCCGGAACTACGGATAGCAAATGTTTTCAATTGGGCTCATTAACGAAGATGTCGAATGCATCAAGCCCAATACGGCGAAAGTCGGTGAGCCAATGATGGCCGAGACAAGTTTAAAAGCGAGTGTGGTTTATGAGTAGGAACTCACAAAGGGCGAAGTTCGAAGGATTCAAGAGCCCAGGACCTATGAATATTGACGTGCTGTTGATTGCTGACCAATCCTTGAGAGGTAAGAAAGCATGAACACGTACGGCAGTGTCAATTCCAGTGCCAGTAGCGTTGCAACCGATACTGGCTATTCCGCCGAACAGTTGGTGGTATTAAACGTCGAACTCGTCAAACGAATAGCACTGCATCTTGCAGCGCGTCTGCCGTCGACCGTGGATATCGATGACCTCTTGCAGTCGGGTATGGTCGGGCTGGTCGAGGCGTCCAACAATTTCGATCCCTCGCGCGGGGCCTGCTTCGCAACCTATGCAGGCATCCGGATTCGCGGTGCAATGCTGGACGACATACGCAAACATGACTGGACGCCACGGTCTGTGCACCACAAATACCGCAAGGTAACGGACGCAATCGGGGCAATCGAAGCCGAGACCGGGCGTCGTGCACAAACTGACGAAATAGCCGAACGACTCGACATTACGGTCGATGAGTATCACAAGATTTTGGCTGACAGCACATGCAGCCGTCTGTTCAGTCTTGAGGAGACCATTGACGAACCGTCGTGGCAGC
>JABDNG010000080.1 GCA_013001045.1 Woeseiaceae bacterium | reverse complement strand
ATAAGCATGAATCGTGTCCCACAGCTCGGTCGAATCGAGAACAATACCTATTACGCTCAGGGCTATTCGGGTCACGGCGTCGCGCCAACACATCTCGCCGGAAAGATACTTGCAGATATCGTGGCGGGCGACAGCGAGCAATTTGATGTTTTTTCGAAGATCCGGCACTGGCGTCTGCCGGGCGGCAAGTGGTTTGCGAATCCGGCGCTCGCACTCGGGATGCTGTACTTTCGATTGAAGGACCGTCTCTAGTCAGGCTGTGGAATTGACCTCACCCGGCAGGAAAACGTGGACAATCATGTCGGCGATTTCATCCAGCGTTTCGCCCGATTCCGTGTCAATACCGCTGGACGCTTTGAGTTCATTTCCTAGCGCGAGCAGCCCTCCGGAGGACAATCGGATCATATTGAAGAGCAGTCTCGCGTTGCCCGCTGGTGCGACACCGAGGTGTTGCAGCTCTTCGATCATCGTGAACGTTGCATCGAAGAACGGCTTGAGGTGAGTGTCGACCAACCAATCCAGGCGCGGATTCGGAAAGCTGGCCTCCTGAACCAGTACCTTGTGCAGCGCGGGCTGGCTCCTGGCGTAATAGACGTAGGCCCGAATGAGCGATGCCATCCGTTTCTTCGGGCACTCATCATCGTTGTTCTCGAGAGACGTGGCTAACGAAGCCCTGAATTCACCGAACACCTTGTCGGCTGCCGCGCGCCAGAGTCGCTCCTTGTTCTTGAAGTGATACGTTATAAGCGGATGGTGGACCCCGGCACGTTCCGCAATATCGCGCGTCGAGGTGCCCTTGAAACCATTTTCAGAAAACGCCTCGATGGCGGCATCAAGCAGCTTGTGCTGCGTTACGACGCTGCGAAGTTGTTGCTTGCGCGTAGGCCGGCTGGACCCCTGATTGGTTTCTTGTGACACTTTTTTTCACCACCTTGGCGGCTTTGGTGTAAATGTTACATGCGAGGCGATCGCCATTCACCCTGTTCTTGCAACAAATTGTGTCAATTCGTAACGCCGAAATTCTCATAATAGAGAGCCGACCCAGAATAATTGAGAATTCTGGACCTGACCTATTACGGAAAGAACGTATTTGAAGCTGCGGCGAGTCCGGCGAGGCTTACGCGTTACTCGAGTGCAAACATCATGCGCACGCCAACGCGTTTTTCGACAGCGATACCGTCTTGAATCACGGGCTCGAAGATCCATTTTTCCACGGCTCTGGTTGCGGCTTTGACGAAGGTCTCGCCGGGTTCGGAGTTTGTGGCCGCGATGTCTTTGACAGTGCCATCTGTGTCGACCGTGAACACGACATCGACCCAACCTGACAGATTGCGTCGCTGTGCCGCCCGCGGGTACTTCGGTGCCACGTACTTGATCCGATTCAATGAACTAACCATGGCTGGCGTCGCGTTTAGTGCCGAGTCCGCTGTCGTGCCTGTCGATACGGCCGCCGTTTGCGCGGCGTCATCTGCAACCTTCGGCGATGCCTCTGCAGGCACTGCAACAGCGGCTTTCTCGGGCACGATTTCACGTGCTTCGGCCGCCGCCGCCTCGGCTGCCGCCGCTCTAGCCGCCGCCGCTTTATCCGCTGCCGCTTTAGCCGCCGCCGCCTGAGCCGCCGCCGCTCTAGCCGCCGCGGCCTGATCCGCCGCCGCTTTAGCCGCCGCCGCCTCAGCCGCTGCAGCCCTATCCGCCGCCGCCTGAGCCGCCGCGGCCTCAGCCGTTGCGGCCCTGGCCTCCGCCGCCTGAGCCGCCGCCGCTTCCGCTGCGGCACTTTCTGCGCTCGCTGCCTCAGCGGCTTCTTCGTCGGCACGTCGTTTCGCGATCTCCCGCCGGCGCTCCGCTGCGAGTTCCTCGCGCCGTGTCGTAAGCGCGTCTCTTGCCCCGGCGAGCTCACTGTTGGATGGATCGAGCTCATTCGCTGTGCCCAGCAGTTCCTCCGCGGTATCCAGGTTGCCACTCTCAATTGCGGCTCGGGCCCGTAACGCCAGCTCGCCGGCAATAACGACCAGGCCCTGACGCGCAGCCGCGTTTTCCGGGCTGTCGGACAGCACCAGCTCGTAGTAGTAACGGGCATTGTCATTGGCGGGGCTGACCAAGTCGCCGTCTTCAAGACGTGCGTTCGCCGTCGCCAGCACGTCCTCGGCCCGTTGTTCGCTGCGAGCGAGTTGCAGATCGCCGGCGACTGCATCAACGTCTGTGTTTTCGGGAATACCCAATGCGCGTGCCGCCATTATCGCAGTGTCGGCATCGTCGAATCGTTGCTCCCGAATGGCCAAACGTGCGTCGGCCACATGTGCGCTCAGCTGCATCTCGGAAAGTTGGCTGCTTAGCACCTGCAAACGAGCGTTGTCTGGATCTATCGAGTTCACATCTCGCAAAGCGGCCGCGGCATCCTCCAGGCGCGATTCCAGAAATGCATTCTCGGCGGTCGATATCAATTGGTCTACAGCGCTGTCGAGACTGGCGCCGTCTGCGTTGGCGGCCGGCGCGTCGACGACAGGGGTCACGTCATCGCCCTCGGCGGCCTCATCAATTGCCTGCTGATTCGCGACAGCCGGGTCCGGGGCAACAGCGGTGTCCGTGTCTCGCGTCAACCAGAGCAGGCTGCCCGCAATGACGACAAAGGCGACAACGGCGGCCCCGAGCAACTTCGGCTTGGCCAGCAAGGAACCGCCAGATCCAGCTGTGGCGGACGCCAGGCTCGGCATACGCGGTTGTTGGGCGGGCGCTCCAGCGTTGTCATCGCCTGAGCGTTTTGCACCAGACGCACCCCCAGGGTCGTCTACCTTTGACCCTTTGTGGGCATCGACAGCCACATCCGGAGGCGGGTCCGCGGCAATCCCGGATCGTGGTTTCGCGACCACCTTGTTCGCGCGGCGCTCGGGCGGCGGCTTGACTTCGGGCTTGGGCTCAGCCTTCGCCGCAGGTCCGGACGGTGCCGCAGGCGATGCGCCACTCGTTTCGATGGCGACATCGGCAGATTCGAGATGATGCTTGACCGACGATTCTACGGCCAGTCGGGCGCGGCCCGGTGATACCGGCTTGAGCAGAAAGCGATAGACCTTACCGCGATTAATAAGGTCCATGAGCATTTCGCCGTCATCGCGGCGTCCTGCAACGATAGAGACAATTCGCGGTGAGGCTTTGCGTAGATGTACGGTGAGTTGTTCAATCTTGTCGCCAACCATGCCGGCGTCGACAACGGCCACGCCGACGTTATTCTCGCGAATCGTCTCGGTTGCCTGTGACAGCGTACTGGCATAATGAACCGTGTGCGTTCCGCGCGACGATTCCTTGATCGTCGCGAGAAATTCCTTGTCTCTGGTCAGAACCAGCAGGTCGACGGCGCGTGAGCCGACGGCGGACTCGACGACCACTTCGGCGGCAGGATTCAGGGCGCGCATTCGACCCGTGCCGTCGCTGATAATGGTGGCGCCATCTGTTGACGTTTCCATGACGATGTGTTCTTCAGCCGTGTCGTCGTCAACATCGGCGGCATTGTCGTTCGCGGATTCGGCCAGTGCCATCAGCCGCACTTGTTGCGTCGCGTGCTCAACCAGCTTGAGCAGGGCATCGGCCGTAATGTTGCCGCGCACAATCTGAAAAACTTCTTTGTCGCCGACGAGTGCTTCCAGGCCATCGTCGCCATGACCGGCCAGAAGAATGCCGATCATGTCGGGTGAGCGCTTCCTTGCTTCGCGGAGCGCCTCGAGCCCGCTCATCCCGGGCAGGTCCTGTGCGGAAACTATGACATTGATGGGCGTGTCACCCAATGTATTGAGTGCTTCGCTGCCACTGGTTGCACAGTGCACGGTATAGCTTTCGGTGAACCCCGATCTCAAGCTGTCGAGAGTACTTTGCTCGCTATGAAGCAACAAAACCTGAGTTTTGAATTCGTGCAGAGGCACTTGGCCTTCTCCAGAGTCTTATGTTCAGTCGCGCACAGCACATCGCGCTCGTCAATTATAGGCCCGGTGCGCGGCGCAAGCGCCAGGAAGGGCCGCCAGATTACAGAATCTGTGACGTGCCGCACAATCAAAATGAAGGGCGCGTCACGTTTACTGCTCAGGCGCGAGTATCAACCTCGTTCCTGAGGGCCGCCATAGCGTCGTCGAGCGGCAAGATCTGCTGCTTTTTCGAGCCCAGGCGGCGTATCGCGACCGTGCGGTTTTCGAGTTCCCGCTGGCCGACGGCGAATTGCACCGGAACCTTCGCAACACTGTGTTCGCGCACCTTGTACGAGATCTTCTCGTTGCGCAAATCGGTCTCGGCGCGCAGGCCATGTGCGCGCAAAGCGACGGCGATTTCCCCGGCATAGGTATCCGCGTCGGACGTGATCGTCAGGACCTTGACCTGCACCGGCGCAAGCCAGAGGGGCAGGTTGCCCGCATGGTGCTCGATCAGGATGCCCATGAAGCGCTCCAGCGAGCCGAATATCGCGCGGTGCAACATGACGGGTACGTGCTTGTTGCCGTCCTCGCCGATATAGCTCGCCCCGAGGCGACCCGGCATGTTGAGATCCACCTGTAACGTGCCGCACTGCCAGTCGCGGCCGATGGCATCCCGCAGGACGAACTCGAGCTTGGGACCGTAGAAGGCGCCTTCACCGGGGTTGTGCGTGTACTCGAGACCGCTGACTTCGAGTGCCTTGAGCAGCGCCTGCTCAGCCTGGTCCCAGACGGCATCCTCGCCGACCCTGACTTCAGGCCGGTCGGCGAACTTGATGCGGACGTCTTCAAATCCAAAACCGCGGTAGATTTCAAGAATGAGTTCGCAGACCGCAATCGACTCGTCAGTAATCTGCTCCGGCGTACAGAAAATGTGCGCATCGTCCTGTGTGAATGCACGCACGCGCATCATGCCGTGCAGGGCGCCCGATGGTTCGTAGCGGTGGCACTTGCCGAACTCGGCAAGACGCACGGGCAGATCGCGGTAGCTCGTGATGCCCTGATTGAAAACCTGCACGTGACCCGGGCAATTCATCGGCTTAACGGCGTAAACGCGACCGTCGACGGTCTCTGACGTAAACATGTTGTCGCCAAAGGCCGCATTGTGACCCGACTTCTCCCACAACGCTTTCGCCATAATTTCAGGCGTGTTGATCTCCCGGTAACCGGCTTCGTTCTGTTTTTGCCGCATGTACCCGATCAGCGACTGGAACACGGCCCAGCCTTTCGGATGCCAGAAGACGGCGCCGGGCGCCTCTTCCTGAAAATGGAACAGGTCCATCACACGCCCGAGGCGGCGATGGTCCCGCTTCTCGGCTTCTTCCAGCATGTGCAGGTACTTTCGTAACTGCTTGTCATTCGACCAGGCCGTGCCGTAAATGCGCTGCAGCATTTCCTTGTCCGAGTCACCGCGCCAGTAGGCGCCGGAAACCCGAGTCAGTTTGAAGGCCTTGCCAAGTGCTGCGGTCGAGGGCAGGTGTGGGCCACGGCAGAGATCGATGAATTCACCCTGTCGATATAATGTCAGGTCCTCGTCGGACGGAATACTCTCGATGATCTCCGCCTTGTATTCTTCGCCAATGCTACGGAAGAATTCAGCTGCCTTGTCGCGCTCCCAGACCTCGCGTTCAATTGCTTCGTCGCGGTCGACAATCTCTTTCATACGCGCCTCGATGGTCTCGAGATCGCTTTCGGTGAACGCCTCGTCGCGCGCAAAGTCGTAGTAAAAACCGTTTTCGATCGCAGGCCCGATCGTCACCTGCGTGTCGGGCCACAGCTCCTTGACGGCTTCGGCGAGGACATGGGCGGCGTCGTGACGCAGCAACTCGAGCCCCTCGTCGGAATCCCTCGTCAGGATCTCGATCTGTGCGTCGTGATCGATCTCGCGGGTCAGATCCCACAGGGCGCCGTCGACACGCACGGCGACGGCGTCGCGCGCCAGGCTTTTGCCAATACTCGCGGCAATCTCGGCGCCGTTCGTCGCAGCATCGTAGTGCCGCTCGGAGCGGTCAGGTAAGGTAATTTTCGGCATGATCAGGACTGTTGATAAGGCGGTTCTTGGTGCCAGCTGGCACGGCGCGGTATTGTACGCGAATTGAGGCAGTTCGCGTACAATACCGCCTCTTCACGAACCAGCAAGCATAAATTTCATGAGCGACACTCAGACGCGGGACTTTATCCGCCAGATCATTCATGACGATCTGGAGTCGGGAAAGCATTCCGAAATCGTAACGCGCTTCCCGCCCGAGCCGAACGGTTACCTGCATATTGGCCATGTCATGTCGATTTGCCTGAATTTCGGTGTCGCTGCCGAAACGGGGGGGCGCACATTTTTGCGCCTGGATGACACCAACCCGGGCAGGGAAAGCGAGGAATACGTCGACGCCATCAAGCGGGACGTGCACTGGCTCGGATTCGATTGGGAAGACCGGCTCACCCACGCGTCCGACTACTTCGAACAGCTTTACGACTCCGCCTGCCGCCTCATCGAAATGGGTCATGCCTATGTCGATAGCCTCAGCGCGGATCAAATACGCGAGTATCGCGGCACGCTGACCGAGTCGGGCAGAAACAGCCCGTACCGCGATCGCGGCGTTGCAGAAAACCTGGATCTCTTCAAGCGAATGCGCGCGGGCGAATTCGCTGACGGTGAACACGTGCTGCGCGCCAAGATCGATATGGCGTCGCCTAATATGAACCTGCGGGATCCCGCGTTGTACCGAATCCGGCATATTCCGCACCAGAATGCGGGCGATGAATGGTGCATCTATCCGATGTACGATTTCGCTCACGGTCTCTCCGACGCGTATGAACACATTACACATTCGCTCTGCACGTTGGAGTTCGAAGATCACCGGCCGCTGTACGACTGGTTCCTCGACCAACTTGAGCCCGCTCACCGGCCGCGCCAGATCGAGTTCTCGCGCCTGAATCTTGCGTATGCGGTGACCAGCAAACGAAAACTCAATGCCCTGGTTGAGGAAGGCATCGTCTCCGGCTGGGATGACCCGAGAATGCCGACGATTGCCGGAATGCGGCGGCGTGGCTATCCGGTTGCGGCCTTGCGCGAATTCGTGACGCGAGCCGGGGTTACAAAAAAAGACAAGCTTATTGAAATGGGCGTCATGGAGAACTGTGTGCGTGAAACGCTCGGTGACGAAGCTGAACGTCGCATGGCCGTGCTGAAGCCGCTGAAAGTCGTTTTGACCAATTACCCCGAAAATAAGGTCGAGATGGTCGAGGCTATGAACCACCCGGCACGGCCCGAGCTGGGCACGCGGGACATGCCGTTTTCGCGGCAGCTCTGGATCGAGCAGGATGACTTCATGGAGGACGCGCCGCGCAAGTTCTTCAGGCTCAAGCCCGGTGGCGAGGTTCGCCTGCGCTTTGGCTACATTATCCGCTGCGATGAGGTCATCAAGAACGCGGCGGGTGACGTTGTCGAGCTTCGTTGCAGCTATGATCCGGACACACGCAGCGGCACGGGCAGCAGCGATCGCAAAGTCAAGGGCACCATCCACTGGGTGTCTTGTGAGCACGCGATTGATGCAAGTGTTCGTCTTTACGATCGCCTGTTTACGGAAGCGAATCCGAACTCGGTGAGCGATATACACGGCGTACTCTATCCGCAATCACTCGAGACCGTAAACGCTAAACTCGAGCCCGCCTTGCAGCAATTAGCGGCCGGACAGGCCGTGCAATTCGAGCGCCTCGGCTACTTCTGCCCGGACGAAAAAGACGATTCTGTGGATGCACGCGTCATAAACCGCATCGTCACTTTGCGAGACTCCTGGGCCAAGCTCGAAAAACAGGCGATGCAGCAGCAGGTATAGATCAGGTGGTGTAGCCGTCGGTGACGACGAGCGGAGCGCCGCGTTCGGAACCCAGGCCTTCTGCCGCACTACCTTCGGATTTCGCAATCTCAACGACGCCAAATGAGTTCACGAGCGCGAGCAGGTCGCCGGGTTTAGCGCGGCCGTACGTTGGCAGCATGGCGATCTGATGGCCCGCGATATGGGCAACGGGTTCCCGGAAGCCGTCGATCAGATTTGCATCGATGTTGCTGATCAGGTTGCCGAACGCATCAACGGTGACAATCACGCCGCTGACTTTGCCGGCCGCGGTTTCCGGCGGGTCCAACCAGCCCGGCGTCCATTCGCTGACGGGCTCGCCGACGTCGTCGACGACAACGCGGCCCGCTGCAATCTCCGCCGCGACCGGGGCGAAGATATCGCGGCCATGAAAGGTTGCGCTGGGCGTCTGCAATTGCAGAGACCTGGTTTTACTGGCGAGGAGCCGGAAGACCCGCGGCGATTCAACGCTGTCGAGCAGTTGTCCCAGCAAGCCATTGTCCGGGGCAATGAAGACATGACCGTCTGCTTCGACGGCGAGAATATCTCGCTCGGTGCCGACGCCGGGGTCGACAATGGCCAGATGCACCGTTCCCGCTGGGAACCAGCTATAGGATCGGCTCACCCAGAATCCGGCTTCTGGCGGCCACTGCGCCGGTATGTCGTGCGCAAGATCGACCACTCGGGCATCCGGGAACCGGCTCAGAATAACGCCCTTCATCACTCCGGCGAACGGACCCTTATGGCCGAAATCGGTCGTGATGGTGATGACGCCGGATGGCTTCATGCGATTACTCGACAGTCAGAGGAACAGGGTTGCGTAGTCTGTGCGTGTGCCGCGCCCAGTACAGGAACAGGGTGTCGATCATAGCAATGACGACCTTGAATAGGTACTTGGCGGCGCCGAGTGCGAGCGCGGTTTTCAGATCGACGATGCCCCACCATGCGACCAGCGAGTAGATGACGGTATCGACAACCTGCGAGCTCATCGTTGAAAGGTTGTTGCGCAACCAGAGCCAACGGTCGCCGGTTACCGACTTTATCTTGTGAAATGCCCAGACATCGAAGTGTTGACTGACGTAGTAAGCAAGCAGCGATCCAAAAATAAATCGCGGCGTGAAGTTTACGATCGTCGCAAACGCAGTGTGAATCGAGGCCGAAAACTCCGCAGTTTCCGGTTTGTCGCTCGGCAGATACAACAGCGCAAGACTGAGCATGACCAGGACGATGACACTGACCGCGAACCCCATGCGAACCGCTTTGTTTGCGGCCGCCTTGCCGTAGTTTTCGCTGAGCACATCGGTCGCGAAAAAAATGCTGGAATAGAAGATTACGCCAAGACTGGTCTGCAGGCCGAATATGACCGTCAACTTGGGCCCTTGAAGGTTGGCGAGGATGATCGCCGTCGCAATTGCTACCTGAAGACCGGCTTTACCGAAAAACCGGTACAGAAAAACCGTGAAACCGAGGTCGACGAATAATGTCGTCAGCCAGAGCAATTCCTGGTTGGCGGCATAAAAGTCGACAATGGTCTGCGGGAACAAGCTGCCGGGACCCTGCGGTCGTCAGGCGGCCAGTTTATCGAGATGCCAGTCCGAGTTACCAAATAACTGGCCGATCGCCGTGAGTCGCTTGAAATAATGGGCGACGTCGAGTTCCCAGGTGACGCCCATTCCGCCGTGTATCTGCACGGCTTCTTCGCCGAGTGTCTGACCAGCCGTACCCACCAGGTACTTGATGGAGCTGACCGCGCGTTTGGCGTCACTCTCGCTTGCCGCACAAGTCATTGCGGCCCACATCAATAATGACTGTGCCTGCTCGCACGCCGTCAGCATGTCAACCATGCGGTGTTGCAGCGCCTGGAAACTGCCAATCGGGACACCGAATTGTGAGCGGCTCTTGGAGTATTCGATGGTCTTGTCTTTGAGTACCTGCATAATGCCAACGGCCTCCGCGCAAATTGCCAGCGTCGCATCATCGATGGTCGCATCGAGCGCTTCAAAGCCGCTGTCGACATTCCCGAGCACGGCCTTAGCGTCGACTCTTACGTCATCGAGGACCAATTCCGCTGCACGCAGACCATCGATCGTGCGGTACGCGTTGAGCGACACGCCGGTTGCATCGGTCGGAACCGCGAATAAGCTAATGCCACGCTCATCGCTTTGCTCGCCGGAGGTTCGGGCAGGGACAATAATCAGGTCCGATGTTCCGCCATTAATTACGAACCCCTTGGCGCCGTTGAGTACCCAGTTATCGCCGTCCGCGGATGCCCTGGTCGCAATGTTCGCACGGTCATAACGGGCCTGGGGCTCGGTGAAGGCCAGAGATGCCTGCAATTCGCCGCCGATGATCGGCTGCAGCCATTGCTGCTTTTGTTCGGCATTGCCCGTGCGTTTCAGCACGCCGCCGGCCAAAACCACATTGGCTAGATAGGGCTCGACAACGAGTCCGCGGCCGAAGCGCTGCATAATCACCATGAGATCGACCTGATCGCCGTCGAATCCGCCGTCATCCTCGCTGAATGGTACTGCCGTCCAGCCCAACTCGGCGAAGGTGCTCCAGACATCGGCGCTGAAACCGGGTTCACTGTCGGCATACTTTTGCCGAGTGTCGAACGCATACTCATTGTCGATGAACTTATCAATGCTGTCGGCCAGCATCTCCTGTACTTCATTGAGTGAGAAGTCCATTGTTTTTCCTCAAAGCCCAAGCACGTGCTTGGCAATTATGTTTTTTTGTATTTCGTTGGAGCCGCCATAAATAGACGCCTTGCGGTAGTTGAAGTAACGCAATGAGGACAGGGTCTCGGTCTTTTCACCCACGTATTCATCCGCAAAGTCCGGCTGGTATTGATCCGGTACGTAGGGCAGCGCGTAATAACCGGAAGCCTGCAAGTACAACATGTCGATCGCCTGCTGGATCTCTGTGCCTTTGACTTTCAAAATCGACGATTCAGGGCCCGGCGCCTTGCCGGATGACACGGCAGCCAGCGTGCGCAATTCCGTGAATTCCAGCGCTTTGAGGTCGACTTCGACAGCGGCCAACCGGCGCATGAAGTTCCTGTCGTTCTTCAACGGTGTGGCGCCCCTGACGGCGGTCTCGACCTGCTTGCGCAAGCGCCGCAGTCGATACGTCGAACGCGCGACGCCCGCGATGTTTGCCCGTTCGTGCTGCAGCAGTACTTTTCCGTACGTCCAGCCTTTGCCTTCCTCTCCGACCAGGTTTTCGACGGGCACCTCGACGTTGTCGAAATGGATTTCGTTTACCTCATGTTTGCCATCGAGAAGGATGATCGGTTTTACCGAGACACCGGGCGATTTCATATCGATCAGGATGAAGCTGATGCCCTCCTGCTTGCGTGCGACATCAGTATTCGTTCTTACGAGGCAGAAAATCCAGTCTGCATGTTGACCGAGCGTCGTCCACGTCTTGGTCCCGTTGACGACAAAATGATTACCGACCAGGTCGGCGCGAGTGCTGAGCGATGCGAGATCCGATCCGGAACCCGGTTCCGAATACCCCTGACACCACCACACCTTGCTAGCCAGAATATCGGGTAAGAAACGTTTCTTTTGCGCTTCGCTGCCGAAGGTGTAGATCACCGGACCAACCATGCTCAGACCGAACGGCACGATGACGGGAGCGTTGGCGTTGGCCTCTTCGGTCGCAAATATGTACTTCTGCACGGGCGTCCAGCCCGTGCCGCCGTACTCGACCGGCCAGTTGATTCCCGCCCAGCCCTTCTTATGCAGCAACTGCTGCCAGCGAACCTGGTCTTCTGGAAGGAGCTCTATCCCCTGATTCTGTTTCTCACGGATATCGTCAGGAATCTCGTCGCGGAAAAAAGCCCGGATTTCGTCCTGAAAAGCGAGTTCGGCCGCGCTGAAAGTAACGTGCATCTGAAATTTCCCCTTGTCGCAAGCGACGCAGCTTAGCAAACCGCGCTGCTTTCGTCTGTTGCGGTTTGTAACACTGGCGACTTAGGGCAGAATGTCCCTATGAGTTCGCAACCCAAATCGGACAGCGCGCCTCGCACCGCGCACGCCAGGACACGGGATGCGCTCGGCCGGCCATTACACGACTTGCGCATTTCCTTGCTCGATCAGTGCAATTTTCGTTGTCCCTACTGCATGCCGGAGGATGAATTTCATGCCGACTATGAGTTCCTCCGGAAGCAACAAAGGCTGACCTACGACGAGATACTCAGAGTTGCGCGCGTTGCCACCCGGCTCGGCGTTAGCAAGATTCGGCTGACTGGTGGCGAGCCGCTGCTCGATAAAAACCTGGCCGAGCTTGTTGCCGGGCTCGCAGAGCTACCCGGTGTCGATGACCTGGCGCTGACGACCAATGGCATGCTCCTCGCTCCCTTGGCTGACCAACTGGCGGGCGCCGGACTGCACCGCGTAACGATCAGCCTCGACAGTCTTGACGAAACGGTGTTCAAACGCATGAGCGGTGGGCGCGGCGATATGAAGAAGGTGCTTGCCGGCATCGACGCGGCAGAAGCTGCCGGATTGTCTCCGATCAAAATAAATGTCGTTGTTCAGCGTGGCGTCAATGATCACACAGTCCTGGATTTGCTGGACCATTTCCGAGGCAGCGAGCATGTCGTCAGGCTGATTGAGTTCATGGATGTCGGCAATCGAAACGGCTGGCGCATGGACCAGGTTGTTCCATCGCGAGATTTGCTCGAACAGGTCGTGCAGCGATGGCCGCTGCGGCGGGTCGACAAGAATTACCCTGGCGAAGTTGCACGTCGCTACAAATACGTGGACGGTCAGGGCGAGATCGGGTTCATTTCCTCGGTGACAGAGCCATTCTGCGGCGGCTGTAGCCGCGCCCGCTTGTCGGCGGATGGCGTGCTGTATACCTGTCTGTTTGCGAGCCAGGGTACGGATTTGCGAGAGTCGCTGAGGAACGACGCCGATGAAGACGAGCTCACCGATATCCTGTCGCGTATCTGGTTGCAGCGCGCAGATCGCTACAGTGAACTTCGTAGCCCGGAGCTGGCCGAAGCTCATATGCAGCGTAAAGTTGAAATGTACCGGATTGGGGGCTAGCGTGAGCAAACTGAGCCATATCGATACCGACAACCGGCCGACAATGGTCGATGTCAGCAACAAGAAAGAGACAGTCCGGGAAGCGCATGCACAGGCCGTCGTCCGTCTTCCGGCCGATATCGTGCAGCATATATCGGGCGACGAGATCGGCACGAAGAAAGGACCCGTGTTCGCGACCGCAATCATTGCGGGCGTTATGGCCGCCAAGAAAACGTACGAGCTGATTCCATTTTGCCATCCAATTGGACTCGACAACTGCAACATCGCCATCGCGATGGACGGCAACAATGCCGTCATCGACTGCCGCTGCAAAGTCGTGCACAAGACAGGTGTCGAAATGGAGGCGCTAACTGGTGCAAGCGTTGCGGCGCTGACGGTTTATGACATGCTCAAGGCGATGTCGCATGACATCGTTATCGGCGAAACGCGATTGATGGCGAAAACCGGCGGCAAGCAGGATTTTACGCGTGGCTAGGAAGACAATGGACAACCCGATCTTTGGCCTGGTTCTGGCCGGCGGCAGGAGCCGGCGCATGGGACAGGACAAGGCACGGCTGTTGCGGGGTGGGCGGTCGCAGCTTGCCTATGTTGTCGAGCTGATCGAACCGATGTGTGATCGTGTCTTCGTATCAACGCGAGCGGAACAGCGAGGCGAAGCCGAACGCAGCAAGTTCGAGCAGATTGTCGACCGCTACCAGGATATGGGGCCGGTCGCCGGCATCCTGTCCGCGATGGACGAATATCCCCAGGTGGATTGGCTGGTGTTGGCTTGCGATCTTCCCAATATCGATGCGTCGACGATCGCCAACCTGCTCGAGCATCGCTCGCCGGAGTACCCGTTTTCGGCCTATAGCAGCAGTCATGATGGTCTGCCGGAGCCGCTCTGCGCCATTTACAGGGCGGGCAGCGCGGACATCGTGCGAGGCTTCGTTGCCGAGGGCGTCTACTGCCCACGCAAGATCCTGATCCGCTCGGATACACTATTGCTCGAGCAGCCCGACCCGCGTGCTCTTGATAACGTCAATACGCCTGACGATCTGGCCGCCAGTCAACTCGAGGCGGCGTCATGAGTGCGTCCGTCAAGACAATCACCGTGCGCTATTTCGCGATGTTTCGGGAACATGCCGGCGTGGGCGAGGAAACCCTGCGTCTTGATGTCGCGACAGCCAAAGACGTGTACGAACAAACTCGCCCGCGGCATGGCTCGAAGGAGCCTAACGGCCACTGCAAGGTGGCTATCAATGAAGAGATGGCCGACTGGTCGTCGCCGGTCAACGATGGCGACGTCGTCTTGTTGTTTCCGCCGGTCGCGGGTGGCTGAAATGATCGAGGTGACGACGGATCCAATCGATGCACAGGCGTTGAAAAACCAACTGTGCAATCCGGGTGCAGGCGGCTTTTGCAGTTTTGAGGGCTGGGTTCGGAACGAGAACGAGGGGCGGGCCGTCGAGCGCCTGGAGTACGAGGCCTTCGAACCACTCGTTCTGTCCGAGGGACAGCAGGTGCTGGTCGAAGCGCTACAGCGTTTCCCGTATCTCGACGCGCGTTGCGTGCACCGAACTGGCTTGCTTGAAATCGGCGATATGGCCGTCTGGGTCGGCGTTGCAGCCGCGCATCGTGACGAAGCCTTCAAAGCCTGCCGCTACATCATCGACGAGCTCAAGATACGCTTGCCCATCTGGAAGAAAGAACACTATGTCGACGGCGATTCCGGTTGGGTCAACTGTGAACGATGCGCGGAGCATGGACGTCATTGAGCGCGCATCGCACGCTCGCCGCCATTGCAGATTGATCCGGCATCAGGTATCACTACTCGCTGGTTTCGAGTCAGGGCATGTTGATTGCGGCTTATTAAATCCATCGAGGATGCCAAAGCGTTGGAGGGCGAGGAGGTCGGATTGTCCGACTGGGTCGTCATCGATCAGCATCGAATCGATCAGTTCGCGGAAGCGACGGGCGACTATCAATGGATTCACGTGGATACCGAAAGGGCAGCGAGAGAAATGCCCGACGGAAAAACGATTTCACACGGCTATCTGACCCTCGCGCTCATTCCCGCGCTGACGGGTAATTTCATCGAGGTTCAAAACCTGGCGCGAGCGATCAATTTCGGCTTGAACAAGGTTCGATTCTATGCGCCGGTGCCGGTCGGTGCGCGCCTGCGTGCCAGGGCAACCGTTCTGCAGGCGCGACGACGGGCCGGTGCGTTACTATTGACTTCGGAAGTCAGGTTGGAAATGGAGGGCGCGCGCAAGCCGGCGTGCGTCGCGGAAACTCTCGGAATGTACTTTTTCGACGAATAGCCGCGCCGCTCTGGCCCGTTGGCGCCGTCAGCCTCGCCTGCGGGGCATCTGGATCGTAAGGGGAATCGTTTATGCACGGACTGATGATGAATACGCCTCTGCTTATCTCGTCGATAGCAGAGCATGCCAGCAGGTTTCATGGAGATCGTGAGATCGTCTCTGTCACGGCGGATAATCCACGCCATCGCTACACGTGTCGAGACGCGATCGGCCGCGCGAAACAACTCGCGAGTGCACTCGACAAGATGGGACTCGAGCAGGGTGACCGGGTGGCCACGATTGCCTGGAATGACTATCGTCACCTCGAGACCTACTACGCCGTCAGCGGTGCGGGTTACGTGTGCCACACGATCAACCCACGCCTGTTTCCCGAGCAACTCATTTTCATTATCAATCACGCGGAAGACCGCTGGATCT
>JABDNG010000075.1 GCA_013001045.1 Woeseiaceae bacterium | reverse complement strand
CGCCGTCTGAATTTTGGCTGCGGTGTTGTCCACCGGCCGAAGGTGTTGCTGCTCGACGAACCGACTGTGGGTGTCGATCCGCAGTCACGCGCGAAGTTGTTCGAGCTGGTCGAGGCAGAGCGTGACGCCGGCGCGTGCGTTTTGTATACGACGCACTACATGGAAGAGGCTGAGCGGCTCTGCGATTCGCTTGCGATTATCGATCACGGCAAGATCATTGCAACGGGCACGGTTGCCGAGCTCAAGGCGCAGCTCGGTGCCCGTGATGCGCTGCAGCTTAACGGCCGGTTTCCGGTTGATGCAACGCGTGAGGCTATCGAAGGCCTGGCGCGACAGATCAGCGATCTTGAGATTCTGAGCCACACCGAGGATGCGCTGCTGCTGACGCTGTCATCCGCATCGCACCACCTTCCACAGGTCTTCGGGGCCATCAGTGCCGCAGGCGGCAGCGTTTCTGAAACCAGCCTGCGCAGCCCGAACCTCGAGACGCTGTTCCTGCTGCTGACGGGCAAGGAGCTGCGCGAGTAGCGATGAACTTCTTGTTCGCATCAATACGCAAGGACCTCGCCCGCTGGATGCAGGATCGTACCGCCATGCTTCTCTGGTTGGGCATTCCGTTCCTGATTGGCGGGCTGCTGACCTCGATCATGGACAGTGGCGGCGGCACCCCGACCGGCACGTTGCTCGTCGCCGATGAAGACCAGTCGTTCATCAGTGGCGCGGTCGTCGCCGCGTTTAGCCAGGATCAGCTCGGCGAACTGATTATCGTCGAGCCGGTAAGCGTCGAAGCAGGCGAATTGCGGATCAACGAGGGTGAGGCAAGCGGTTTCCTGACGATTCCCAAAGGTTTCCAGGATGCCTTCCTCAATGAGACATCGGCTACATTGACGCTCAAGACAAATCCGGCCCAGACAATACTGCCGGGCATCATCGAGGACGTCACCGAAGTCCTGCTCGACGCCGGCTTCTATGCGCAGCGCCTGCTCGGCCCCGAGATCAAGGCAATCTTGGAGTTGAGTGCCGAAGGTACACCGGGCGATCCCTTCGATACGTTTATTTCGGCCAGCATTCAGAGCAAGGTCGAGAAAATCATCGCAAAATTGTCACCGCCTGCGATCGAACTCGACATCGCCGAGCCACCGCCTTCCGAGCCGCCGCTTGACTATGCGCTGCTGTATCTTCCGGGCATTATCCTGATGGCGGTGTTATTCGCCGCGAACAGCCTCGCGGCCGATTACTGGGTGGAGCGCGATACGGGCACATTGCGCCGCCTGGTGTCAGCGCCAGCTGCTCTGGCGAGTTTTATCACCGGTAAGGCCATCGCGGCGCTGATTATTATGGGGGGCGTCACCGCGATAGTGCTGATCGCGGGCTTTGCGTATCACAGCCTTGCCTGGAACAAATTTATGTCGGCGTTGCTGTGGGTGTCGCTCGGCGGCGTCGCGCTGTTTGCGTGGTTCGCTGCACTGCAGATGCTGCTGCCGAACCATCGCGCCGCAAACCTGGTCACGACAATCCTGCTGTTTCCACTACTCATGGCGGGCGGCAGCTTTTTCCCGCTCGCGGCCCTGCCCGGCTGGATTGCAGACATCGGCCGTCTTTCGCCGAACGGTTTTATCGTCGATCGGCTGTCGAACGAACTGACGTCACCTGCGGCGTGGTCAATTGACGGGCGCAGCTGGCTGATACTGCTCGCTATCATGGCCAGCGGCCTGCTGCTCAGCGCCGTGCGTCTGCGAAGCGGATTCGCGCGAAGGTGAAGCGATGAGGGACATCTTTTTCATCGGTTGGCAGGACGTGCGATTCCAGTTGCGGGATGGGTCGACATTGTTATGGCTGTTTGTCATGCCGCCGATATTCTTCTTCTTTATCGGCACCGTGACGAGCGGCTTTTCGTCCGGTATGAGCGGCGCACAGGCAACAAAGCTTACCGTCGTTGCCGAAAACCCGGGCTTTCTGAAGGAGCAGGTCGACCTGCGGCTCGTGGCCAATGACTTCGCGCCGGAGTGGGTCGAGTCACTCGAGACGACCGCCGAAAAAGCACCGGCGACACGGACCCTCACGTTCGATGCCGGGATGAGCAACAAGGTGGTCGCCGGCGAGCCGGTGTCGGTCGTCTACGACACGAAATCGAACTCCCTGACGCGCACGTTCGAGGAGATTCGCATCCAGCGGGCCCTGTACACGGTGCTTGCCGACGTGATCATTGCGGACGCAACGGCAGTATCGCTGACGAGTGATGCACTTGCAGCCGTCAATGAAGCGCCACGCGTCTGGGCCCTCGAGGTCTCGCCTGCGGGTGCCCGACAGGAAATCCCGAGCGGCTTCGAGCAGGCTGTTCCCGGTATTCTGGTCATGTTCACGTTGCTTGTACTGTTGACGTCCGGCGCCACGATGCTCGTTCAGGAACGCACCAAAGGCCTGCTGCGACGTCTTGCCTCGGCACCGATGTCGCGCGGTGATGTCATTGCCGGTAAGTGGCAAGGTCGCATGGTGCTCGCCGCTATCCAGGTCAGTACCGCACTCGTGATCGGCACGTTCCTGTTCAAGATGGACTGGGGGCCCAATCTCGCGGCAGTTATTATCGTGCTCGTTGCGTGGGCGGGTTTCTGCGCTTCCGCCGGGCTATGGCTCGGTACCGTGGCAAAAACCGACGCGCAGGCCGGCGGCCTCGGGGTGCTCGCGGCCAACCTGCTGGCTGCCCTCGGCGGCTGCTGGTGGCCGATCGAAGTCGCGCCCGACTGGATGCAGGTGGTCCAGAAGCTGATCCCGACAGGCTGGACCATGGATGCGCTTCACAAACTCATCAGTTTCCAGGCCGAACCGATGTCGGTCCTGCCGAATGTGCTCGTCCTGATCGTGGCTGCAGCCGTCTTCGGCGTGCTCGCCGCGCGGCGATTTCAGTACGAGTAGCGCGTCCCTCGGCACCGCGGTCGCACCTGATGTCGCGACGGCACAGCGATTCCGCGCCAATTATGTCAACAACGGTGCCGGTTACGTTGCCTGCCGGACCCGATTTTGTTTCAGGATGTCGCTGAGTATGGAAAATGCCCGGCCGAGCGTGCTTCAGTATCGAGCTACTCTGCCGATGTAATACCCGGCGCAGATTTGGAGGATCGTAATCCATGAAAGCGATCTGGAACGATAAGGTAGTGGCAGACTCGGACGACACGGTTTTTGTCGAGGGCAACCACTATTTCCCGATGACGGCCGTTAGCGAGTCGGTCCTGCAAAGCAGCGATATGACGTCATTTTGTCCGTGGAAGGGTACCGCGAGTTATTTCGACGTCGTCGTTGACGGCGACCAGGTCCAGGGTGGGGCCTGGTATTACAAGGAACCCAAAGACGCGGCAAGAGGTCTTGCCGGTCGTATCGCATTCTGGCGCGGCGTAAAGGTCGTCGAAGACTAGGTCGGTAACCGGGACATTCCTGTTTTAACGTCTTAGTGCAAAATGGTGTCAGAGTACTTTGTTGGCTGCTTTGCCAAAAAAGTACTCTGATTCAATCGATGCAGACCTACCTGGGTTTTTTCCAGGAAGCTGCAAACTCGAGCGGCGCTGCGGCCTTGGTGCTGACCACTTTGTCGCCCCTGTCAGGCGTTCCACTCAAGGACACTGGCTTGGCAATTGAAAACTTTTCCTGCACCTGGCTCACTTCGATTTCACCCATCGATGTCGTGCTGCCTCCGAGCGAGATGCCGGTCTCCGGGTCGATAAGCTCTTCGCCCTTTTTCAGCACCTGCAGCCGATCGCCGACGGCGACCGAGTCCTGCCCGAGGTTTGTATAGATCTGCGTCGCGTCCGCCTTGACGACCGACCCCTCGGCCGACTTCGAGCCAATCTGCTTGATCAGTTCGAACACTGCCTGGTTGACGCCTGCAATCACGGCCTGGCCGATGGGCGTTTTCGAATAGTCGGACATGAAGCCGCCGAGCCCAATATCACCGATCAGACCTGCGCCGCCAAACGCAAGATTGGTCTCCTTGATGACGGATTCGATCTGCTTCGTGAACGTGATCTCGCTGGTCTCGGCGTCGATCAGCCGCAGATTCAACCCGACGCGTCCCTGGCTGCTGCCGGCCTTGACGCCACCGAGCAGTGGCACTTTCTTTGTCAGGAGCCCGCCGATGCCTTTGTCGGTGCCCGATGTCTTGGTTTCGTAATCCGTGACCACGAGCTGCACGAGATATTCGGCGCCGAGCACCTTGCCGGTTTTGGCACCTGAGGGCTTGGCGATGCGTCCGGACGCCGCCAGGTCCTGCTCGGCGAGGACATTGCTGAGCTCGGTTCGTTCGACAAGTCTGAAACGGCCGGTCTGCGACAACGAGTCGATAACGATGGCGTCGATACCATTTACCGGTACGCCGGTCGACGAGTCCGAGTAATTGATGTCGCCCATTATGGTCGAGACGGTATAGGAGTTGGCTCCGCTGTCGTTGTCTACTTCGAGTACACCCAGCCTGGCCTTTCGGCCTGCATAACCACCCCACTCAATGTTGAGCAGATACTTCGTGTCGATCTTGTCCACGCGTTCGGGCAGAGGCGACCTGCCTTTATCGCCAACGGAGTAGGCTACGTAATCGGCGACAGCGTACTGGGTGCCTGAGAAAGCCAGAACAAAGAGAGTGAAGACCTGTAAGTTTCTGAGTCTCATGATTTTTTCTCCTTTCGACATGACCCGGTTCGTACTGCGTGCGAGCCGATGTCGGATGCGTTGCCGGCATACAAATAGTACTCCTTGGGCGTTACAAACCCAACCGCACAACCGCTCGCGAAGCGAACCGGGCCACAGAAAAAGCGCGTTGCGGAATGGCAAAGAAAGGCCCCGCATTCTCGTTGTTTGCAAACGAATCACGAACCCACTGAAGCTCGCCGCAACTTACATTCGGCGTCACGCCGACCCCAATCCCCGGTGTCTGCCGACCGGCAGCGATGAAGTGAACGTCCTTCTTTCGCCGCATTGCCAGTAAAGCACTCTGAGCGCATTGTTCCCAAAATGGGGTCAGAGTATTTTCTTGGCTACTTTGCCGAAAAAGTACTCTGACCCCTTTGATTACCTTTGATTGCTTTAGCCCTGTCACTGCGATTGGTAAACCGGGACATTCCTGAATTAACGTAATAGTACGTTAATTCAGGAATGTCCCGGTTACGCCCGTTTGTGTCCGCGGGCTCCAGCTATTCAGCAATTTCATTCCGGAACTGATGACTCGCCTTGAGAAGAGTTCTTTTGCCTAAACTCGACAGGCGAGCATCCTTCGCTGTTTCGGAATGCGCGCCGAAAGTTCGCCGTGTCCTGGTAGCCAAGCGCTTCTGCGATCGCCTCCACGCTGTAGTCGGTCTGGCCGAGGTACTGCTTCGCCCACCGCGCCATGGCCTGCGACTTGAGCTTTCGAAAACTGGTGTTTTCGGCCTGCAGACGGCGATTCAGTGTGCGCTGGGAAATGTTCAGGCCGAAGGCGACCGCATCAAGGTCAGGTAGCGGCGGCTCGCTGGTTCTGAGCAGGCCTGCGACGTGTTGCATAAAGGGTGTGTCCTGGCTCGCACTCAGTTGCTTCAGGCTTCTCGACAGTGACGTCTGCGCCTGGCGCCAGAGCTCCGGATGATAAAACGGCGAGGACCGATCCAGCCATTTGTGCGGAATATCGACCTCGTTGGCAGTCGCGCCGAAGCTGATCTGCCCATGCAATGCGTTCGAATACTCGATGCTGTTTGCCGGCTCCGGCATAGCCAGGCGGAATCGGGCGTCATGGATTGGTTCGCCTGTCGTAGTCTCGATGTATTGCTGCAGCAATATCATTGCCGTTTCGGTGTGGAAGTGCTCCACATCGCCGGTATCGTGTCGGTACAGGATCGTCACCGTCATGCCCCCGAGCGTTGAGCGAGCGACAATATCGACGTAAGTGGCGTGCAGCCGCGAGAAACTCTCGAGGACCTGCAGGCCTTTTCGGAGATCCGGTGCCGACGCAATTGCCACGCCCACCGGCCCCAGGGCAAGCGCGTTTATTTTTTGGCCCAGCAGGAAGCCAAGCTGTTCGCCTTCAAGCAGCCGATCACCAGCACGCAGGATATGCAAAAAATCCGGCATGGATATGTCGCCACCGCGCTGCAGTTCGTTCGGGCCGATGGACAGGCCGTCGAACAGCGAGGCCGCGTTGATCTGGCGTCGCTCCAGTTCGCGAAGGACCAGGCGAGCATAGACGGGGCTGATCGTTTCCATACGTGTTTTAGGCTATTTTGGCGAATTATGACACCCTTCCGGCGAGATATACACTCCCGCTACAAGCTCGCCATGACCATAGTGACAGCCTGCCCAGCAGTTTCAGGATGCGCGAATGACTGACTTTGACACGCTCGATAAGCGGGCACTGGCCAGTGCCAGGCCATACATGGGTGTCGTCGCCTGGCCGACCGTGATGCTGGGCCTGGTCACGGTTTTGTCGTATCTGGCAACCGTTGCCCTGGCGCTGACTGGGGTGCTGTCACTGTGGCTGGCTGTCCCGATCGTCTCGGTGTTGACGTACGTCAGCTACACCGTGGCGCACGAGTCGGTGCACGGTTCCATAACTGGCAACCACAGATCTCTTCGCTGGATGAACAAGGCGCTGGGGTACATGTCCGCCTGGATTCTGATGATTCCGCTGACCGCGCATCGTCACGAGCACATGGCGCACCATCGTCATGCGAATGACCCGGCAGGGGACCCGGATTTTCCTGTCGCGAAAATGCAGAACTCCCTGTCGGGCGCAGCCCGTGCGGCACTGGAAATTACTGCCGGGCAGTTCCGCTACTACTTTACGCATCGATGGGAAAAAGCACCGCTTAAAGAGAAGCTGGCATTGTGCGTTGAAGTGGCGGCAGCGTTGATACCGCGTATGTCTGTCCTGGCCGCAGGTTATTGGGTAGAAGGACTGGCGCTGTTTGTGCTGGCCTGGCTGATCGGGATCGTGGTCCTGCTCTACCTGTTTGCTTATATCGTGCACCGGCCGCACGACCAGACGGAGCGTTACCTCGATACCTCGACTATCGTGCTCCCGGGCCCCGTCGGAACATTGCTTACCTGGTTATGGCTGTTCCAGAACTACCATTCGATTCACCACCTGTTTCCGCGATTGCCTTTTTATCAGTACGCGAAGCTCTACAACGAAATAGAAGAGATCATGGCGGCGAAAGGCGCGCCAGTCTATCGCGTCACGCTGCGTGGATTGCAGCCCTCGTCCCCGAGGTTGGCGGCCTAGTTCATTCACTGTCGCTTCACGCTCGAAAGAACGCGATAAAATTTTCTTTCCTGTCGTGCCGGGGTTATTTTTTTGATGTATTCTTGTCAGCCTGCGGGCAGCATGCCCAACGATAAAAACAATCCATTAACAGAAAAGCTCAGCAACACAACAATCCGTACATACTGTTGTACACAAAAAGGGGAAATCAAATGAAAAAGATCTTGCTCGCCGCATTTTTACTGCTGCCACTGAATGCCGTCGCCGAACACATGGACGTCATCGAATTCAAAATGCTGGAAGGCTGCTCGATGGATAAGTACATGGCGATCGTCGAAGACTTTAACGAGTGGGGAGAAGATTATGGCTACGCGGCCAAAATCGCATTTCCATTGCAAAGCAATAACCTGACCAGCTATTACTGGCTTGGCATGAGCGCAAACGCTGCTGCGTTTGGCAAGGCGTGGGACGCTTGGCGTGACGCGCTGGGTAATGCCGACTCCGCTGCTGCCAAACTCTCAGCACGGTTTGCCGAATGCTCGGAGAATCTGGGACGTCGCAGCTACGACGTCTTCTAAGCTACATTCAAATGTAACCCACACGAAAAAGCCTCGGCATCGCCGGGGCTTTTTTTATTTCGGGATCTCAACATGAATTTAAAATAGCGTAATAGGGACATTCCTTTTTTTGCATCAGCAAGTCATGTCGATAATCCTTACTTTATGTGACCGGGCGTAAAATCAGGAACGTCCCGGTTTCCACCTCGCATAACAAACCACTGCCCTGGTTATTGATGGGTCGTCAGGACATGTATTGTGCGACAAGGTGCTCGACTATCGCAGCGCCAAACCACGTAAGCAGAGGAATCACTATGTATACCGCCAGACGGGCAATCACTGGTGTGTTGACAGGCCACTCGCGGACGCCCTGAATCATTTGCCGATACAACAGCAAATCTGTGAAGCCAACGTCGCTCGTATCCATACCAATAGGCGAATCATCCAGCGCAGCAAGATCACCGTGCATCGCCCTTTGGATGCGATCAAGTTCGGCTCGTTTCTCGCGCTTTACATGCTCGTGCACCGGAATTATCGGCAGCAGCAAAATCAAGAATGCAAACGGCAGCGTAACTATGAGCGAAATCAAGAGTGCAGGCAAATAGACCGCCCCGTCAAAAAGAACGAGGGGAAGAAGTGTGTACGCGCCGAAGTAAATAAGAAGGTTTCGAATACCAACCCGTGCGAATGGCACAAGACTGGGGCCATCGAGCAAGTCAATCTTTGTAAGGTCTTTGCCTAACTTCCCGAATGTCCTGCTGTTCTTGTACGTTATGAGCATCATCTGGCACGCGAGAACCCAGAACAGCGCTGCCAGCAAAAGGCCCCATACCAATGACACGGTAAGCTGCCCGCCTTCTCGAAAACCGGTTAGCCCGGGCCCGGAGAAGTTGGTTGCGATCATCAAGCCAATCCCAACTACCCAAGTCATTAGCAGCCCTGCTCGCGAGTGATGTCGAAACGTGTGCCGCACTTTGTCGGCCACAATATCGTTTACATCAAGAATCCTCCGCAGGTTATCGAATTCCTTTTCATGTCTTGCCGCGAGGTAAGTCATGATGCCAAACAGATACGCAATCATGACTGCGGTCAGGATCGGTGTATCCAGAGAGTACGAGATGCCGACCAAAGCCAAGACCATGACGAATACAGCTGGCGCCCGGTATACGTGGCGCAAATCAGCTACCCTGAGCAGTAGCGCTTTCCGGAGAACTGGCTCAGTATTCCTGGCGGCCACCGCTGCAACTTTTTTATCGATACGTGATTTTGCTGTCATCTCATTGCGTATTTGGCTGATTACCCTCCGTCAGTCCGCGAGACGGTTTCTCGATGCGGCCAATTTCCCTGGTGTTGCGGCTGCGTACGAGATCGCCTGGCGAAACATAATCAGCGACAGTTTCAAATTTTATATTGAATGCGTTATCACCGTCGGGCCCGTCAACGGCCGGTACGAGTACAGGACCGGCCAGATAATTCACTTGCCGGTAAAGAGTTTCGAATTCGGCTGCCAGATTCTGAATCTCGCTGCTAATGGTCATCTGGTCGTCGCTCTTTGCCACACTTGAGCGAGATAACAAGCTTGCAAATGACATCTTCTTAAAGATGGGAATATTGACAAATTCACCACTGGCAGTGTCTGTTCCTTCTTCGACAGATGGTAATCGCACAGATTCATATGGTCTCTCTTCAACCGTTATACGGTACTTGCGCGAATCGACAGCATCGTCAAATGACCGATAGACCAATTCTGAACATGTAAGGTGGCGCGCTGGTGGGTCTTGGGACAGTTTGTCGTGAAGAAAACGAACAGCAATGTTAAGGGTCTTCCGAATCAAGTTTGACGTCGGAAGGTCTGCATAAACCGTCTTTTTAGTAATCAGCAGTAATGCTGCAACAACCGCGTCGCTAACCGCATACCCGCGCCCAACAAAGCTTCCTGCAAACCTGATTATCGGGCGGCTGGGCCAGTCCTTGCGGCCAAGCTCGTTTTTCCCGTCGTCTGCCAGAAATCGAAAGATGTCAGTGTAGCGGTTTCGAACCAACGCCTTGTCAATGGGTGTCTTGGCGACCCCCTCTTTTAACGTTGTTTCAATGACTGTGTCGCCATCGTATATTCCGCAATGGCTGTAGCCGACTCCATCGAGCACCTGGCCCAACCAGATGATTCTGCCTAAAAGCTTGCGCGGAACGCTGGATGAAAACAGTACGTCACCGGGACGCAGCTCGTCTTTGGTGACCCACTTCAGGGGCGGTTTGACATCGTATTTGGCCACACCAGCGCGTTGACGGCTCATCCGACTTCTCATCGCTTACCCTCAAAAAATACAGGCATCAATCCGATGTTGGCAATTCTGGGTGTTACGTATTGCGTCGATTTTCCGCGAAAATTATCAGCAAAACGGCACTCAGCCCCTCGTTGAACATGCCCGGCGCGGCGACGCGATGCGCATCTCTGATCAATCCGGGACATTCCTGAGTTAACGTAAACGTCCGTTAATTCAGGAATGTCCCGGATTCGACGCACAGACTTGACTGTTGACGGCTATTCCCGTCTTCTATGATGTCGCTTTACTCGGGAATAAACTGTCACCATGGCAAGCAAATCCGCGGCCCGTAAAAACGACAACAGAATCACCCGCTTCCTGCATGTCGTCGAATGGCTGGGCAACGCGTTGCCCCACCCGGTATCGCTGTTCGCCCTGTTCGCCGCCGGCGTGGTCGTGCTGTCCGGCATCCTCGGTTACTTCGATGTATCTGTAGTGGACCCGCGCCCTGTTGGTGCTAAAGGGCGGGCCGACAACGGCCTGATCGAGGTGGTCAGCCTCATGAATGCCGAGGGCCTGAGAATGATCGTTCTCAACCTCGTCAGGAACTTCGTCGAATTCGCGCCGCTTGGCACGGTCCTGGTAGCGCTACTCGGCGTCGGCGTTGCCGAACGGTCAGGTTGGCTGACCGCGGTCATTCGCAGCATGGTGCTGAACGCCCGGCCGGCGCTGGTTACGGTCATCGTCGTTTTTTCAGGTGTCCTGTCGAACACGGCTTCTGAAATGGGCTACGTCGTACTGGTGCCGCTGGCCGCTGTCGTGTTTTATTCATTAGGCCGGCATCCGCTGGCCGGACTGGCCGCGGCTTTCGCAGGTGTGTCCGGCGGCTACAGCGCAAACCTCCTCATTGGCACAGTGGACCCGCTGCTGTCCGGCATCACGACCGAGGCTGCGCGTCTCATCGACCCGTCTTACGAAGTCGACGTAAGCGCCAACTGGTACTTCATGATTGCCAGCACGTTCCTGATTACTACTATCGGCAGCCTCATCAGCATTTACATCGTCGAGCCTTCACTCGGAAAATATGAAGGCACGCCCGCTGACGCCGACGATGAAGATGCGCACCGGATGGATCCGCTATCGGTTCAGGAGAAAAAAGGCCTGTGGCGATCGCTGTGGGCGACACTGCTTTTCGCGGCGCTGATCGCCTGGCTCGTCGTTCCCGAAAACGGCATCCTGCGAAATCAGGAAACCGGTGCCGTTGCCGGTTCGCCGTTCCTTAAGGGAATTGTTGCAGTTATTTTCGTTTACTTCCTGATGGTTGGCGTCGTCTACGGCCGCACGGTTGGCACAATCAGGAACGACCGCGATGTGATCAACGCAATGGCGCATGCCATGAGCACACTGGGCCTCTATATTGCACTGGTTTTCTTTGCAGCCCAGTTCGTCAAGTTCTTCGGCTGGACCAATCTCGGATCAATCACTGCCGTGACGGGCGCCAATTTTCTGCAGAGCGTGGGTTTTACCGGGCCGGTGCTGTTTTTCTTTTTCATCCTGGTCTGTGCATTCATCAACCTGATGCTCGGCTCTGCGTCTGCGCAATGGGCGGTTACAGCGCCAATATTCGTGCCGATGCTTATGCTTCTGGGCTATGCGCCCGAGGTCATTCAGGCGGCATATCGCATCGGGGATTCGAGCACGAATATCATTACGCCAATGATGAGCTACTTTGGTCTGATCATAGCGTTCGTCGCGAGGTACGAACCCAAAGCCGGGGTGGGCACTCTGATTGCAATGATGCTGCCCTACTCCGCGGCGTTCCTGATCTTCTGGTCGCTGTTCTTTTTCACCTGGACGTTTGTGTTCGGCCTGCCCGTCGGGCCAGCATCACCAACCTATTACAGCCCGTAATACGGTGCCTAATACGGTGCCGGTGTTAAGTTCTTTAGTTAGTTGAGCCTCATCCCGCGTGTCGAACCTTAATGCCAGTCAGTCGCCAACGAACTTAGACAGAACCGGCACCGCACTCTAAACCAACAACCAAACAACTTAACACCGGCACCGTAATTTCGGCGCGAACAGTCTGAACTGTGCGTGTTTTCGCCCTACAATGTCCGCTATTCTCCAGTATCGCCACCAGCCAATGATCAGGGGTGCTCATGCCGAACCGTCGTCGTGCCGTTTTCCTGCTAGCCGCCCTTCTCGTTTCCGGCAGCGGATCCGCAGAAGTACCGGTGCAGGTCGAACCTGTCGCGAATCGTTCCATCGTCAAGCAGATCAGCGTGACCGGCACGGTTACTTCGGCACGCACGGCGGTGCTGTCCACTGCGGTTGCCGGGCTCGTCGCCGATCTGACCATTGATGAAGGCGATACTGTCGAAACCGGTGATGCGCTGCTGAAGCTGGATGCTGAGCTGGCACAGCTTGCGCTCGAGCGCGCCCTTGCTGAGGTACGCCAGCGCGAAATTGCCGTTGCAGACGCCAGGCGACGTTTCATCGAAGCGGAAGAAGTCGGCGCCCAGCGGGGCATCGCACGTACTCAGGTTGAATCGCTTCGCGCGGAAGTCTCAAACGATGAAGCCGCACTCGCCGCGTCACAGGCAGCGGCGCGCGAGCAGCAGGCCATTGTCCAACGACATACGCTCAAAGCTCCGTTTTCAGGGGTTATCAGCGAGCGCTATGCCGAGCTGGGTGAGTGGGTGAATCCGGGCGACGGTCTGCTTGAGCTGGTGGCAACCGACAACCTGCGTTTCGATTTTCGCGTTGGACAGGACAACTTCGCCGCCTTGTCGCCCGAAACCCCTGTCG
>JABDNG010000092.1 GCA_013001045.1 Woeseiaceae bacterium | reverse complement strand
TAGGCGTGTTCGTTAACTACCTCGACCGGGGCCGCGTCAATTCACAGGATGAGGCTCGCTGGGCAGACGCCGATTTTCGTTATCGAATTCCCGAGGGCTCGCCGTGGGAAGGCAATACGTCGTTTCGTAATAACAGTGCGAACTCGATCTACGGCCAATACGATGTCAGGACGAGTGCGTCCGGGCAGGGCTTGAGTGGCACGCTGACAGACCGTTCCGGCGAGTTCGAAACCTATCCGGCGGGTGATCCGCGCTGCCAGTGGGACCTCGGTTACGGCACCTGTGGGGGCATCGACGGCCAAGGCACCTATCGCCACAACCTTAACGAAAACCGCGATCTGAATTCGGACTTGCAACGCGCCAGCGCGTTCGTCTACATCAATCACGAGATGGAAAATGGCGTCGAGAGCTTCACGGAACTCGCCGCCTATGACTACGACAGCAACCTGTTTCGCCATGCGTCCGCGCCATTCAGCTCGGTAAAACTGCGGGTTGGCGCAGAAAACTACTGGAACCCATTTGGCCCCTGCGGCTCGCCCAACCGGCTACCGGCCTCCGTCATTCCGGACGTGACCTGTGATGGCCTGGAGCTGGAAATCGACAACTACCGGTTCACGCAAGTGCCTCGTATCGTCGATAACGCTGGCGACTCGTTCCGGGTGCTGCAGGGTTTCCGCGGTTCGGAAGGCGCCTGGGACTGGGAGACGGCTTTGACCTGGTCGCGTGCGAGAGCCGACGATGTCACGCACAACCGGGTATCGAATACGCTCATGGCCGAAGCGCTCTTCGACCCAACGCCGGCAGCGTACAACCCGTTTAGCGGCGGCGTGAACAGCAACATCGAGCGGGCACTGATTGACGTTTATCGGAAGAGCGAGTCCGAGCTCCGCATGCTGGACTTCAAGATGTCCAATGCAGAGATGTTCGATTTGCCAGCCGGGCCGATGGGCTTTCTTGCGGGCGTGGAATACCGCGAAGAGTCGTTCGTCGATAATCGCGATCCACGCCTCGATGGACGCATCGTCTTCACGGATTACCAGGGTGACACCTACCCCTACGTATCCGACGTCGTAAACTCCAGCCCGACACCGAGCAGCCGTGGCAGCCGCAGCGTCATTTCGATATTCAGTGAGGTCGCGGTACCCGTCTTCGAAAACCTGGATCTGCAGCTTGCCGTGCGGTACGAAGACCTATCTGATACCGGTACGACGACCGTTCCAAAGGTTGCCTTGGGCTGGCAGGTATTTGAGCCGCTGCTGCTGAGGGCATCGTGGTCCGAGGGCTTCCGCGCGCCGAACCTGGTCACAGTCAACGAGGAAATCGTCGCGCGTCAGAACACACGTACTGACTGGGCATGTACCTATGCTGCCGAGAACGGCGGCGACCCGGACCAGGATACGCTGGACTGCAGGAACTCGACGCAGCGCATCGCACAAGGCAGTGACAGTCTGCGTCCCGAGGAATCCGAGAACTTCTCCGTCGGCCTGGTGCTCGAGCCGATACAAGATATGACGATAACGCTCGACTACTGGGGCATAGAGAAGAAAGACACGATCGGTCTGTTTGGGGAAGAAAATCACACCTTACTCGACCTGTACCTTCGGCGAGAGGCAGGCACCTCGAATTGCGCGGCGGTGGACGGCAACACCGCGGTCGTTCGCGACCCTGCCGGCGACGATGAGTCTGCGATCTATCTTGCGGCGGGTATCTGCCCGGCCGGTGATATTCAGTTCATTAACGATCAGTACGCGAATCTTGATACCCGAACCATTAAAGGCGTCGACCTCGGGTGGTATTACGATGTCGACACCGCAGTGGGTAGTTTCAATTTCCGCCTGGTCGCGTCGCACTTGCTGGAGTACGAGCAAGATGCCGGCGGCGATTCGCTGACACTGGTTCAGGCGAGGGATTCGGGCCTGATTCCGGCTAACTACCCGATCGCGGGGTTTGCCGATCTTATCGGCATGGACGGCAACCAGGAATATCGCGCGAATTTCACGCTCGCCTACAACAAGGACGATTTGGGCGCGTCGGTTACGGCGTTTTATATCGGTGATTTCTACCAGGACTCATTGACGCTCGAGGATCCTGATAATTCAGGTCAGCTATTGCGGTACACGATTCCATCGATGACAACTTACAACGCGAAATTCGACTACACGTTCCGTCCGTCCGACAATTACAGCCTGCGGACGCGGCTCGGTGTCAATAACTTCACCGATGAGCGAGCACCGCTGGCCGATCGCTACTTCGGTTATTTTGCGGATTCACATCGTGACCTGGGTCGCTACTACTACCTTGATCTGAAGTTACAGTTCTGAGTATGTCGCGACAAGAAGAACGAAAAGGGGGCTTTGCCCCCTTTTTGCTAATGGCCCTGCTGACAGGTTCGAGCATGACGGCCTGCGCCACTGTGCAGCAAGAATCGGTCGAGCAAGCGCCGCCCGCGAAAGTGCTGTTCGTCGGCAATAGTTTTACCTACTACAACAACAGCCTGCATAAACACTTTCGTAAACTGACCTGGGCATCGGGGCTGTTTACGCCGGAGAACTCAAGGTCTCGCATCATGACGATATCGGGTGGCCATCTGCCTGAGCATGCCGGTGGTTTCGAAAATGTCGTGACGGCCGAAGATTGGGATGTGGTTGTGATGCAGGGACATAGCCTGGGACCGATCAGTGAAAGAACAGCCATGCCGTTTAGAGAGGCCGCGCGAAAGTACGCGGCGACCGCGCGCATGCACGGTGTGCGCCCGGTGTTCTTCATGACCTGGGCCTATACGGGCCAACCGGAAATGACGGCGCAGCTCGACAAGGCTTACACGGCTATTGGTCGCGAACTCGGCGCGCAGGTGGTGCCCGTTGGCCTGGCGTTCGCAACCGTGACGGCGGAACGACCTGACATTCCAGTGCGTATTGCGGATGCCAGGCACCCATCGCTATCCGGAACGTACCTCGCGGCGTGCACCTTCTTCGCTGCACTTTACAATCAGTCGCCGGTGGGGCTCGAGTACGATGCCGGCCTCGGCGCCGAAACGGCTGCCTACCTGCAACAAGTTGCCTGGACGTCCGTGCAGGATTACGCCAGCCGGGAGGCGGCGTGGATGCCCTTAAAACACTAATTAAAGTAGTAAAGTCTAATTTATAGACTTCTAATGTAACATCGTCTATATTGGCTGAATCACTGGGCCGCAGGCGAGTGGCAACGATGATTACCAATAAGACGATCGATGCTGGCCGGGAGCATCGCCCATCCGCCGCGGACGACATGCGCGAGCATGCATCCGACGCGGCGGGCCTCATGAAAGCACTGGGCAATGAAAGCAGATTGATGATCCTGTGCATGCTGGCCGATGGAGAACGCTCGGTCAGCGAACTCAACGAAATCATTCCGCTCAGCCAGTCAGCGTTGTCGCAACAGCTGGCGCGCCTGCGCCGACAGCAGCTGGTGACGACGCGGCGCGAGTCGCAAACCATTTTCTATTCCCTGGCCGACGGCCCCGTGGACAGGGTGATCAATCTTTTACATGACCTTTACTGTGGGACGAATACCTGCAAAGGATAAGGACGACTAACGATGAGCTCTGAATTTGGATTTGGAAAAACGGTTGAACTGTCATTCGATGATGCGATCGAAAGCGTAACGGCAGAACTCGAGAAAGAAGGTTTTGGTGTACTGTCGGATATTGACGTTGCGGCAAAAATGAAGGCGAAACTCGACAAGGACATGCCCCCGTACAGGATTCTCGGGGCGTGTAATCCGGCGCTCGCCTACCAGGCAATCACGGCGGTGGACGACATCGGTTTGTTATTGCCCTGTAATGTCCTTGTTCGCGAAGATGGTGCCGGTACGGTTCATATCGATTTCATGGACCCGCAAAGCGTCTTGTCGCTGGTTGGCGACCCTGCGGTCGAACCGCTGGCCGTTGAAGTCAAAGGGCGTCTGAAAAAAGTCATGGCGGCGCTCTAATCATTACAAAGAGGGTTTCTTTTGAAACAGGCTCACCGCAAGCTCAGAGACCTGCTTGTGTTGATGTTGTTCTCCGTGTTCTCGATTGTCGGGAATGCAGACGACGCAATTTCGACACAAGTAGACATTCCCTATGAGATGTTCAGGCTCGACAATGGCCTGACCGTGCTGGTGCATACCGACCAGTCGACACCCACCGTATTTGTCGGCATGTGGTACGCCGTTGGCTCGAAAGATGAGCCGCCCGGCAAGACCGGGTTTGCCCACCTGTTCGAACACCTCATGTTTCAGGGAACGGAAAACCGCGAGGGCGAATACTTTTCGCCGTTTACCGATGCGGGTGCGACGGGCATGAACGGCACGACATCGGACGATCGCACCAATTACTACGCCACCGTTCCCTCGGGCGCACTCGATATGGCGCTGTGGATGGAGAGCGATCGAATGTCACACCTGCTTGGGGCCATCAATCAGGAAGCGCTCGATGAACAACGCGCCGTTGTGCAGAACGAAAAGCGCCAGGGCGAAACGCGACCGTACGCGAAGATGGGCGACAAGATCCGGGAAGGACTGTACCCGGTAGGACACCCGTACAGACACTCCATTATCGGTTCGATGGATGACCTCGAGGCTGCTTCGCTGGAGGATGTGCACGAGTGGTTCAATACCTACTACGGCGCATCGAACGTTGTCCTGGTGCTCGCCGGCGACGTGACCCTCGAAGATGCAAAATCGAAAGTTAAGCACTATTTCGGTGCAGCTCCAGCCGGGGTGCCATTGTCTTACCCCAAGAAGTGGGTGCCGCGCCTGACCGACAACCGTGAAGAGGTGATGTACGACCGGGTGGGCGTGACGCGCATGACGCGAGTTTGGGCGCTGCCCGGATTGAACGACAAAGACACGTCCTTGATGTACCTTGTGAACGACTCGCTTGCCGGGAACAAGAACTCTCCACTCAGAAAAAAGCTCGTCGATGAACTGCAGTTAGCAACGCGCGTGGCCGGTAGTGCCTATGGCCGCGTCATGAGCGGTGAGTATATGCTGACGATCGACCTGCGCCCTGGCGTCAATCCGGAAGAAGTCTTGTCCGTCGTCGACGCGACGATCGCCGAGTATCTCGAAACCGGACCCGACCCGCAGCTTCTCGAAAACGCGAAGCTAAGCGTCAATATGTACATGCTCGGTGCGCTCGAAACAGGATCGTCAATCGGGCGCTTGCTGGCCGAAGGCTACCTGTATTCGGACGACCCGTTGTTCATCAACAAGGAGCTCGAGTGGCTCAATGCCGCGAATGCCGAGGAGATTCGGCAAATCGCCGGGCGATGGCTGACCAAAGGCTACTACCAACTCACGGTACTGCCGTTTCCGGAGTATTCAAGTTCGGAGAGTGACGTGGATCGTTCGTCGATTCCCGCGGTGACGGCCAGCTCGACAATCAACTTTCCCGCCATTGAAACGGCAACGCTCAAAAACGGCATGAAACTTGTTGTCGCGACGCGCGGGCGCATTCCGCTTGTCGATGTATCGATACAGATCGATACAGGAAGCGTGGCCGCGCCTGCGGATGCGCCAGGGATCGCGACGTTCGTCTTCGGCCTGATGGACAAAGGCACGCGAAAATACGACGCGAACGAGCTTGCGGCCGAGCGTGACAAGATTGGTATGACCGGCCAGTTCAGGGATGACACGGAACGCAGTTCCTACGAGTATCGTATCCTGCGCACGTATCTCGAGCCGTCGCTCGTCCTGGCGGCGGATATGTTACGCAACCCGACGTTTGCCGACGAAGAGCTGGGCAAGTACAAGGCGCGGGTCTCCGCGTACCTGGCTAACCTCGAAAAAGCGCCCTCCCGTGCGGCGCGCAGCCTCTTCGAACGCGGCGTGTATGGCGCCGACAGTCCCATGGGCGCAGTATGGACGCCGCAACTTCTTGAACAGGTCGATCGTGCAAAGCTCGCGACTTTTCATGGCGCAGAAATTACGCCGGACAAGATGACGGTCTATATGATCGGCGACATCCGCATGGAGGAGGCGCGTGCAGCCGTCAACAAGGCGCTCGGAAAATGGAGCGCGAAAAGCAAGAGTGCTCGCGGCATCGTTGGTAAGGCAGCCCCGTCCAGGAGCCGCGTAATACTCGTGGATCATCCGGGCGCGGAATCGAGCACGATTGTTGCAGGTCACGCCATCGCGCCTTATGACGCCGAGCGCTTCACGGAGTTGTCGATTATGAATCGTGTTTTAGGCGGCGCATTCGAGGCACGTCTGAACATGAACCTGCGCGAGGACAAGGGCTGGTCATATGGCTACTACTCCGGCATCAGGACCAATGCGAGTGGGGATATGACGATCAGCGCTTCCGGACAGGTTCAGACCGATAAAACGGCGGCGAGCATGCAGGAGGTTCTACGGGAGTTAAGCGACTATGTCTCGACGCGTCCCGTTACGAATGAAGAACTCGAGCGGGTCAAGCTCAATCGAATACGTTCGCTTCCTGGCTCGTTCTCCACGAATCGCGGTTTCTTGCGCAGCATCATTCAATCGGACAGTTACGGCCTGCCGCTCGACTATGCGGAGTCAGCTGCGGCTCGAATCGAGGCAGTGACGCTCGACGGCATTGCGGCGCGCGCTCGAGACGTGATTGACCCGGACAAACTGACCTGGCTGATAACCGGCGATCTCGAAAAGATAGAGGACAGCGTTCGTGCGCTCGATTACGGTGAGGTCGAGGTCTGGGATGCTTTCGGTAACAAGTTGCGGTAGCGTACCAAACGGTGACCATTTTGCGTTTAATCCTGCCCGGCCTTGCACTGTTGCTCGGTGCCTGTGCCAGTCACGAGGGGCTTTACGAGCCGTCATGCATCGCGTTCGAAGGTGACAGGATCGCCCTCATGGATGGCCGCTTCGAGTGGCAGCGATTCACCGACCAACGCGTCGTCGATGACGATGGGAAGATCGTGAAGCCGTTTCCAGGCTTCCCAAAGACCGGCACGTACAAGCTCATGTCCGGACAACTGGAGCTCGTCACTGCCGGGAACGAGCGCCTCGATAACTGGTTTATGGTTAAAAAGGATGGCCAGAATTACCTGCTGACCGCTAAGCAGCACACGACCTTTATTAATAGCGGGAAACTGCACGAGTGCGCGCTTAGATTGTCAAAGTGAGAACCAGCCCTCGTTTTTTGGGGCTCTGTCGCTAATCTGCGACTGTCCATGCTCTGTTTAAGAAGACTGTTTTCTGCAAAGCTGGAACACTGGAAAAACCGTCGTCAAGGTTCTCGAATGCGTTTCGTGAAAATGAGCGTTACAGCGGTGTTCTTAAGCCTGATTCTGCTGAAGATCGCGAGCGCGGAAAACGGAATAGAGCTCAGCTACCAGGAACCGCTGGAACGGTTTCAAATTGGCTACTCGACCTTGACGGGAGCACAGCAGCCCGGCATGGCCCATGCCAGATCCATGCGCTTCGATGCCTTCGGCAGACATTTTTCAATCAACCTCGACGTAAACCGCAGTCTCTTCGACGCCGCACAGCGTGAGCGCCTCGATCCACGCATTGAAATTTATCGCGGCGACATTGCCGGCGTGCCAGGTTCATGGGTGCGCCTGGTCATGGTTGAAAACGTGCCTCGCGGCATGCTGTGGGACGGCACGGAATTGTGGGCGATTGACGTCAGGACGAACCCGGCGACGGGTGTTGAGAATCCGTTCGTATACAGGCTGAATGACCTGCAAATTCCGCCCGGCGCGCTCACCTGTTCAGAGACAGGAATTGCAAAGAACGCAGGGGAACTCGCAAAAGTCGTGTTGGCAGAAGTGCGAGAGAGTGCCGTCCAGGGTCCCGAAGCAACGTCGCAAATTGACGTCGCTGTCATAGGCGACTATGAGTTCACGAGCGCACAGATTACGGATGCCGCAGTCGAACTTACCACTCGAATGAATAACGTCGACGGGATTTTCAGCACGCAGCTCGGTGTGCAGCTGAATGTGAACGGCCTCGATACCTATTCATCGAATGACGACCCGTTTACCGATGAACCCGATGCCGGCTTGCTGCTCGACGAACTGACGGATTATCGTTTTGCGACGCCCGCTCAGTACGACAATGGCTTAACGCATTTGTTTACAGGGCGTACGCTTGAAGGGTCGACAGCCGGCATCGCGTACACCGGCGCGCTTTGTAGCCGGCGTTATGCTGCCGGGCTGACGCAGGCAACCCACACGATGGCGGTGGACAGCCTGATTGCAGCGCACGAACTGGGGCACAACTTCGGCGCCCCCCACGATGGCACCTCTGGCTCCGCCTGTGAGGACGAAACCGGCGGGTACCTCATGGCACCGCAAATCAACGGCAGTGACGAATTCTCATCGTGCAGCATTACAGAGATGGAGGACGACGTGAGTGCTGCGTCATGTATCTCCGCGATGCCGAGCACGGACATCGCCATAGTCGCAGGACAGGCGCCGTCGACAATACTTCTGGGCGATACGGCAAGCCTGACGTTTGATGCCAACAGCGTCGGCAGTGAGGATGCGAGTGGCGTCAATGTGGACGTAACGATTCCGGCGGGAATGACACTGGAGTCGGTGTCCACAACAGCCGGTAGCTGCACTGACGGCGGTGGTACGGCAAGCTGCGCGATCGGCGCAATCGCATCAGGTTCCGGGGTAACGGTCACGCTCACTGCGCAAGCATCTTCCATGGGCGACGCAGATTTTGTCGCAAGTGTTACCGCGGATGCCGATGCCGACGGCAGCAACGACCAGGCGACGATTTCGGTCAGCGTCGAGCCCGCGGTCGACCTGATTGCCACAGCGGCCGCAACCGCGCAGGTGTTAATCGATCAAAGCACAACTATTCGGCCCGGCATCGAGAACCGTTCCTCCATCGCCGCGACCGGCGTTACACTAACCGTGACGCCGGAGGCAGGCATCACTATCGACAATGCAAGCTGGTCGCCGGGTAGCTGTAGCATCGCCGACAATGTTGTGACCTGTGACGCGGCCAGTCTCGCCGCGCAATCGAACACGACGCTGCAGGTTGGGGTCACCGGGACGAGTTCGGGAAGCCGGTCCTATTCCCTGGAAGTCAGTGCCGCGGAGATCGATAGGGATCCGGCGAATAATAATGCCAGCGGCCAGGTCAGCGTCACGTCCCCCCCTGTCGATGCGCCGAGTAATACCGATGGTGGCGGCGGCGGTTCAGCCGCGTGGTTGTCGCTCCTGTTTCTGATGCTTGTATCGTTTGTTTTTGCCGCAAAAAGAAGGCAAAGTTCGCCGTTATTCACGGAGAGACCGTCAGATGCTTATTAAACCCGACGAGAAGTTTCATGTGGTCATGCGGCGCCATTACGTGGGCCAGGTGCAACGCCACTTCATCGGCAAGGTCGACGCCGTAGAGGGCTCTGTTGTTCGGGCGACCGGCTACGTCTTCATCTATGAAGAGATGAGCGCACAGTACGTTAAAAAGGAAGTGCCACGTACAACGGTCCTGGACCTGGCCGAAAGCGGTTATATCGTCAATTTTATTCCGCAAACGGTGAACATCGACGAGCTGAGATACGAGACGATCGATCGCACCTATCTCGCCCTCACGGATGGCAAGGGTTTTCTTCTGGATATCAACGAGTTCGGCACCAAGCGCTGAAGCGCTTGTCGACCAGGAAGTCAGGCTAAGCGGTATCAGTGTGCATAGAGCAAGGCCTGGCGGTTACGCGTTTTGCTTGGCGTCATATTTAAGGCGCATTACGCGACCACGGCTGACATGCAGTAAATCGCTGATCTTCAGTACCAGCGCGTCCTCGTACATGTCGAGTCGGCCGTCGGCATAGGCAATTTGCCACAGTAGCGCGACAACGCGGGCTTTCTCGTTCTCATCCAGGTGGTCGTGCAGAATCTTGGTGAACTCGTAGGCGGACACCGCATCTTCGGACTTCTCCCGGGCCGCAACGACCAGCTCTGCCGCTGCTTCCGACGGCAGCTCGAAGTGCGTTTGAATCAGATCCAGGATGCGGTCGAGCTCGATCTCGTCGAACACGTCGTCGGCGCGCGCAACATCAAGCATTAACACGGCTGTCGCCATTCGCAACGCGGCCTCACGGTCACCATCGCCGGATTCGGCGGACTGCGGTGTCTTGATGGCACCAACTACCTGATCGATGAATCGTCTGATCATGCTTCGCCTCGAGTGAATCGTGCTACGACAGTCCTATGATCAGGTTCGCGCGCGCGAGTTTCAACCGACTTTTACCTGTACTATGCGTAAACAACAAAAACAGCGGGGAAATCAAACCATCATGCAATACACAGCGATCAAGCTCGTCAAGCGACCGACCCTCCATATCACGCCCGACCTGTTCGAGGTCGCGACGCTGGAAACACCTGAGCTCGAAGAAGGGGAGTTCTTACTCAAACAGACGCACATGTCGCTGGACCCGGCCATGAAAGGCTGGATGATGGAGGACCGCAACAGTTATATCCCACCTGTGGAACTGGGTGACATCATGCGCTCGAGCGGCGTTGCGGAAGTGGTGGAGTCCAGGAATGACAAGTTCGCCGTTGGCGACAGGGTGCAGGGCATGATCGGCTGGACCGAGTACGCGGTCAGCAACGGCAATGGTCTGCGGAAACTACCGGCGAGCATTCCGGCTGAAGCCGTACTCTGCGTACTGTCGTTGCCCGGTCTCACGGCCTACCAGGGGCTGATGGAGATCGGCAAACCCAAAGCGGGTGAAACGCTGGTGGTATCGGGCGCGGCAGGCTCGGTAGGGTCGATGGTGGGTCAGATTGCCAAAGCCGAAGGACTGCGCGTCGTCGGCACGGCCGGCACAGACGAAAAATGCCGCTGGCTCGAAGACGAACTCGGGTTCGATAAGGCCATCAACTACAAATCAGACGATCTCGCCAGACAACTGAAGGACGCAACGCCCGACGGCGTCGATCTTTATTTCGAGAACACGGGTGGCCCTGTACAGCACATCACCTTCGGTCGTATGAACGCGCACGGTCGAATTATTGTCTGCGGCATGATTGCCGACTACAACACCGACAAACCATCGCCGGGCCCCAACTGGATCAACATGATCCGGCGGCGTCTGACGATCACGGGATTTGCGATGCCGGACCACTGGGACAATGTGCCGGCGATGTCGGAAAAGCTGCTGGCGTATTTCACCGCAGGCAAACTCAAATATCGCGCGCACAAACTGCAGGGTCTGGAAAGCGCTATTGAAGGTATCAATCTGTTGTTCACCGGCGGCAACACCGGCAAGTTGATGGTTGAGCTTTAATGGAGAGCCCTCTCGCGCTGTAGGCGTATACGGTGCTGAATTGATGGAATCGGTGTACTAAACTAACAGTGTCGTCGATAAAAATAAGGGGTGTACCGTGATCGAATTCCAGCTGAACGGCCAGACCGTTACGACTGAAAGCCCACCGGACACACCGCTCTTATGGGTCATTCGCGACGAACTCAAACTCAAGGGCACTAAATTTGCCTGCGGCATCGCCTTGTGCGGCGCCTGCACCGTGCATCTCGATGGCGCCGCCCTGAGATCCTGCGTCACGCCGGTCAGCGCTGCGGAAAATCGTGCGGTAACGACGATCGAAGGGCTTGATTCCAGCGCCGGCAAGGCGCTGCAGTCGGCCTGGATTGAGGAGCAGGTACCGCAGTGCGGCTACTGCCAGACTGGCCAGATCATGCAGGCGGCTAATCTTCTCGCCGACAACCCGAACCCCAGTGATGCGGATATCGACAAAGCCATGAACGGCATCGTTTGTCGCTGCATGGCCTACACACGCATTCGTAAGGCGATCAAGAGCGCCGCAAACCGCGGGGAGGCGTAGTCATGGCCCTACAAAAACAAGCACCGGCGATCAGCCGCCGCACTTTTCTCGCCGGCACAGCCGGCACCACCCTGGTCATGGGTCTCGGCAGCCTGTTGCCAGGTTGTAGTCGCGAAGATGCGGCAGTGCAGCTGGCGGCGGGCGCAAGCAAACAGTTTGCGCCGGCCGTGTGGTTTGTGGTCGACGGCACCGGCGGTGT
>JABDNG010000054.1 GCA_013001045.1 Woeseiaceae bacterium | reverse complement strand
ACTGTGACTGTCATGCTCTGGCGTTCAACCAATGTGCCGCTTAACGAGCAAAATGTACTCGTTGTGCTATCCGCGAACGTGGACCCGGGTTCAGTGACGAACTGGAAACTGGCATCAACGTCATTTGTGTCACTGACGTTGAGTATTCCTGAGCCCTGGTTCAGATCGTTATCGACTAAATGGAATCTGCCCGTTTCGGTAACGAGCAGGTTTATGGGTCCACCGTCGGAATCGCTGCCTTCCCAGAACCCGCCGGGCGACGCAATTGCGCTTGAAGCACCAGCGGTGTTGCCGCCTGCCGGCGCATCACTCAGTTGGGGATCAGCGGTATCGTCACCGCAGCCAACCAGCAAGCCTGCGCTCATGCCGACAAATAAAGTCAGTTTCGTATTCATGATCGGTCCCTCTCGAAGCAGGCGCTGAGTATACCAACGACTGTCAGCCTTCTATCACGGGAAAACCGTCGCAACATAGCGACATGAGCGGCAGATCTGGTCGTTATGTAATGTTCGCGGAGAGGTCGCTCGCCATAGAGAGCGGCGTCAGGCGCGCACTCAGAGTAGAGCGTCTAGCGGCAGGCATCCGGCAGGTTTTGGGCCGCGATCACGCCTGCGCTGGCACAGGTCCAGCTGACGCTGCCGTCATTGTCGAAACCTGTTAGCGCGACGATTTCGCCGGAGATGTCGGCGTGAGCGGCTGCTCCGTAATGAATATTGATGACGTTGTTCTGGACAACAACCTGTGCCGTGTAGTCGCCGATAATCTCGGTGCTGTCGGCGAGTCCGGCCTCAGTGTTATCGGCGGGCCACACGCCATGCTCCATATAGAATGCACTGACAGCCGTCTGTGCGGCACCGGAGAGATTCAGCCCTTCGGTTACCTGGCCGCGGATCACGTAGCGCTGGTAGGTTGGAATCGCTATTGCGGCCAGGATGCCGATGATCGCCACAACGATCATCAGTTCAATTAACGTGAAGCCAAATTGTCTTCTAGTCATGCAATTTTCCGCCACTGTGCTGCGGGATTTAGTATTGATCTTATGATCCTCGCAGGCTCTCGTGCAGCCCAGGTCTTGGACTGTACTCGTATTGTCCCGTTGCGGATTGTATATGTCTCGCGACCTTATCGCGTCCAAATGTGTGAACTGCGTCGGGGAATATGTAATGTTGCGGCAATACCGTGCCGGTCAGTTGCGCACGCGCCGCATAGCCACCCACGCCACGAGAACACCGAGAGTGACCGCAACGATGATCAGCGTCGCCAGTGCGTTGATGTCCGGCGATACGCCGAGCTTCACTTTGGAGAATATGTACATCGGCAGCGTGCTGCTGCCGGGGCCCGAGACAAAGCTCGCAATCACGAGATCGTCAAGTGACAAAGTAAAGGCCAGTAGCCAACCGGCGATCATCGCGGGTGCGATGAGCGGTAAGGTGATATCGAAAACGACGCGGACCGGCGTGCCGCCGAGGTCCATGGCTGCTTCTTCCAGCGACTCGTCCATCGACAGTAAACGCGATTGCACGATCACGGCTACGTAAGCCATCGAAAACGTCGTGTGCGCAATCGCGATCGTCGTGAAGCCGCGCTGGCCGGGCCAGCCTGTCAGCTGTTGCAATGTTACGAAGAGCAGCAGCAGCGACAGGCCCGTGATGACTTCCGGCATGACCATGGGGGATGTGATCATCCCAGAGAACAGGGTTTTACCCTTGAATCGTCCGAAGCGCGCCAGCACGAGTCCCGCCATCGTGCCCAGTATCGTGGCGAAGGTCGCGGACGTCAGTGCGATCCGGAGACTGAGCAATGCCGCGTCCAGGACCTGGTCGTTGCGCAGGAGCTCGCCGTACCAGCGCGTCGAAAAACCGCCCCAGATTGTCGCGATTCTCGAATCGTTAAACGAATACACGATAACGAACACGAGCGGGATGTAGAGAAACGCATAGCCGAACGCGAGCGTGGACAGGATGAAACGGGAACGCTGTTTCACGTCGTGCTCTCCTGGTCCCTGGCCTGGTAGCGCTGCAAAAACACAATCGGAACGACCAGCAGTAACAGGAGGACGATGGCGACGGCCGAGGCGAGCGGCCAGTCACGATTCACGAAAAACTCGTCGAACAGCACCCGGCCGATCAGCAGCGACTCCGAACCGCCGAGCAGGTACGGGATGACGTATTCGCCCATCGCGGGGATGAAGACCAGCAGGCAGCCGGCAATGATGCCGGGTTTGGCAAGCGGCCACGTAATGTCCCAAAAGGCGCGCGTGCGCGACGCGCCGAGATCCTGTGCCGCCTCGACGAGGTCGAGGTCCATGCGTTCGAGCGTCGCGTACAGCGGCAGGATCATGAACGGCAGGTAGGAATAGGCAAGACCGACGAAGATCGCGAAGTCCGTATACATGAGCTGAATCGGTTGATCGATGACACCCGACCACATCAGCAGGTTGTTGATGACGCCGTAGTTGTTCATGAGACCCATCCACGCATACACGCGTAACAGGAACGATATCCAGAAGGGCAGGACGATGAGCAGCAGTAACAGGCTGCGCGTCGTCGGGTTCGAGCGCGCAATGCCGTAGGCCATCGGAAAGCCCAGTGCGAG
>JABDNG010000088.1 GCA_013001045.1 Woeseiaceae bacterium | reverse complement strand
AATCGCTGCGACGGGAGTTCATTTTGATCAATACAAGAAACGATGAGCGCGATGTACTTATACATGAGTGAAGAGAGACGCAGTAGTGGGCAAAATGAGACCCGTCCCTTCGGGTTGTCGGCACAATTGATGCCATGCTGTGTTGCTCGTCACTCATTTGGAATAACCAAACTCCATTCCTCGCGCCTTGCCTGGCATCCATTGTGCCGGCAACGCAGCGATTTTCCACGTATTAGCAGGCCCTAGCCATGGCGCAAATGAACATGATCGAGGCGATCCGCTCGGCGCACGACGTGATGATGGACAAGGATCCGTCTGTCGTCGTACTGGGCGAGGACGTCGGTTATTTTGGCGGTGTATTTCGCTGCACCGACGGCCTGCAGCGCAAGTATGGCGAGCATCGTGTTATCGATGCGCCAATAGCGGAAGGCGGTATCGTTGCCGCGGCCATCGGCATGGGCGTCAACGGTCTGCGGCCGGTCGCCGAAATTCAGTTCGCCGATTATATATACCCGGGCTTCGACCAGATCGTGAGCGAGCTCGCGCGGCTCAGGTATCGTTCCTGCGGTGAGTTTTTCTCGCCCGTTACCATTCGCACACCATCCGGCGGCGGTATTCGCGGAGGACAGACACACTCGCAGTCGCCCGAAGCACTTTTTGCGCACGTGAGCGGCATCAAGACCGTGTTGCCGTCGAATCCCTACGACGCCAAGGGTCTCCTGATCAGCGCCATCGAGTCCGATGACCCGATCGTGTTTTTCGAACCCAAGCGAATTTACAACGGCCCTTTCGACGGTGACCCCGAGAAACCGGGCGTGTCCTGGGCGTCGCATCCCAAGGGCGAAGTTCCCGAGGGCTATTACACGGTGCCGCTCGGAAGTGCGGAAGTCGTATTGCCGGGCGAGGAACTGACGATCATCACCTACGGGACGCTGGTACACGTCGCGATCGCAGCTGCAAAAAATACCGGTGTCGATTGCGAAGTCATTGACGTTCGTACGATGGCACCGCTCGACGTGAAAACGCTGGCCGACTCCGTCAAGAAGACCGGACGCTGCATGATCGCGCACGAGGCAACGCGCTTCGGCGGTTACGGCGCCGAGCTCGCGGCGACGATGCAAAAAGAATGTTTTTATCACCTGGAAGCGCCGATCGGTCGTGTTGCGGGTTGGGACACACCGTATCCGCACGCATTCGAATGGCAGTATTTCCCGGGGCTCAAACGCTTGTCGGCCGGTATCCGCAGAATCATGGAGGCAGAATGAGCGAATTTATTTTCAAACTGCCGGACCTTGGCGAAGGCACGGTTGAGTCGGAAATCGGTGAGTGGTTTATCAAGGTCGGTGATCACGTAGCCGAAGAAGACGTGGTTGGCACCATGATGACCGACAAGGCGGCCGTCGAGCTATCGTCGCCCGTGAGCGGCACGGTCGTTAAACTGGCCGGCGAACCGGGCGACATCGTCGCTGTCGGCGCGGCGCTGGTCGTCATCGATACGGATGGCGGCGACGTCGCAGCTCCGGCCACCGCAAGCACGGACGCGAAACCCGAAGCGAAGAAAGAACCGGCGGCGAAAACCGAGCCTGTCGTCACGGAGGTCGCCGCGGCAGCCGAGTCGCAGGAACGCCTGCGCGTCATGGCATCGCCGGCTATTCGTCGTCGCGCAAAAGAGGCTGACATCGATCTTTCGCTGGTTCCTGGCTCGGGACCGGGCGGCCGCATCCTTCGCAAGGATTTCGACGGTTTTCTCAAGGCGCGTGCAACCGGGCAGGCGTTTACGACTACGAGTACGCCTTCGACGAACGTTAAGGAAATCAAGATCATCGGCCTGCGCCGAATGATTGCCGAGCGTATGTCGGCCGCCAAGCGCGACATTCCGCACTTTGCTTACGTCGAGGAAATCGACATCACCGAACTGGAGTCGCTGCGTAAGCACCTGAACGACGGCAAGGATGCATCGCAGCGCCTGACGTTGCTGCCATTCCTGGGCCTGGCACTGGTCAAGGCGTTAAGAGAATTCCCGCAATGCAACGTTACGCACGACAAGGATCGCAATGTGCTGCTGCAACATGACGCCGTCCACCTCGGCGTAGCAACGCAGACACCGGATGGACTCAAGGTGCCTGTCATCAAACACGCCGAGATGCGCTCACTCGACGACCTGGCTGCGGAAATTCGGCGCGTCTCCATTGCGGCCCGTGACAATAGTGCGAAGAAGAGTGAACTGTCCGGCTCGACCATTACGATTACCAGCCTGGGCAAACTGGGCGGTATCGTGTCCACGCCGGTCATCAATAGCCCTGAAGTCGCGATCATCGGTGTCAACAAAGCGGTCGAGCGGCCGGTTGTCTTTAACGGCCAGGTTGCAGTCCGGTTGATGATGAACCTGTCGTCATCCTTCGATCACCGTTTCGTCGATGGCTACGACGCCGCGGCGATGATTCAGCGCATCCGGGAAATGCTCGAGCACCCGGCCACGATTTTCCTGCCGGGCTAGCTACCCGGTTCGGGTTCAACCCCGGACACCATGCCGGTCCAATGTCAGGCGCCAGGAACGATCTTATGACCCGCCGTATCGCCGTTCGCACCGAAACCTGGCCCAGCCTGGTTCCGTTCCGCATTGCCAACGTTGTGTTTGACGACTTTCCACTTATCGTTTGTGACATCGAAGAAGATGGCATCACCGGTAGCGGCGAAGCGCTTGGCGTGTACTACCTCGATGAAACGCCGGAGTCGATGACGGCGCAAATCGAGGCCATCACCGCAGAGCTTTCTTCCGGCGCCGACCGGCAGCAACTCGCAGACTTGTTGCCGCCCGGTGGCGCACGGTTTGCCGTCGACTCCGCCCTCTGGGATCTCGAGGCGCAACTCGGCAGCTTTTCTGCCTGGGACGCCACTGGCGTCGAGGAAGCAGCGGTCGAAACCGTGTTTACCATCGGACTTGAAGCCGAGCCGGAAACTATGGCGGCGAAAGCGGCAGCCGCAAAAGAGTACGGGCTGCTCAAGGTAAAGCTCGATGCCGACCGCCCCGTCGAGCGTATCGCCGCTGTTCGTAACGCGCATCCGGATTCGCGCATCATCGTCGACGTCAACCAGGGCTGGAATTTCGAGCAACTGCAAGAGTTCGCGCCGCAACTGCGCGACCTCGATGTCCGGATGATTGAACAGCCCCTGCCGCGTGGCAAAGACGGGGCGCTCGCAGGCTACGAGTCACCCGTCGTGTTATGCGCGGATGAATCCTGCCGGCACTTAGGCGAACTCGAACAGACCCTCGGCCGTTACGGAATGATCAACATAAAACTCGACAAAACGGGCGGACTGACCCATGCGCTCGAACTTGCGCGGGCCGCGCTCGCGCATGGGCTCCGGCTCATGGCCGGCAGCATGGGCGGCACGTCTTTGTCGATGGCACCGACACACGTCATCGCTCAGCTCTGTGAGATCGCCGATATCGATGGCCCTTTGCTTATTGGCGACGACCGGCCCGGCGGCCTCGTGTATGCAGGTGGACACGTATCATTACCGCCCACGAGGTTCTGGGGCACCCCGTCGCAAAAACCTAGCCCGGGCGCCCGTCGATACGAGGCCGAATGAGCATAGGCAGGTAGCGCGCCAGGAATGCGCCGAACGCCGCCATCCACAAAACTCCGGAAACGATGACAAGCGGCTCGTACAGGCTCGTGCCAAACAGCCCTGCCGTCACGCGAACAATCGCCGCCAGTTGCAGCAAAAGGAAGGCGGTCATGTCCATGCCGCTCGCCGCAAGCGGCCGTCCCGTATGCCCCAAAGCGCTGCGCATCATCATCGCGAGCATCAGTCCGCTGATCGCGCCCATCGTCAGCGCGTGAATCCACGTGCCCTGGCTGACTGTGCCGTACGGCGCCAGCGCCCGCATGAACAGCGCAATCGGCACCCAGGAATACGCAACGGGCATCATCCACAGCAGCGGATTACGAGCCGTTAACTGCGGCTGCCAGAACGCCAGGCGGAATGCCTGCGACACTGCGGCAATCAAAATTATTGTTGTCGTGGCCATTGATGGTACGGCAATCCAGTCACCCGCAACTCGCATGACGACGATCAGCGCGAGCGACCCGAAGGACAGGAACTCCAGCCATTTCGCGTGCCTCGGCTCCGATGCCGGAATCGCATTCTTCGTAAACGCCGGTATCACTCTGCCGGCGACAATGGCGAATACAATCGTGATCAGGTCGAGCGCCGTGATAACCGTTGTGTATGCGAGCCAGGCGGGCAGTGGACCGAGCGCAGCGAGGTGGTAGATGACATTCGTTATCGCCATGAGCAGCAAGAGAACGACGATCTTGTAATTGCGCTGATTACGACTTTTGACAATCGGCAATGCGATGGCAACGGCAAGCAGAGGAATGAAGACGACATCCACAACGGCCGCCAGCATTGGCGGTCCCGTGATAATGAGCAAGCGCCCCGCGAGCCACACCGCGGCCAGGGCGGTAAGCGCGATCCCGACAGGCGTCGGTAATCCCGTCCAGTTTCGTACTGCGGTGAGCAAGAAGCCTGTCATTACGGCGATAGCGAAACCGAATACCATTTCATGGCTGTGCCAGAAGACACCCTGCAGATAGGCACCGGCCTGATCAACGCCCGCGATCGACAGCAACCAGGAAAGAATAGCAACGACCGCAAAGATCGCCGCAAGCGAATAGAAGGGCCGAAAACCCAGCGCGACGATCGGATGACTACCCTTCATGGCGAAACCAGCCCTGTGTTCCCAGGCAGAACCGCACCAACATCAACATGAGAGGAACCTCGATCAAGACACCGACCACAGTGGCGAGCGCCGCGCCTGACGACAGTCCGTAAAGCATGGCGGCCGTAGCGATGGCCACTTCAAAATGGTTCGACGCACCGATCATTGCCGTTGGGGCGGCGTTCTCGTAGCTCAGCCCGAGAAACTTCGACAGCCCATAGCCAAGGGCGAATACGAACACGGTCTGGATAAACAACGGAATTGCGATCCAGAGAATTGTCAGCGGATTCTGCACGATGGTCTCACCTTTGAAGGAAAACAGCAGAATCAGGGTCACCAGCAATGCCGTGATCGTGACTGGTGTCAGAAAATGCAAAAACCTGTCGCGAAACCAGTCTTCGCCCTTCGATGCGATGATCCATTTTCGCGACGCGTATCCCGTCACAAGGGGCAGCGCGACATACACGCCAATAGACAGCAGCAGCGCTTCCCAGGGAACGGGCAGCTTGCCAACGCCCAGCAAGAACCCCCCAAGGAAACCGAACAGCAGCAGCATGGTCAGCGAGTTGATTGCGACCATCACCAGCGTATGGCCGTCGTTTCCTTTGGACAGATAGCCCCAAACCAACACCATTGCCGTGCAGGGTGCGATACCGAGCAGGATGCAGCCGGCGAGGTAACTTCGCCACAACGGCACTTCCAGCATCTTTACGCCGTCGACAAGCACGACCTTGCCGGAGCCATAGACATCACCAACAAGCATCTCCTTGCCAAGCGGCATCTTCACGAGGTCGATGGCATCCGGACCGATGAACTTCAGGAATAGCGTTCCCAGGAAGAAGCTCGCGATCGCGTACATCGTGAAGGGCTTGACGGCCCAATTGATAAACAGGGTGAGGCCGACAGGTTTTGCGGCCCTGCCCGCCTTTACGACCTCGTGAAAATCGATCTTTACCATAATCGGGTACATCATGAAGAACAGGCAGAGGGCGATGGGGATGGAGACCACGGGCGCCCCGTTCACGGTCAGCGCCATACCGTCCAGAGCCGCGGCCACTTCGGGCGCGAATTTACCCAGGGTGATACCAGCGGCGATGCAGAGAAGCACCCAAACTGTCAGATATCGCTCGAAAAAACTCATCA
>JABDNG010000037.1 GCA_013001045.1 Woeseiaceae bacterium | reverse complement strand
TTGTCCCGGCGCGCTACTTACACGGACTTACCGGGCGGCAGCTATGAATTTCTTGTGCGCGGCGCCAACAGCGACGGCGTCTGGAGCGAAACCGAAGTCGCATTGGCCGTTGCTGTCAACCATCCGCCGTGGCTCAGGGCTTGGGCGTTTGTGCTCTACGGCCTGATCGCAGCCGCCGCCGTCTATCTGCTTTACAGAGTCCAGGCAGGCAAGCTCCAACGTGAGGCAGAATACAGTCGACGTCTTGAAACCGAAGTCCAGGACCGCACGAGCGAACTCGCCGATAGCAACTGCGATCTACAGGACGCGAACGAGCGGCTGCGCGAAGCAAGCCTGACCGATGCGCTGACCGGCCTGCGAAATCGCCGTTATCTGTTCGAGGAAGTCCTCAAAGATGTCGAGCTGATTCGCCGACGTAACGATCCGCGTTACACGCAGTCCGACGAAGGCGGCAATATGGTGTTCGTCATGGTCGATCTCGACAAGTTCAAGCCGATCAACGACAACTGTGGGCACCTGGCAGGAGACCGCGTGTTGCTGCAGGTCAGGGACGTGCTACTCAGCGCATGCCGCTCTTCGGACATCGTCATTCGTTGGGGCGGAGACGAATTCCTTATCGTCGGTCGAGAGACCACCCATGGCGACGCCAGCGTGCTTGCCGAACGACTGCGCGCCGGGATCGCACAAAACATTTTCTCGGTTGGTGGCGGTCAGAATGCGCGTACTACGTGTTCGATTGGCTTTGCGAGCTTCCCTTTCATCGTAGACACGCCCGATCTACTCTCCTGGGAACAGGTTCTCGGCGTCGCGGATGCCGCCATGTACCAGGCCAAGGAAGAGCGCAATGCCTGGGTCGGTATTCACGGTGAGTCCTGGAACGGATCCTCCGACAGCCTGTACCAGGCGCTGCAGTCTAACCTCGACGGCCTTGTCGATGAAGGTTTCATACGCGTCGAAAAGTCGATATCGGTCAGCCAGTCAAAGACGGCCTGAGGAAGCTCTCGCCATAATCCATCGGCGGCAACCCGAAATGTGCCGCGATCGTCTGCCCGATGTCAGCAAAGGTCTCGCGCAGACCTAAGGACCCAGGCTCAATACCAGCCCCATAGGCGAGCACCGGGATGTGTTCCCTCGTGTGATCGCTCCCCTGCCAGGTGGGGTCGCAGCCGTGGTCCGCGCACAATACGAGCAGGTCGTCGTCCCGCATTTGCTCCAGCAACTCCGGCAGGCGCTGGTCGAAATACTCGAGTGCCGTTGCGTATCCCTCGACGTTGCGACGATGGCCATACAGCATGTCGAAGTCGACGAAATTGGTGAACACGATTGAGCGATCTCCAGCCTCTTTCATTGCGGCCAATGTGGCATCGAATAACGCTTCGTTGCCGGTCGCTTTTACTTTTTTCGTGATGCCCCGGTGCGCGTAAATATCTGCGATCTTGCCGATGCTGTATACCTCACCGCCGCTTTCAACGAGTTTGTCGAGCACCGTCGCTGCGGGCGGAGGCGTCGTGAGGTCACGGCGATTGCCCGTGCGCACGTAGGTATCGGGACTATCACCGACGAAGGGCCGCGCTATGACACGCCCGATGTTATAGGCGTCAACGAGCTCGCGTGCGATGTCGCAAAGGTCATAGAGTCTTTGCAGGCCGAACGCTTCCTCATGACAAGCGATCTGAAATACGCTGTCAGCCGACGTATAGATAATCGGTTTGCCCGTACGCACGTGTTCGTCGCCGAGTTCGGCGATAATCGTCGTGCCCGACGAGTGACAGTTGCCGAGTACGCCCGGCAGCTCTGCCCTGGCGATGAGTGCGTCAAGCAGCTCGGCCGGAAAAGTATGCGTCTTATCGGTGAAGTAACCCCAGTCGAACAAGACGGGAACGCCGGCGATCTCCCAGTGGCCGCTCGGTGTGTCTTTGCCACTGGAAAGTTCCGCGGCATGTCCGTAAGCGCCGATTATCTCGATATCGGTCTCTACGCCGGCTGGAAACTTGCCTGTGCTCTCCTTACTCGCATGAAACAGCCCCAGCTTCGCGAGATTGGGCAGTCGCAATGGCCCGTCGCCGGAGGCTGCCCGAACGCGTGCGATATTGCCAAGGGTGTCGGAGCCGACATCACCAAACGCCTCCGCATCGGCCGTTGCGCCAATGCCGAACGAGTCCAGTACGAGGATGATTGCCCTTGCCATAGCTGCCACTCCGAATCACTGCAGCGAAAAGAAAAATCCTGCCAGCGATGCATTCATGAGGTTAACCAGTGTACCTCCAATAACCGCCCGGAGACCAAGCCTTGCAATGTCATGACGCCGCGAGGGAGCGATTGCTCCCAGGCCTCCGAGCAGGATTGCGATCGAGGCAAGATTCGAGAAGCCGCACAGCGCGAACGTGACAACGAGCTGTGTATAAGGAGACAGGCTGTCTTTGATCTCGACAAAGCTGACGTAGGCATAGAATTCGTTTATCACCAGCTTCTGGCCGATGAGGCTGCCCGCCTGTGTCGCTTCCGCCCACGGAACGCCAAGCAAGAAGGCGATGGGCGAGAATGCATGGCCGAGCAGCCATTGTAGCGTCAGGCCCTCGAAGCCGAACCAGCCACCGATTCCTGTCAGTACGCCGTTGAGCAGGTAAATAAGGCCAACGAAGGCAATGAGCATGGCACCGACGGCCATGGCAACGTGCATGCCCGTCATGGCGCCATTGCCGATGGCCTCGAAAATATTGACGGGCGCATCCGCCTCGTCAACGAGTTCCGTATGCGGCCGTTCATCGTGTGGCTCCGTCTCCGGCATCATGATTTTGGCCATCATCAAGGCGCCGGGCGCCGCCATGAAACTTGCGGTAATCAGGTACTTCAGTTCTACGCCCATCTGCGCGTAACCCATCATCACGGCGCCTGCGATTGTTGCGCAGCCGCCGGTCATTACGGCGAACAACTCCGATTGTGTCATTCCGGCCAGGTAGGGCTTTACGACGAGCGGTGCGTCGGTGTGGCCGACGAATATATTGGAAACCGCCGAGACCGATTCGGCATGGCTCGTGTTCAGTAACTTGTGCAGCCAGCCCCCGAAGACACCGACTACGCGCTGCATTACCCCGAGGTAGTACAGCACCGACATCAGTGCGGCGAAGAACACGATGACAGGCAGAACATTGAACGCAATCGTAAAGCCCAGTGTCGCCTGAAGGTTGGAACCGAACACGAAAGCGATACCGTCATTGCCATAGTTGATGACGGTCTGCACGCCCTTTACGACTTTGTCGAGCACCAACCCACCGGCCGGTACAAACAGTATCAGTGCGGCGATCGCGGCTTGGATCAGGAATGCTGTCGAGATCGTCCGCAGATTAATTGCGCTACGATTATTCGACAACAATATCGCGATTGCGAAAATCGTGACCATACCAACGAGGCCTATTGCTACCTGCATGACGTCGGGTCCTGAAAAACTAAAAGGGCCCGATTAAACGGGCCCCCTGGGAAGAATGGCTTCACAGCCTAATGATGCCCGGGCGTTTCCGGCTCCATGGTGCTTTCGCCGTAATATTCGGTCCGGGTATCCTCGATGTAAAAACCCTCATACGACATCAACCAGATCAAGACGAGAATAGCGACTGGCGGCCCCATGATCGCCAGCTTCAGAGCAAGGCGCTCCCACTTCATGTGCATGAAGATCGCAACAATAAAACCGGCTTTCACAAACATGAAGATCAGAATCAGCGTCCAGCGCAGCGCGCCCTGAAGTTGCAGGTAATCCACCATGTAGGAAAAGAAACTGACCACAAAAAGCAGCCCCCAGATCCAGAAATAGACACTGAGAGGATGTTGCTGTCCTTCTTCCGCCATAGCGAAGACTCCTAAAACCGGTTACCAGAGATAGAAAAACGCGAAAATGAATACCCAGACCAGGTCGACAAAGTGCCAGTACAAACCTGCGACTTCGACAATTTCATAGTTGCCGCCACGCCGTTCATAAAAGCCGCTCCTGACCCTGAACGCAACGACGAGCAGGTAAATAACGCCGGCCGAAACGTGCATGCCGTGGAATCCGGTGATCATGAAAAAGCTCGACCCGAATTGCGCGGCGCCGAACGGGTTGCCCCATGGGCGAACGCCTTCCATTATGAGCTTGGTCCACTCGAACGCCTGCATGCCCACGAAAGACGCGCCGAGTAACGCGGTTGCGACCATGAGCCAGAACGTCTTGTTGCGATCCTTGCGGTAACCCATGTTGACGGCCATCGCCATCGTGCCGGATGAGGTAATCAATATGAACGTCATGATCGCGATCAGTATCAGCGGAATCGGGTCGCCGCCGAACGACAGCGCAAACACCTCGCTGGGCACTGGCCACGGATCCGTCGACGAAATGCGAACCGACATATAGCCGACCAGGAAACAGCTGAAAATAAAGGTATCGCTCAAGAGGAAGATCCACATCATGGCCTTGCCCCAGGGCACGCCGAAGACCTGCTTGTCACGCGAGAAGTCGTCGGC
>JABDNG010000021.1 GCA_013001045.1 Woeseiaceae bacterium | reverse complement strand
GACCTTATTCATGATGTCTCCGTGACGTCCGTCAGTCAGCCAGTATTAGCCGGCTGTCCATCTCGATGCCTCTACCCGTCAGCCTAACATCGACCCGCATGCGCTTGTAGAGACTGCCTATCAGGGTCATCGCTTCCTGCAACGCGCTCTGCACCTCCATAGGCATGTCCTCTTCACCCTCGTCCGGCTCCATCTGCATCATCGCCTCACCTATGAAGCCATAGTAGCGCGCCGCATCCAGGCTCATACTCATTAACGGCGCGGGATCAGCACTTTTGGTAACCAGCATCTGCCCGGCCTTGCCTTCCGCGCCCTTGCCTACTGAAACAGCCAGGGCGCCTTCGGACAGCGCCACAAACGCTTCGTCTGCAATTGTCGCCAGCTCAGCCATCTCCAGTTTGACGGGCTTGCCGTCTGGCAGCAGATTCAGCGCTGCAATCTGCGCGTCCAGAAGGGCTGCCATGGCGACGAGGTTTTGCGCATTCTCGATGGCCAACAGGAAACTCGCGTCCATGGACTCTGGCGGCTTCTGCGACGCCATATCCATTCCCTGGATGTCGTCGACGACCGCAAGAATACCCCGGAAACCGTAGACCACCGGTGGCACCGGCTTGCTTAGCGCTTCTCGACCCGCAGCAACACCGACTTGCATGTCGGCAAGCAATTCACAGTCAAAAGGATCAGCCTCGAGCGCATCGAGGCGGGCTTCGTAAAACTGCCTTGCCGCCAGCGGATTCAGGCTGAACCCGAACGACATCAGACCGCTGTAATCCTGACCCAGGCCGGGCACGACGGCCGGCAGTCTCGCAAGTCCTTCGGCGATATCGGAACGCAGCTCAACAACAAAGCCGCTGTCAATATGTGTCTCGTTCAGTGTCGAATAACCGAACACAATACGCGGTGCAATTCCAGCAATTTCCATGAACTCGGATTGGCAGACCTCTGACAATTCGGAATCGTCATAATCGAGCGACTCAAGCAGGTCCCGGTTCAGCCCCGTCGGACTACCAAGGAACGCACTGGCAATACGCTCGTTGTTGATGAAGCCCGTAAAGTAATCCGAGAAACCATATTTTTTTGCGATCGAGCGTAACTCGCGGCTTTTTGCAAGGTTCTTGCGCGGCTTATCCAGCCCCAACGCCACCGCAAGCTGTGATTCATCAAATTCTGTCGGCACCACCGTTAATACAGCCTGCTCATCCAGCGTCGCGATTACCAACCTGATGGCGTCGTGTTCGACGTACTTGTACGACTTGCCTCCGACCGTTCCAATCGACAATTGCGCACCCGCTTTGTCTTCAATGCGTGCTATGGCTTCATCGAACAATTTCGTATCCGACAGTTCGAAGCGCAATACGGGTAACAAACCGTTGCCGTAAAACGCGAATGCCGAGCCCCGCTGCACACCCGCGTTGCGGATGCCTTCCACACTCATCAGATCGAGTACCTCATCGACAAGCGCCTCGACTCTCTGTGCTTCTGCGGCGCCGCCGTCGTCACTCGAGACTTCAGCAAGCTTCTCACTCACGCTGTATCGGATGATGCGTTGATAAGCGCGCAGAACCTGATCGACGGTTGGCTCGATCTTGTCGGCGAGTTTGTCGGGCATTGGTCTAAGAGAGGCGAACACGTATGGCGTATCGGCCGGTACGTACTTGAGCAGATCGGCTGAATTTCGCGACGCGGCGACGGCCGACGATACAGGCAATATGCTGATTGCCACGAAAATGATTAGCGTGATTCTCGCTGACTTGAACATGACGGACACTTCCTTGCTTGAGGAGCCGGTTCCAAATCGAAGACGAGTAAAGTAGCGAATGCTGACGGTCTGTATTTCCGATGATGAGTCACCTGCCGTCTTGTCCTAACAATAACAAGGTACACTGCGGTCATGCAAATTACGGATGTGATCCCCGACGACCTTGCGGATGTATTGCGACTGAACCAGAGCTCGGTACCCCATGTCAGCGGTATCGATCTTGCACAAATGCAATGGTTTGCTGATCACGCCCATTACTTCCGGGTTGTCCGCCAGGACGGGCTGCTCGCAGGCTTCCTTATCGGCCTGAGGCCGGGACTACCCTATGAGAGCCCGAACTATCGTTGGTTCGGCAAACGCTACCGCGACTTCGGTTATGTCGATCGAGTGGCTGTCGCCCCATCAGCGCGGCGCCGCGGGGTTGCCTCGCGTCTGTATCAAGACTTCGCAACAACTCTCGGTCGTGACGTCGGTGTCATGACTTGCGAAGTCAACATTCGCCCGGCGAATGATTCATCCATGCGTTATCACGAACAACTGGGATTCGTTCGTGTTGGCAGTCAGGAAACGGAAGGCGGCAAGAAAGAGGTCGCATTATTGGAGATGAAATTTTGAGTGAGTCACAGGGATCAAGAGAATTCGACGTCATCGTGTGGGGCGCGACCGGCTTCACCGGCACGCTTGTTGCGGAATACCTGTTGCGCCAGTACGGCGTCGGCGGCAGTCTCCGCTGGGCCATTGCTGGTCGCAGCCAGGAAAAACTCGACGGACTGCGGGAATCGCTCGGCGTCAAAGGAGGCGATTTGAAAACGATCGTCGCTGACAGCTTCGACCGAGATGCCCTGGACGCGCTTGCACAACGCACTCGCGTGGTCCTTACGACGGTGGGTCCCTACGCCCTTTACGGTTCCGACCTGGTGCAAGCCTGTGTCGAGGCAGGCACGCATTACTGCGACCTTGCGGGCGAGGTGCAATGGATTCGCAAGATGATTGACCAGCACCACGAGCGCGCGCAACAAACCGGTGCACGGATAGTGCACTGCTGCGGCTTCGACTCAGTGCCGATGGACATCGGCGTGTGGTTTCTGCAGGAAGAGGCACAAAAGCGCTTTGGTCAATATTGCAAATCGATCACACTGCTGGTGAAGGCCACCAAGGGCGCGGCCAGCGGCGGCACAATTGCGAGCATGATGAACCTCATCGAAGAAAGTCGTAAGGACCGCGCGATTGCACGCATTCTTGTCGATCCCTATTCGCTGAATCCCGCGGGCGAACGGCAAGGCCCCGATCGCAGAGATCAGCAAAACGTTGCGTACCAGGACAATGCTGAATCATGGACGGCACCGTTTGTCATGGCCGGTGTCAACACCAAGGTCGTACGCCGCAGTCATGCGCTCGCCGGCTACCCATACGGAAAGGACTTTCAATACCAGGAAGCGGTAATGACCGGGCAAGGGGTAACCGGCTGGTTGAAAGGCGCAACCATGACGCTGGGGATTGGCGGACTGGTTCTTGGCGCATCCTTTGCCCCGACGCGCAAATTGCTGCAGCGCTTTGTGCTTCCCGAACCCGGCGAAGGTCCCGATCGCAAGTTGCAAGAAAGCGGCTTCTTTAATCTCATGCAGATCGGCGTTCTGCCAAACGGAACATTGCTGCAGTCGCGAATCACGGGCGACCAGGACCCTGGCTACGGCTCAACAAGCAAGATGCTGAGCGAATGCGCCGTTTGCCTCGCCAAAGACGAACTGGCCGTCGGCGGCGGTGTGTGGACCCCTGCCTCAGCCATGGGCGGCCCGCTGCTCGAGCGGCTGCAAAAAAATGCCGGCCTTACGTTCGAGATACGTGACTAGTAGCCGGCGTCGGCCGAGTAATGCAGAGACGGCTCGAATTTCTCGCCGGCCTCAATCCGGATCGGCAGGCGATTGCGCGGTGACGCGACGGGGCACGTCGAAAAGTCGTTAAACGCGCAAGGAGGGCTGTACGCAAGGTTGAAATCCAGAACCGTCCGGCCATCTTCGCCCGGCGCATCCGCGTAGAGGAAGCGGCCCGCACCATAGGTGTCGTCGCGATTGGTCATATCGCCGAAAACGAAAAACAGTCGGTCGCCCGATGTATAGGCCTCAAGTTCGTAGGTATCGTCGTCGATGACAAATTCGACCGTACCCGGCGACTCGGGGTGATAACCGAGTCCTTCAATAACGGTTTCAACATCGGCGATTCGGGGCTCGTCGTAGCGACGCAAGATTGCCGCCACGCGCAACGACGGGTCCACCGCAAAATACGGCAAGGGCCCGAAGGTAGCCACGAATGGATGCTCGAAGTCGCGCACGCGCACAGCGAAACGCCCGTCGCGCTGCACCACCGTCCAGGCAAAAGACCTGTGCGTAACCTGGACCGGCGCTTCCGTCGTGTCGTCCAGAATGAGAATACTCGTGACCGGCTCATCATCGCTGAATACGTCAACGCCGGCCTCGGCTGTCATCCGCACGCCGGCTTCGTTGACCTCAAATACGCCGATGCTGGACGCCGCTTTTGCGGGCAAACGAATGTCGTTGTCGGCGCCAGAGCCAAACCGGTAGTCGCCCTCCTCCAGCCAGAACAGGCCGATCTGGTTCAAATAGCCCGTCGGGGCTTTGAGTCGAGCCAGGCGCCCCTCACGCCACTCCAGTACTTCAGCCTCATAGGCCGCCTTATCAAACGCCGGCTCGCTTTGACCACACGAACAAAGCAGCGCCACAAAACAGATTGCCACCAATGATTTATTCATATTCCTCACTAGCATCGCCATATCAATTCGCGGACCGGGTCTCTATAATCCGCCGCCTGCTTCCAGAACTCGCCCTCAATGCCTGATATTTCCAAACTTCGCAATATCGCGATCATTGCCCATGTCGACCACGGCAAGACCACCCTCGTAGACCAGATGCTACAACAATCTGGCACCCTGGGTCCGCGCGCCGCCGTGCCCGATCGCGTGATGGATTCCAGCGACCTCGAGCGCGAACGTGGTATCACCATTCTCGCCAAGAACACGTCCGTCAACTGGAATGACTACCGCATCAATATCGTGGACACACCGGGCCATGCTGATTTCGGCGGTGAAGTCGAGCGCGTGCTTTCCATGGTTGATAGCGTGCTGCTGCTCGTGGATGCTGTCGAGGGCCCGATGCCGCAGACACGATTCGTGACGCAAAAAGCGTTTGCGCAGGGACTGATTCCCGTTGTCGTCGTCAACAAGATCGATCGTGATGGCGCTCGCCCCGACTGGGTGCTTGACCAGACTTTCGATCTGTTTGATCGCCTCGGTGCAACCGACGAGCAACTCGATTTCCCGATCATTTATGCATCGGCCCTCAACGGCTATGCCAGCGATAGCCCGGATGTGCGCAGCGGCGACATGACGCCGCTGTTCGAGAAGATCGTCACACATGTTCCGCCGCCCGAGGTTGACCCCGATGGTCCACTGCAACTGCAGGTGTCGAGCCTTGACTACGATACCTATGTTGGGGTGCTCGGTATCGGGCGTATCAGCCGCGGTACCTTGCGGGCTAACGAATCGGTCAGTGTCGTCGCGCCGGATGGTGTCGCGCGTCGCGCGAAGGTGCTCGAACTGTTCGGATTTGACGGTCTAAATCGCAAGCGGGTGCAAGCCGCCGCCGCTGGCGATATCGTCGTTTTCAGCGGCATCGAAAAGCTCGGCATTTCTGACACTCTGTGCTCGCCGGGCCACGAAGAGGCGATGCCGGCGCTATCGGTCGACGAACCGACGGTCAATATGACGTTTTCGGTCAACAAGTCGCCATTCGCGGGTCAGGATGGCAAGTACCTTACCAGCCGCCAGATACTTGAACGCCTCGAGCAGGAGTTGAAGCACAACGTTGCATTGCGAGTAGATGAAACGGACGATCCGGATAAGTTTCGCGTTTCCGGTCGGGGTGAATTGCACCTCTCTGTTCTGGTAGAAACCATGCGCCGGGAAGGATTCGAGCTTGCGGTGTCGCGACCCGAAGTGATTATGCACGATGTTGACGGCGATGAGCATGAACCCTGGGAACAACTGACCGTTGATTTCGATGAGGAGTACCAGGGCACGGTCATGACTCGACTCGCCGAACGCAAAGGCGAACTGCTGAACATGTTGCCGGACGGCAAGGGTCGCATGCGTCTCGATTACCGAATTCCAACCCGCGGACTGATCGGATTCCGCACCGAGTACCTCACGGCAACCTCCGGTACGGGTCTCATCTACCACGTGCTCGACAAGTACGCGCCGAGAGTCCCTGGCACCATCGCACAGCGCAACAATGGCGCGTTGGTTTCAATGGTCCAGGGAAAGGCACTGGCCTACGCCCTCTTCAATTTGCAGGAACGCGGTCGCCTGTTCATCGGCCACGGGGCGCCTGTTTATGAAGGCATGATTATCGGCATTCATCAGCGCCAGAATGATCTCGTCGTTAATCCGACAAAAGCCAAACAACTAACGAATGTACGCGCCGCCGGTACCGATGAAAATCTCGTCCTGACCCCGCCCACGCGCTATTCGCTGGAGCAGTCACTCGAATTCCTCGACGACGATGAATTGCTTGAGGTCACGCCATCGAATCTTCGACTGCGAAAGAAACTTCTCAAAGAAAGCGACCGCAAGAGGGACTCACGCAGGAAGGTGTCATGACCGGCGATGCGGCCGCGCTTGCGTTCGCTGATCTGCAGCCCGATGACATACTCGCGACCCTGGACGACGTCGGTTTCGAGTGTGACGGTCGTTTCCTCGCGCTCAACAGTTATGAAAACCGGGTTTACCAGGTGGGTATCGAGAACGCCTCTCCGGTTGTGGCGAAGTTCTACCGGCCGCAGCGCTGGAGTGACGATGCCATACTCGAAGAGCATGAGTTCGCCATTGCCCTCGCCGACCAGGAAATTCCCGTAGTTCCGCCCTTGCTTCTTGGCGGAAAAACCCTGCATCACAGCGGCCACTACCGGCTTGCCGTCTATACGTGCCGCGGCGGACGCGCGCCGGATCTGGACAACTACGACCTGCAGGCTCAACTTGGTCGGCTGGTCGCACGCATTCATCTCGAGGGGCAGACGCGTCGCTTCGAACATCGTCCGAGCATTGATATCGACTCCTACGGCGTCGAATCGCTCGAGTACCTCGTCGACAACGACTTTATTCCGGACGACAACCGCGAAGCGTATGAAAGTGTCGCGGAGCTGGTGCTCGAGGGCGTGGAGACGTGCTTTGAACGTGCCGGCCATGTCCGGGAAATACGACTGCACGGCGATTTTCACCCCGGAAATGTGCTTGTGGCCCGCGATCAATTGCATATCGTCGACCTGGACGACGCCCGCCATGGGCCCGCGGTGCAGGATCTCTGGATGTTCCTGTCAGGCGACCGGGACGAACAAACACCGCAACTTACGGCATTGCTGGAGGGCTATCAGTCCTTTCGACCGTTCGATGCCAGAGAGCTGCACCTGGTAGAAGCGTTGCGCAGCCTTCGCATCATGCACTATGCCGCGTGGCTCGCGCGGCGCTGGGAAGATCCGGCGTTCAAATCGGCCTTCCCCTGGTTCGACAGTCGCCGGTACTGGGACGATCATGTACTTGCGCTGCGTGAGCAGGTTGCGTTGATGCAGGAACCGCCTCTGGAATGGCGGGATTTCTGACTATCTTGATGGCAAGCGCTGCTGCCGCGGCGCGATTTCGAACTGCTCGATCCACTTCGAAAAAGTCTCCCGACTGAGTGCCTGCAATGGGACAATCGAGTCAGCCGTTTGCCGGCGAATCGCTTCCGCATCGATTCTTCCCTTCTCGTCGTCGAGCACCGCCTGATGCGCCGGAACCGTCAGCCATCGCTCAATCAGAGAGCGACTGGCCTCAAGATGAAACTGGAAGCCATACGCATGATCGCCATATCGAAATGCCTGCACCGGGCTGGCGTCGGAGCCTGCGAGGTGAACGGCGCCGGGCGGTAATGTAATACCGTCTTCGTGCCACTGGAATACTTCCTGCTGCTGCGTGAATGTCGACAAAACGGGGTCGTCGATGCCCGCTTCAGTCAGTTCGACGTCATACCAGCCGATTTCCCGCACGGCGTTGCGTGATACGGATCCGCCCAGAGACGTCGCCAGCAATTGCGCGCCGAGGCAAATACCGAGCACCGACATGTTTCGCTCCACGGCTTCGCGGATGATGTCGACTTCCGTAATCAGGTTTGGATACGTGTCGATCTGGTTCGAGTTCATCGGTCCACCGAGCACGATTAATGCCTCGTATTTCTCCAGTTCAGGTCGCGCGTCTGGCTCGCGACCAAAGTTGACATAGCGAATACGAAATCCTGCTGCTTTGAGCAGCGGATCAAGCGTTCCCAGGGGTTCGAAGGGAACATGCTGAAATACAAGTATTTTTGGTCTTGGCATCGACGCTAAATCCTCTCCACTGCGGCATCAGCAGTGCAGTGACTTTATACTGACATCGAATCGCAAGGTGAACCTGAATTTGATTTGCACTGCCGATACGCCCGCACTAGAGTGGACCTAGACCGGGTTCGTATGAATTCGGTGGAACTCTATGACACAGAAGTGCTCTCATATACCAACCCTGATTTTACTAGCCGTGCGGACTGCAAGCCCTTGATAGCCAAGACTCGTTCCACACTCTCAGTCAGCTTACTGCTCCTGGCGCTTGCAGGCTGTGGCTCGAACGTAACGATGATCGAGCCAACGATCCCGGCGCCACGCATCGAGAAAATACCGATCAACGTTGCGCTCCGCATCCCGGAGGAATTCAAAGACTTCGTGCACGAAGAAAACGTGCTCGGCAAAGAATCCTGGACCATTCACCTCGGTAATTCGAATGCGACTTTTTTTGAGCAGCTATTCGGTTATCTATTTGACGGAGTGACGGTGATTGGCCCGGATGATGATGCTCGAAATTTTGCTTTCGATGCATTGATCGAACCCAGTATTGACGGCTTCGAATTCTCGGTACCCAATCAGAGCAAGACGGAGGCATTCGCGGTCTGGATACGGTACCGGCTCAGAATTTTCGACCGGGAAGGCAACAATGCGTCCAACTGGACCGTCAGCGCTTACGGCAAGAGCCAGAAACAAGGCATCGGCGGTTCTGACTCCCTGCAACGGGCGGCCGTACTGGCAATGCGCGATGCCGCGGCCTTGATTATCATGCAAATGGACAAGGCGACAAATATCAGTAGCCTGGCAGGTGGCGGGCTCGCGCCGCCGACGAGTCGACCCGTGAAGGTGGCCGCCGATACGAGCTCCAACCAGGTGCCGGACGACGAGGAAGAGGACTTCGGCGTTTTTGCCATCGGAGGAATCGATGATGAGGCAGAATAAATCTATGGTGCCGGTCAAGGCTGTTCCGCTTTTCGGACTGCTCACCGTGTGCCTCGCGGGCTGTGTTACCTCTCGAGTTGAAGATGCCCGTGAAAACGTAACAGGACTCAACGCAGGCGACTCTGTCGTCATTATGGCGAAAAGCTATCACCAAGGTAACGCGACCGAGTCCAAATACATCACCTGCATAGAGGACGCGCTCGGACGCGGCTCGCAAGGTTTGCGGGTCATTCCCAGGCAACAGTTTGTGGACTCCCTGTTCCCGTGGTTCGAACCGCGCACGGCGCCGGCCGAAACGAAAGGGCTCACGAAGCTGATGGAACGGCCGGGTGTTTCGAAAATCGTGAACGACCTGGGCGTTCGCTACATCGTGTGGCTGGATGGTGACACCGAAACCGTGGCTCAGGGCGGCAGCCTGTCTTGCGCTGCGGGGCCGGGTGGTGGCGGGTGTTTCGGATTTGCCTGGTGGCAAAAGGATGCGGATTACGAAGCGGCCGTCTGGGATCTGGAGGGCTACGAATCTGCCGGCACGGTAACGGCCGACGTGAGCGGCACTTCATTTCTTCCGGCTCTTGTCGTGCCCATCCCGCTGATCGCGAGAACGCAGGCGGCCGCGTGCAAGGGTCTCGCACAACAGCTCAGGGCTTTCATCATTCAATAGACAGCGCGACTTCCTCGCATGGTCATTGTGGCCGCCCTGCCCGCATGAATGCCGACTTGTAGAACGGCGAATCCAGCGACGCGACTGCAACTCTGCGGCCGGATGACGGTGCATGCACGAAGCGTTGCCTGCCCAGGTACAATCCAACGTGCGACATTTTTCCACCGACTTTGAAAAACAACACATCGCCAACGCGCATTTCATTGGGCTGGACGGCGATGGTCGAGGACCACAGTTGGCCAGTGGTTCTTGGTACTCGCTTGCCCGCCTGCGAATACGAGTATTGCACCAGACCACTGCAATCGAATCCGCCTGGCGTGCTGCCGCCGTAACGATACGGAACGCCAACCTGATCCACCGCGATCGCGGCGGCTCGGGCGCCCACGGCGGGCGCCCCTGAATCCATGCCGACCCGGGGCGTGGCGGCGTCCCACGATACAGCCGTTGATGAACACGCGGACGCCAGCCCCAACATGGTGATTGCTAAGGCAAAACTCCGAATAATGCGAGCTGGCTGCGCTATCATCTGGTTCTCTCTGACCCGCAAGATCGTTCCAGCATACGGTATGGAGCCTTAATCCGATATGAACTGCCTCTCAGGACTGCGAATCCGGGCCTTTTCCGCTGCCCTGCTTTCGCTCGCTGTAATCGTCGCATGCGGCGTAGAACTTTCTGAGTCGGCCGACAGCCCGATCGAGCGTACCTATGATGCCCACTACCGGGTAACGGTCGACCCGGGGCAGTCTGCAGTAGACGTGGAATTGGAAATTCGCCAACCGCGACAGTTTTTGCGCGAAATGACTTTTTCATCGCTTCCCGACACCCTGGGAGATTTCAGCGGTGATGGCGATGTATTGATCGGTGACGGCAAGTTGCAGTGGTTGCCCCCGGCCGGTGGCGGCACGTTGCGCTGGCGCGCACACGTCGCTCACCGACGAGGCAACAAAAGCTACGATGCCTGGCTTGGTCCTGATTGGGGTATGTTTCGCGCTGAAGACATCATTCCACGCGCAAGGACTCGCACGCTCAAGGGCGCCACCTCGAATACAACGCTGTCCTTTGTCTTGCCGCGATCATGGTCCGTTGTCACCGAGTACGCGGGCACCGATGATCCAATTCGCATCCATCGCGCCGACCGACGCTTCGATCAGCCGACCGGTTGGATGCTGGTTGGCGGCGTCGGCGTGCGACGAGAAACGATTGCCGGCGTCAGGGTGGCCGTCGCCGGGCCAATGGGACACGCCGTGCGGCGCATGGACATGCTCGCGCTACTGAACTGGACGTTGCCGGAGTTGGTTGCATTACTGCCGGACCCGCCTACGCGGCTCACCATCGTGAGCGCCGGGGATCCGATGTGGCGTGGCGGCCTGTCTGCGCCGTCCTCCCTGTATATTCATGCTGACCGGCCATTAATCAGCGAGAACGCGACCAGCACTCTGTTACACGAGGTCGTTCATTCCGCTGCGTCAATCAAATCCCGGCCCGGTGCCGACTGGATTGTTGAAGGCCTGGCGGAGTTTTACAGCATTTCGTTACTCGAACGAGGCGGCGCGATCTCGGCCCGACGGTACCAAGTCGCCGTGTCCCAACAAGCGGAATGGGCCGGCAAAGCCAGTTTCCTCTGCGGTCCAAACTCGACTGGCGCAAATACCGCGCTGGCGGTCACTGTGTTGCATGCTTTGAACAAGGAAATTGAGGAAAAGACCGGCGGGGCGAACAACCTGGACGATTTGTTTCGGCAAGTCATCGCATCCGAGAGCGCAATTGGTGTCGCGGAATTAAGGGATATCGCGACGAAAATAATCGGTCAACCCTCCGACGCACTTCACAGCGACAACTTGCCTGGCTGCTCTAGAATAGCGCCAGGCGAAGAAAGCAGCTGAAAAAAAACGATGGATGGAAGTCGCGACCTCGAATTGATTATGCGATCACGCACCCCGATCGTTGTCATCGAAACCCAGGATGAAGCCCGCATGTTGGAGCTGTTGCAGTCCATGGCTATCCAGAGTGCGTCGGAAACATATACGCCGCTGTTTCGCTGGACGATTACCGACGGTCTGCAACGCATCGACATCTCGCTGGAGCCACAAGCACTGAATTCGGCGCCAACCGACGTTCTAAAACATATCCGGGCGGTTTCGAAGCCCGGCATTTACGTCTTGCTCGACTTTCATCCGTTCATTGAGGATCCGGTCCACGTTCGCCTGATAAAAGACATCTGTATCCAGCATCGGAATGTGCGGCGTCAAATCGTCCTGCTCAGTCACGAGATCAGGATTCCCAGCGAACTTGAGTCTTATTGCGCCCGCTTTGATATGAACTTGCCCTCGGAGCAGGAACGTTCGCGCATTGTAAAACGCGCCGTCAATGCGTATGGAAAGGACCATCCGGGCAGTCTCGTGCAGGTTGATCGGAAGGCCCACAGCCTGTTGATTCATAACCTCGCCGGACTATCGTATGCGGATACCGAACGGCTGGCGCGCAATGCTATATACGTCGACGGCGCTATCTCGAAAAGCGACCTGCCTGGCGTGATGCAGGCGAAGTACGAGTTGCTTAACCGAGGTGGCGCACTGCAGTTTGAATACGACACCGCGCGATTCAACGATGTCGGTGGGCTCGCACGACTCAAGACTTGGCTGACACAGCGCCGGCCAGCCTTCCGGCGCGAAGAATCCGCATCGCACCTTGACGCACCAAAAGGCATTCTCCTGCTCGGTGTTCAAGGTTGCGGCAAGAGCCTTGCGGCCAAGGCGACAGCGGGTGTTTTCGGTGTACCACTGTTGCGCCTCGACTTCGGCGCAATATACGACAAGTACCACGGCGAGACTGAACGCAAGCTGCGCGAGTCACTGAAAACCGCCGATGTCATGTCACCCTGCGTCCTCTGGATCGATGAAATCGAAAAAGGTATTGCCGGTCGCGGTGGAGAAACAGGAACAACGCAGCGAGTGCTCGGGACTTTCCTGACCTGGATGGCGGAACGCAAGAGCCAGGTTTTCATAGTCGCGACCGCAAACGACATCAGCACGCTACCGCCGGAACTGGTTCGCAAGGGCCGATTCGACGAGATCTTTTTCGTCGACCTGCCGAATGCGAAAATTCGCGCGTCGATTCTGGCGATACATCTTACGAATCGGCAACAGCCGCTGGCAGAATTTGACATCGAAGGGCTGGCGGCGGCAATGGAGGGCTTTTCCGGCGCCGAGGTGGAACAAGCCATTGTTTCGGCCCTCTATGCGGCGCATGCCAAGAACCAGCCGCTGGCTACGCAGCATATTCTGCAGGAGGTCGGCCAGACGCGTCCATTATCGGTCGTCATGCACGAGAGAATCTCGACGTTGCGGGACTGGGCGGCTGGACGCACCGTGCCGTGCGATTAGCCAGTATTTGACTTAATTCCGAAAACTCCGATCACGGCGAGCTTGAGCGCCGTATCGCACGTGGTAGACTCTGCATATGACTAATGAAAACAAAAAGATAAATGACTTAGTTGCGGAAGATGATGACATCACGGCAGAGCTCGAGATTCCGACTTTTCGGCAAGCCCGGCTTGGCGACGCAGACGTCGAGCCGGAATCTGACTCAAATACCTACGGCTTCGGCACCGACGAGGCCGATGCATCCGCTGCCGACAAGTCCGTTCCGGAACTGAGATCCGATCTGGAAAGGCGCGGCAAGACAATCGGTCGCCTGCAGTTCGATATCGAGCAGTTGCGCACCAAGTGGCTTGGACTGGAAACAGAAATCACCGCGCGCGAGGAGATCGTCAACCGTTTAAACGGTGAAATTGACGACCTTAAGGACAAGTGTGCTCGTAAAGACAAACTCGTTAAGAAACGCAATAAGGAAATTGCGTCTCTCAAGTCGGAACTCGAGCAATTCCAGGAATCTCACGCGTCTTCCGAAGACCAATATTCTGATCTCGAAAAACAAATAGCAGAGCAACGTGAAGCCAACGTGGAAAACGTCGCTGCACTTGAGGAAAGCGCGCGCGAGTTGGAAGAACTGCACGCCAACATCGCAGCTACCCAGAATGAACTCGCAGCTGCCCAGGATGATCTCGAAATCGCCCAGAAAGAGCTCGCAGCTGCCCAGGATGGAATAGTCTTCCTGAAGTCTGAGTTCGAGCAGCAGAACTCGGGTCTTGAACAACAACTTGCCGAGCAACGTGAAACGGACGACAAAAATGTCGCCGCACTCGAAAAGAACGCACGTGAGCTGGAGGAATTACAGTCCGAGCTCGAATCTGCGCAGAATCAACTGGCTTCGCTGAAATCTGAGTTCGAGCAGCAGACCTCGGATCTTGAACAACAACTTTCCGAGCAACGTGCCGCTGACGACAAGAATGTCGCCGCACTCGAAAAGAACGCAGGTGAGCTGGAGGAGTTAAAGTCCGAGCTCGAATCTGCGCAGAATGAAATGGCGTCGCTGAAGTCTGATCTCGAGCAGCAGAACTCGGAACTTGAACAACAACTTTCCGAGCAACGTGCCGCTAATGACAAGAATGTCGCCGCACTTGAAAAGAACGGGCGTGAACTGGAGGAATTACAGTCCAAGCTGGAATCTGCGCAGAATGAAATGGCGTCGCTGAAGTCTGATTTCGAGCAGGAGCGTGCAGAACTCGAGCAACAACTCGCTGACCAGTCCGCAGCAGGCTCACATGCTTCCGCTGCCCTTCAAGAGAGCGGTCATGAATTAGAGGAATTGCGTTCCGCATTCGATGAGGCGCGAAATAAGGTAGCGTCACTTGAAGCGGATATCGCGCAGCGCGATCATGCTCATGAATTGCTGACGGAACAACACACAGAACTTGAGCAGCAGCTTGCTTCGCAGCGCACAACGGATGCACAGAATGTCGCCGCGCTCGAAGACGCCGAATCTAACCTCGAACGCCTGCGCTCCGAACTCGAAGCCACGCGGAAGAAGAGCGCAGCCGAAATCCAACGGACGCGGGAAACGAACAGCGCCATTGACAGGACCGCGCAGGACGAAATTCGACGGGTTGAACAGAACGCGGATACACTGAGATTCAAACTGCAGGACCTCATGGAGTCTCAAACTCAATTATCGAACGACCGCGATGGATTGAACGCCACCCTGGAACAGGTCACCGAGCACAACGACAGGCTATCCGAGGAGGTCGATCGCGCAGCCAGGTCGATCAAGAAGCTCGAAGATGCTCTTGAGCAGCAGCAGAGCGACCACGAGCAGGAACTTCGTACATTGCGATTCGAACTCGGTGATGCTCAAAGCACCGCAACACAGGTTGGCGACCTTAATCTGCAACTTACATCGGAACTTTTGGACACGCGCAGCTTCAAGGAAGAACTCGAGGGCATGCTTGTCGAGAAACAAGAGGAGTCGCGGACGCGCATCAAAGAACTGGAAGATCGCTTAAGTGAGATGTCCAGCGCGGCGAAAAAATACGCGTCAAAACTCGACACCAAGAACACCGCGATCAACGTGTTGCTTGACGAGTTGACAAAAAAGACAGAGCAGCTCGAGTCGATCGGCGAAATCGAAAACGTTATCCAGGAAATCGACGACCGGATGTCGGAACGAATCGACGAACCGGACAACGGTGCCGTTCGGCAGGCCGATGACAAGCAGAATCATCGCGATCATGATCGGGTCACGCGCGTTCTTATCGGTAACGTTGGGGACCAGGTGCTGCGCTTTCCGTTGTTCAAGAATAGATTGACGATTGGCCGAACCGCCGAGAACGACATTCAGCTGAACGTGAGTTTTATCAGTCGACGCCACGCCGTCGTAGTAACGGAAGAAGAATCAACGCGAATCATCGACTGGGGAAGCAAGAACGGGGTCTTCGTAAATTCCGAGCGCATCAAGGAATGTGTTTTGTCAAACGGCGACATTATTTCCGTTGGCAACTTGAAGTTCCGATACGAAGAACGCCCTAAGCGCGACGCGTAGGTCTCTCTCCTGCCATAGCGACATTTGTGAGAGCAATCACGGTCTTTTTTTTCCGGTTGCGCTACGCTTTGAGCCAATGACACGGATTTGAGTCAAAGCGATGTTGAGCACCGCCGCAGGGAAAGCGACCAGTCTCACCGAAGCACGGCATGCCAGGCGCAATGAAGACAGCGTCTTATCCAGGAAGGTCTGGCTGCCGAAGCTGCTCTACGATTCGATCCCGTATTTCTACATAGCATCCGGCATTGCTGCATTCTTCGCCACGCTTTACATCACCGAGTGGTTTTGGGTTCTACCGCATTACGTCCTGTTTTCTGCCGCATGCCTTCATCTCGGCGCGATCGTCCGTCGCAAACGTCAGTTGAATCGCCGAAAGGCCCCACACAAGGACATCACGGGTCGCTGATCTTTTCCCACAGGCTTGACGTCAAAAGTCAGCTGCGCAACGATAGCGGCCCCGTCGATACAACCCAGGCGCTGGCCGTGAGCGACACTTCATCAACCCTCAAGAAGACAATTCGCAAAGAAGGCGCGTTGTTCGTATTTCTGCTTTTCATTGGTCTCGTGATCATGCCAATCGCGGCCTACTGGGTCGGGCAGGCCATATTCGGCGAGTACGGCGGTCACGGCTATGGCGACTTCTTTGGCATCCTGAGTGAGAAAATTCGCAGCGGTGACCGTGTGGCGTGGTTTCTGATCCTGTCACCTTACCTGATTTGGCAATGCCTGCGTCTCATGCTGTTTGGCTGGCGTTATGCGGGTAAAACGGCCTGATCAAAGCGGCTCCGACTCCGGTCGCAGGCCTTGAAACGTGATGCCCGTCACATTTTCGCCATATGCCCTGCAGCAAATGACGGTTGACGCATAGATAAAGTTCACGGCATGGGGCATTCTGGTGCATGGATGGGACCCGAATCGTCCTGAATCAAGCAATCGAGATACGTGCGGCACACTGGCAATGATGCAAAAAATCAAATCCTGGCTGAACGGCCTGTTTTCCGGTAACAAGGCGGAGTCGCCGCGTAGCCTGAGCGATACGGTGAATTTTCGGCCGCCTCCGCGGCCGTCCCCGGTGAAAGAGCGCCCTCCGACTGATGCCGAATCCGTTGCAATCGAGCGCGGGCTTGCAGGTCACGTGGAGAGCGTCGGCCCTGGTAAGAATGTCCTGGTACGCAGTGAGTTCGTTCGCGAAACAGGCACCAGCGACGAACTCAAGATTCTGGATGATTCCGAACCCGACTCCGATGACCAATCAGGCATCGACCCCTATAACACCGGTTCCTTCGATCGCTCGAAGAAATGGGACCAGCGCTTCCGCAAGTAACACCGCGCCAAAACCAATCCAGCATGATAATCTGCGCTCTTCGTTTTATTGGGAGCAGGCAGAGCCGTGACACTGCGCATTAGTTTTGAGCTTGACGAAGACGACCTGAAGCACTTCCGTCTGATCATGGATGAGGCCCGCAGAATCAGCGGACGAATGGCCCCGGAAGATATCGTGGCCGGCGCCGAAGGCTTGCTCAAGGATGTCGGAACTACCAGCAAGCCGGGGTTCATCGTCGAACGCATTCAAAAGCTTCGTCTGATGATTGACATGATCTCGGATATCGAATGGCGGCTACCGCATCAGGAGGCCACGCGGGTCCTGAATGCCCTCGCGTATTTTGCTGAGCCCGAAGATCTCATACCCGACAATATTCCGGGTCTGGGCTTTCTCGACGATGCCATTATGATCGAACTCGTCGTGCGTGAACTCAAGCATGAGATCGAGGCGTACCAGGATTTTTGTGACTATCGCGCTCGAACTCGAGCCGAGCAAGGTGAGAAAGCCGATGTCAGCCGCGGGGGATGGCTAAGCGAACGACGGAAGGCACTGCAATCGCGAATGCGCCGCCGGCGCAAGAATGCTCCCGGTATTCTGAAATAGCTGACGATGCGGCACATCTAAGGCCAATAGAACCAGCCGGTGGCGATGAGTCCCAGCCACATAAAGCCCTGCGCCCAGATACGCAGAGGGTGTGTTCGCACCAAACTGTAGAAACTTGCCGCCGATACGGCGGTCATACCGAGAAACACGAACAGACTTTCGAGGAGCGCATCGAACTCGGCCTGGAGACGCGGATACTCCTCTCCCAGGACCAAAATGATGATCAGCACCGCGCACAGGCTGAACATGATCGCGAAACACGATCCGAGGATGATGAGGTTGATTGCCATCAATGGTCGCATTGGTTATTTTCCATAACGGTATAATTTGCTCGCAGGTCGATGATGATTATGGCGAATGTGCCCTTGATCCACACGCGCAGGCCATCTAGCCTAGCCGAATTGCTCATTTTGCAAAACTCACGCTGTCCGATATGGAGAGAACTTTGAGAAAAACCGAAAAACGCCGATTTCAAGCGCTCGCTGCTGCTGCCCTTACGCTGCTTACGCTGCAGGCTTACGGAAGCACGACGGCGGTCGAAGAAAACACGTTCCTTTTCCCGGAACCGCGGCACGAGAAAATCGGCGAACTCATTACTCAGTTCATCCAGAAGTCCCACTACATGCATATTGCGGTTGACGACGAATTATCGTCGCGTGTTCTGGACGTTTTCATCGAGTCCCTCGACCGAAATCGTATCTACCTTCTCGCCAGTGACGTCGAATATTTCAACACCTACCGGTATGAGCTCGACGATATCGTCAAGAGCAAACCGATGGACCCGGTATTCCAGCTGTTTGAGGTCTATCAAACGCGCGTTCGTGAGCGCCTGCAGTTTGCCCTGTCCCAACTCGACACGGAACCGGACTACCAGACGCAGAACGAGTACCAATTCGATCGTTCCGAATCTCCGTGGGCGTCCAGCCATGCGGAACTGAACGAGATCTGGCGGCGGCGCGTTGTCAACGATGCCCTGAACCTCGCACTCGAGGACGAGCCTTGGGAAAAGATTCAGCAGGTACTGACGTCACGCTACACGGGTTTTCTGAAACGCCTCGATCAAGTCAACAACGACGATGTGTTTGAACGATTCATGAATTCATTCGCGCACACGCTGGATCCACATTCCAGTTACCTTTCGCCGCGAAACTCCGAGGAATACCGCATCCAGATGAGCCTGTCGTATTTTGGCATCGGCGCGTCCCTGCAGACAGAAGACGATTTTGTAAAGATTGTCGGCATTATTCCGGGCGGTCCGGCGGCTATCGACGGTAAACTTCAGCCGAATGATCGAATTACGGGCGTGGCGCAAGGCCTCGAAGGTGAGGTCGAAGATGTTATTGGTTGGCGGCTTGATGATGTTGTCGATCTGATCCGTGGACCGGCTGACTCGATCGTCCGCCTCGAGATCATCCCGGCCAATGCTCCGCCAGGCAGCCCAAAAAAGATAATCAACCTGACCCGCGATCAGGTGAAGCTCGAGGAACAGGCGGCAAAGAGTGAGATTGTCAAGATTCCGCGTGATGGGCGCGACTGGTCGATCGGCGTGATCGACGTTCCGAGCTTCTATCGCGACTACCGTGCGCTCAGCAACGGTGACAAGAATTACACCAGTACGACCAAGGACGTGAAGCGCCTCATCGCCGAACTCGAGAAAGAGGGAATCGATGGGCTCGTTATTGACCTGCGTGGTAATGGCGGTGGCCACCTCACAGAAGCGACAGCGTTGTCGGGCCTGTTTATCGACAATGGTCCCGTCGTGCAGTTGCGCAATGCGAATGGCCGCATCAGTCGCCTCGATGACCCGGATCCTGTGGCCCGAGTAGCTTACAACGGGCCGCTTGCGGTGCTGGTCGATCGGTTCAGTGCCTCGGCGTCCGAGATTTTCGCAGCCGCCATCCAGGACTATGCTCGCGGCGTTATTGTGGGCCAGCAAACATTCGGCAAGGGAACGGTTCAGAATCTCTATTCCCTCGATCAGTACCTCAGATCTGACGACGACAAGGGGTTTGGCCAACTCACGCTAACCATTGGCAAGTACTACCGGGTTACGGGTGAAAGCACCCAGCACCGCGGCGTAAATCCGGACATTGCCCTGCCGTCCGGTATCGACGCCGGCCTGGTGGGAGAGAGTGTGCGTGACAGCGCCCTGCCCTGGGATACTGTGCAAACCACTCGCTTCAGGGCCGGTAAACCGCTCGACAGCACGATTCAGTCGCTGACAGCGAGTTACACCGAGCGATCCAAAGATGATCCTAATTTTCAGTACCAGGTGGACACCATTCGCGCCGCTGAGAAGGCACGCGCGCAGAAAACGATTTCGCTCAATATCGACACGCGTCGCGCCGTCCGGCAGGACGATCTCGAGCATCGTCTGAAGCGCGAAAACGATCGGCGCATGGCGCTGAACCTCGATCCAGTGGAGAGTCTTGACGATATCGAGGCCGACGATCTACCCGATGTACTGCTTGACCAGGCGGCCCGCATCGTCATGGATCTCGTGACCTTGCGGCAGATTCCCGGCAAACCGGCCCAAACGGCACAGGTCAGACCCTGATCCACCCAGCTTGCAGCGCCCAACCCGGGTGTTATACTTGACTATAACACCAGGCTGATTGTCCGCTCATTTGCCGGGGCAGTCGCACGAACGGGAGAAGCCGTGGCACGAGCACAACACCTGCCTGTACACCGCAAATCCTTCGCCACAGGCGTCGCGATTGCCTTGTGCGGCGCCTGGATTGCGAGTCCGGCGAGCGCCTCCTCACCGACACCCGAGACAGAAGAAAAAGCCTCCAAACCGGCCAAGGAACTTGACGCGTTGACCTCGACTCGTACGGAGGCACCAACGGCAGAAGATGCCAGGCGTCCCGCGATACACACCCGAATTCCCGGCGTCACCGATGAAGAACTGGTGCGCTACAAACGCCAGATGTACCGATCGGACATCTAGTCGCGTGCCGGCAGCTAGCGGCTTAGAACTTTCGCAATCCCGAAGTAATTATTTCCGAGCAAGTTGGCTTCTTGTTGATGGACAACGCCACTGCCATCGATAGCGAATATCGTCGCAACGGTGCTGGGCACGGGAACTGCATCATCGTCGTGGCGGAACTCCGCGTGCTTGGCAATCAGCTTCGCTCGTTTCTGCAGCACGTCGGCAAAATCGTGATCTTCCTCCGCCTCTTTCTTGCGCTTCTCCAGACGCTTCAAAAGAATATCGCATTCAGGCTTGGCGCCGTAGTTGATGGCGCCGACGCTCTTTTCACTGGCCTCCTTCGCCAATTCGACAAGATTATCTTCCTCGAATTGAAGATAAAGGTGCTGGGCGAACGAGAGGATCATGAAATTGACGGAGCGTTTTGCAGATATGTCGAGCCCTTTGTGGTCAGGTGCGGCAAGCTTGTCTATGGCTTCGAGGTCCCGAAGGAGCTCCTGCTCTTCGCACCGAGCAGTCTCGATTTCAGACGTCAGGTCATCGATTTGCGCAGCAAGCGACCGACCTCGAAACAACTTAACAAAGCCATTCATCGTCAACAGCTTGTGCCGTTCTGACTGCAGCCGGTCCTCCATCAATTGCATCGTCATGCGATGCTCGCTCATGCGGCTCTCAAGACGATCCGATTTTCGTTTACGCTGCTCATTCCAGGACAGGAGGACCTTGCTTTGAACGCGTTGCTCGCGCTGTTGTTTGATCTGCTCGGCAAAGCAACTGAGCTTGTCGCTGCAATGCGCTGCCAGGCCTCGAAGCTGATAAAAGACAACTACGGTATTGACCCACTCGGTATCCAGCAACAGGTTTTCCAGGTGCTGTAACTGCTGTTGCACCCTGGCCGTTGCCCCCTGGTGCTGTTTGATTCTGTCCTGAAGTCTGTATTTTTCGTTGCGAAGAGCAGCGAATTCCTTCTTCAGCTCCACACGATTACGGAAGAGATCGACAAGCTTGTCTGTCTCTTGCGTATCCGTTGTCTCGGACTTGAAAAGTGTTACCAAACTCGCCACAGCTGCGCCTCTTTACATAATATCGGCCAGTAATGGTTCCACCCGGCACAATACAGAGGCACATGATGACAATTGATCAGCGATTAAACTCTGACTGAATCGACAGTTTCAACAAATAGAACGTCCAGCCATTGCCTAGCGATCCAGGACGAGATGGCCCTTGTCGTAGAGGTATTCGAGCCATTTGTTCAAGACGATATTTCGTTGCCAGCGCTGGTCGAGTTCGCTGCGGTGTTCACGTACCAGACGCCGCAATGCCTCGTGTCGCTGTCTTTCGTCAATAGCCATGGCCTCGACAACCTGGCAATCCAGGTACACCCGAATCGTCATATCCGGATCGATCAGCAGGCCGTCATCGGTTTCCAGATGATAGGTTAGCGACAGCGTGACGGTGTAGCGACAACGCTCGAGAATCGCGATGTGCAGGTCGCAATCACCGGCAATGCGCGATCGAAAGCAGCCGTCGAGCCTGTCGATTTCCGGAATCAGGCGCAGTAGCCTGAGGTAGTTGCTTTCGTACAGCGTCATCAGGCCGACGAAGCTGCGCGGCTTTACGATCGTCTGAGGAACAAGGTGAGAATCAAGCAACATGGGTTCAATATAGCACGCAGATCGCCCGCAATACTCAGGGTCGTACTCGACGCTCGACACCGGTACTATCGAGGATTCGACTCGAAATTTCCTCGATCGAGAACTCGGTCGTATCCACATGCGGAATTCCGTAACGGCGGAACATCTTCGCGGCCTCTCGCAGTTCGAACCTCACTTGCTGGGCGGACGAGTAATTGCCCATCGGCCGCCGTTCCTTGCGTATTTGTTGCAGGCGCAAGGGGGCGATCGTCAGCCCGAAAAGCTTCTGTTTTTGCTCGATCAGGAAATCCGGTAATGTTCCTGTCTCCAGTTCTTCGTCTGTGAGCGGGTAGTTGGCCGCGTAGACGCCGTACTGCAATGCCAGGTACAGACAGGTCGGCGTCTTGCCCGACCTTGAGACCCCTACGAGAATGACATCCGCAACGTCGTAGTCGCGACTGACCCCGCCATCGTCGTTGGCCAGCGCGAAATTGGTCGCCTCGATGCGTTTCATGTAAGCATCGATATCGCTCATACCGTGAGCGCCACCCAATGTGACCGTCGGCTGCTGTTTCAGCTCGCTCGATAACGGTTCCAGGAAAGCGTCGAAAATATCGAGATGCAGGCCATCTGCATCCCTGACTATGGTCCTGAGATCCGGCTGAACCAGTGTAGAAAAAACAAGCGGCTTGAGCGCGTCATTTTTGCTCGCGGCATCAATGGTGCGCACCGCTTCTCGCGCCTTGTCTTCGCTATCTATAAATGGCACAGTCATCTCGCGAAAACTCTGGCCCGGAAATTGCGTGATGAGGCTATGCCCGAGGGCTTCAGCCGTGACACCCGTCTGATCAGAGAGAAAGAATACAGCGCGCTTAACCATTGGTGGGATTTTCCATGTCCTGCCCGGGAACACAAGGGAGCTTGTCTTGGAACCGTATGTCATCAAGCTCGATGAGCTTGGCATGGACGATGTCGATACCGTCGGCGGAAAGAACGCATCGCTCGGAGAAATGATCAGCAATCTCAGCAACCTGGGCGTAACGGTTCCAGGCGGATTCGCGACAACATCCGCGGCCTATCGGGATTTCCTGAATACGAGTGGCCTCGACAAGAAGATTGCCGGCGTCCTTGATGAATTGGATGTCGATGACATCGGTGCGCTGACGAGCGCGGGCAGCTTGATTCGTAACTGGATCCTCGAAACTCCCCTCCCCGAACGCCTGATGGACGCTGTTCGCGCGTCCTGGGACGAAATGAGCGACGGAAAGGACATTGCCGTCGCGGTCCGTTCTTCGGCCACGGCGGAAGACCTGCCTGATGCATCTTTTGCGGGCCAGCAAGAGACGTTCCTGAACGTTCGCGGCCTCGATCCCCTCATCGACGCGATGCATCAGGTATTCGCCTCCCTGTTCAACGACCGCGCCATCGCGTATCGCGTTCACCAGGGATTCGATCATAGCCAGGTGGCACTATCGGCCGGAATTCAAACCATGGTGCGCAGCGACATCGGCTCATCCGGCGTGCTGTTCACGCTCGACACGGAAACAGGCTTCAAGGACGCCGTTCTTATTACGTCGTCCTACGGCCTCGGCGAAACGGTCGTTCAGGGCGCCGTGAACCCGGATGAGTTCTACGTTTACAAACCGGCTCTCGCGGCTGGAAAACACCCGATCCTGCGCAAGAATCTGGGTAGCAAGGCTATAAAGATGGTCTACAGTGACGATCCAGCGCCCGGCAAGACCGTGGATACGGTGGATGTCGATCCGCGCGATAGCGTCGCTTTTTCGCTAACTGACGAAGACATCGTGGCACTGGCGAAAATAGCCGTGACCATCGAAAACCACTATCAACGTCCGATGGACGTCGAGTGGGGTAAGGACGGCAATGATGGCAAGCTGTATATCCTCCAAGCGCGCCCTGAAACGGTTCAGAGCCGAAGTGGCCGAACGATTCAGCGCTACACGCTGAAAGGTCAGTCGGACGTCGTCACAACCGGCCGCAGTATCGGCCACAAGATCGGCGCCGGCACCGCCAGGGTGATCCGGTCCGTATCGGAGATGAATCGCGTTCAAGCGGGTGACGTTCTCGTGTCCGATATGACCGATCCGGATTGGGAACCGGTCATGAAGCGTGCCGCGGCGATTGTCACGAACCGCGGCGGACGCACCTGTCACGCCGCCATTATCGCGCGCGAACTCGGCATTCCGGCCGTTGTGGGTTGCGGCAATGCGACAGACCTGATTTCGGACGGTTTGGACGTTACCGTCAGTTGCGCCCAGGGCGACGAAGGCATCGTGTATCGGGGCAACCTCGAGTTCGAACAAACAGTGATCGAACTGGACTCCCTGCCTGATATCCCGGTCAAAATCATGATGAATGTTGGCAACCCGGATCGCGCGTTCGACTTTGCGAACATTCCGAATCGGGGTGTTGGTCTCGCGCGCCTGGAGTTCATCATCAATCGCATGATCGGCGTGCACCCGCAAGCCTTGCTGGAGTATGACCAGCTGGATGACGACACGCGCATGGCCATCGACGACCAGATGGCCGGCTATCCCGATCCCGTCGAGTTCTTCGTCGATAAGTTGGCGGAAGGCGTTGCGACGATCGCCGCGGCGTTCGCACCCGAACCCGTCATCGTGAGGCTGTCGGACTTCAAGTCGAATGAATACGCGCACCTCATTGGTGGTGAGAAATACGAGCCCGACGAGGAAAACCCCATGATCGGGTTCCGTGGTGCGGCTCGCTACCTTGCAGAGAGCTTCGCCCCCTGTTTCGAACTGGAATGCCGCGCGCTACGGCGTGTGAGAAACGACATGGGACTGAGCAACGTGCAGGTGATGATTCCGTTCGTCCGCACGGTCCGACAGGCCAGGGACGTCATCGAGCTAATGGCAAAGAACGGCTTGCAGCGGGGCAAGGACGGTCTCAAGCTCATCATGATGTCCGAGCTACCGACGAACGCGCTGCTCGCGGACCAGTATCTCGAGTATTTCGACGGCATGTCCATCGGCTCGAATGACATGACCCAGCTCGCGTTGGGGCTTGATCGCGACTCCGCACTGGTCGCTGATACGTTCGACGAGCGTGACGATGCAGTCAAGGCCCTGCTCGCAATGACAATCACGGCGTGCAAGAAACACGGAAAGTATGTCGGCATCTGTGGCCAGGGGCCGTCTGATCATCCGGACCTGGCTCGCTGGTTGCTCGACCAGGGCATCGAGAGTATGTCCCTGAACCCGGACACCGTCATCGAAACCTGGATGTTTCTTGCTGGCGAAACCGTCTGATCAGAATCGGTCGTAGCGCGAGCGCCGTTGCCATCGAACACGTGGCAGCCAGATACCGAGAAGAATACCAACGAGCAGCACAAGCCCCCCCGCCATGAACCAGTACCGCGTCTTCTGGCTCGCGAGTTGGCGGTTTTCCTGTTCGAGCGTGTCGACACGAATCTGGGCCGCCGCGAGCTGGTCCATCAGCGTCTTGTTCTGCGTGTCGATCGCCAGAACGTTGGCCGCCGTTCGCTTGATCTCGGCCAGCTCTTTTTCTACCGCTGCCTTGTCGCGTTCGAGTGTTTTGATTTGCTGACTGGCCGAGTCGTACTCGGCCCTGACAGCTTTCATCTGGGCGTCGAGCGAACTGCCTCTTGAGGTCGCGCTCGTCAGCTGACTGGTGAGCTTTTCGAGTTGCTCGCGCGCGCTCGGTTCGTTCATGAGATAGCGTGTAAGAACCCACCCCTCGGTACCGCCTGGGGTGCGAACGCGCGAATAGCCGCTGTCGGCATCGCGTTCGAGGACCTCGAGGCGTAAGCCGCTGTCGAGCATGAGCTGGATTGCATTGCCGGTGCTCGGCCCCGATCGCAACGTGATCTCAAACTGATCACTCACCCACGCCGGGGCTGCGAATGCGGTTGAGACCGCAAACAATCCGCACAACAGTGCAAGCCGATAAATCGTCATCATTGTGTTCTCGCCAGGATGCCCAGTCCGAAAGACGCAACTATAAGCCAAGCCCGTTTTTCTCGCCAGCTAATAATCAGGTAAATCAGTCGCTTATCAGAGACAGTTTCGAGACATTCTGTTCCCAGTTCCGGCCATCGAAGGGTGCGATTTCGACAGACTCGATCTGGTCCGGGTCGAGGCAGCGGGCGTTGACGCTGACGCCATCCGGGTGCGAACGCGGAATGTAGAACGACTTTATGCCGCAATGTCGACAAAAATAGTGCTTCGCGATGCCTGTATTGAACGTGTAGGTCTGGATGGCATCCTCGCCCTGCAAGAGTCGAAACGCGGTCGCGGCGACGAGCAGGTGCAGGTAACCGGACTTGCTGCAGATGCTGCAATCGCATTCATCCGCACGAATCGTCCGCGGCGCGTCCACTTCAAATCGTACTCGACCGCAATGGCAACCGCCCGTGTGCGTTGTTATCGACGCCTGATCTATTTTTTCTGCCATACAGCCACCATGTTATTGGATGGAACGGCGTACAGGCCTGTCCGCCGCAGTTCCTGCTCGACGCCCAAATCGTCGAGGGCCTCCAGGTCTCGAATACCCATCACGGGATCGCGCCTACGCAAATCGGCATCAAAGTTCGCATTACTGGCCGTGTTAAACGTACCGTGCTGACGGAATGGCCCGTAAAGACAAAAGACACCTTCAGGACGGATCACCGAGCCAACCAGTGCGAACATCGCGATGACCGACTCAAAACTCATGATGTGTGCTGTGTTCGACGAAAAGACGGCGTCGTAGCTTGCGGGCGGCAGCGCGGCAGTCGCTACGTCGAGCACCAACGGTGCGTCGACATTCGGCAAATCTGCCTCGTCGATCCACGTGCGAATCCCTTCATGATTCTCCGCGAGGTCGCTCGTCTGCCATCGCAGATGGTCGAGTTCAGCTGCAAAACGGACGGCATGCTGACCGGTGCCGGAGCCAATCTCGAGGACGTCCCTACAATTCCGCAATTCTTGTCGCAGGACCTCCAGGATCGGGTCGGCATTGCGCTGGGCATACTCGGCGTAAGGTCTACTCGGCATCGTCGGCGGTTAGTTCCAGCACGGCGTCGTTCAACAGCTTGTCACGGTACCAGCTGAGCTCCTCGATCGAGTCGCGAATATCCGACAGAGCAAGATGCGCTGATTCCTTAACGAATCCTGCGGCAACGGATGGGGCCCACTGCTGTGCGAGAATCTTCAGCGTGCTCACATCGAGATTTCGGTAGTGAAAGAAACGCTCCAGATCGGGCATTTCACGGGCGAGGAAGCGGCGATCCTGACAGATGCTGTTACCGCACATCGGTGACGCGCCCTCTTCGACCCAGGCCCGCAGAAACTCGAGCGTCGCAAGTTCCGCGTCGTGAGCGTCAACACCGCTCGCGAGCACGCGTGCCGTTAATCCGGAGCCGCCGTGCTGGCGCGTATTCCAGTCGTCCATTGCATCCATCGTTTCCTGCGTCTGCCGGATGGCAAGGACCGGGCCTTCGGCAAGTTCATTGAGATGCTTGTCCGTGACGATGGTCGCGATTTCGATAATCGTATCGATTTCCGGGCTCAGGCCGGTCATCTCAAGGTCTATCCAGATCAGATTGCTTGATAGTTCGACAGCTGACTTCGACATATCGCTAATTTTCCGACAGTGACTTGAGCGTCGTAGTTTACATGTCTTGACGGTGCAAGGCTGCCTGCTTGACGGCATACTCTGACCCATGATCCCAGAGACGGCGACCGTGATCGCCACCTATAGCCGCCGCATGCGCCTGCGACTTGCGAACGGCGACGAAGTCGATGCCCGCATCAAGGGTAAGCGCGTCAGGCCCGTTTGCGGTGACCGCGTGACCGCCGATCCTATCGATAACGAGTCAGATTGGCTGATCACCGGGATCACGGAGCGCGACAATGAGCTAACACGCCCGAACATGCGCGGACAGGTTGAAGTCCTCGCGGCCAATCTCGACTACCTCGTCGTCGTCGCCGCCGCGGAACCCAAAGCCGACTGGTACATCGTGGATCGTTACCTCTGTGCGGCCGAACTCATGGGCATTGCAGCCGCGGTGGTCTATAACAAGATTGATCTCGTTGAGGACGCATCATCAACGGACGAGGAGTTATCGAATTACGCTGCGGTCGGCTATGACGTCGTGAAATGCAGCGCAAAAGAAGGACGTGGCATCAAAGACGTCGGACAGCTATTGAAGGATCGTTGCGCGATCATAGTCGGGCAATCCGGTGTCGGTAAGTCGAGCATTATCAATCACCTCGTCGGCGATACGACGCAACGCACGGCCGCGATATCCGGCAAGACGGGCGAAGGACGCCACACCACGGTCAATTCCGTCATGATCCCACTACCGAACGGAGGGTCCGTAATCGATTCGCCGGGCGTGCGCGATTACGCGCCAGCACTCGAATCGTCGACGATCGCGGCGCAGGGATTTCGTGAAATCACAGAAGCCGCGCAGCGCTGCAAGTTTGCGAATTGCCGCCACCTGCGTGAACCGCACTGTGCCGTAAAAACAGCCATCGACAACGAAACGATTACCAAGCGGCGCTACGCGAGTTACAAACGCATCATAAATCTGACAGAGCAGCTGTCGGAGGGCCGCTACCCGTAAGCCCCTAGCCGGGCGGCCAGGTGAACTGCCGTCCGCCCAGAAGATGCAGGTGAATGTGAAAGACGGTTTGCCCGGCGGCTTTATTGCAATTCATGACGGCGCGGTAACCCTCGCCGGAAAATCCCTCTTTTTTCGCAATGTCTCTTGCCGCATCGTAAAGACTGCCAACAATCGCATGATCCGCAACTTCAATGTCATTGATGGTTGAGATGTGCTTTCGAGGAATAATCAACACGTGCGTCGGCGCCTGGGGATTAATATCACGGAACGCGACGGCCGTTGGCGATTCATAGACGATATCGGCCGGGATATCACCGTTCAAGATCTTACAAAACAGGCAGTCGTGCTTTGACACGGAAGTCTCCTCCTAATCCACAGCCCTGCGGCCGAAAAACGCATGCGACAGCGTGCCACCGTCAACATATTCGAGTTCGCCGCCTAACGGCACACCGTGCGCTATACGGCTGGCCTGAACCGACTGCTTCGCCGCAAGTTCGGCAAGGTAATGCGATGTCGCATCACCTTCGACTGTCGGATTGGTGGCAATTATCAACTCTTTTACTTCGCCCTGTTGTAGCCACGCTTCGAGTTGGCTGAGACCCAACTCATCCGGGCCGATGCCATCCAATGGCGACAAGTGGCCCATAAGTACAAAATACAATCCACGAAAACCTGTCGCGTCTTCGATCGCCATGACGTCGGCCGGCGATTCCACCACGCATAACTGTGTGCTGTCTCGACCGCTCGCCGAGCATATCGAACACAGCTCGTGCTCGGTAAACATTCGGCAGCGACTGCAATGGCCGATACCACTCACTGCATCTTTGAGCGCACTGGCAAGGTTGCCAGCGCCATCTCGGTCGCGTTCAAGCAAGTGAAATGCGATGCGCTGCGCAGATTTCTGCCCAATGCCGGGCATACACCGGAGACCGTCGATCAGTCGCACGAGCAAAGGAGAATAAGACATCGTTAGCTCAAACTCAGAATGGTAACTTCATACCCGCAGGCAACCCCATGCCTGCTGTCATGCCTGAAAAGCGCTCCTGTACCGTCTGCTCGACTTTGCGAATCGCGTCATTGAATGCCGCCGTGATCAGGTCTTCAAGCATTTCCTTGTCGTCAGCGAAAAGCGAGTCATCGATCTCGACGGCCTGTACCTGGTGCTGGCAGGTCATCGTAATTCGAACCATTCCGGCGCCGGATTCGCCCGTCACCGAGATAGACGCCATTTCTTCCTGGGCCTTCTTCATATCGGCCTGCATCTTTTGCGCCTGCTTCATCAACTGACCGATGCCACCTTTCATACGTGCTCTCCCGACTTTCCGTTCAGTCTGACCGCGCCGGATTGATCAATTCGATTGTTTCCGTCTTGATTTCAGCGCCAAAAATATCTTTCATCGCCTGCACATTCGGGTCCGCCTCGAGTTTTTGCCGCTCCGCTTCCATGCGTTCATCCGCTGCACGTGACTCTTCCTGCACTGGCGTTTCACTGGTCGCAACGCCTACCGCAGCATCGATGGAAATATCGACAAGCAATCGTTCGTCGAAATGCTGTGACAAACTCTTAGCCAGCGCCTCTTTGCGTTGTTTGGTCAGCAAAGATTCGGATCGCGGATCGAGGCCGAGGCAGATCTTGTTGCCGTCACGGCGAATGAACGCACAATTGCTGGCCAACAATCGCACGGTTCCGGCAAGGCCCAACGCTGTGACCAGCTGACTCCAGTCAGGATCCTGCCAATCCTGAGTTCTTGCGACACCCGCAACCGGGTCTGCCGATTTGGCGACCCTCGCCTGCTTCGGCTTCACTGCCTTGCGCGCTTTCCCTGATGTCGCGGCTCCCTCGTCAACTGATGCCCGGCCATCGCCCGACGCCGGGCGGAATGCAAGCATTCGAAGCAATGTCATCTCGGCCCCGCTGCGAGGGTCTGGCGCCAACTGCAAATCGCGTCGTCCCGTGACGGCGATCTGATAGAAAAGCTGTACATCGGCGGGCGACAACGCGTCCGCGAGCATTGCATAGCCCTGTTCGCTGATGTCGTCATCGCTGTCACAAGTGCCAACGAGCTGATAGACGGCAATACGCTGCAGATCACGCGCCAGATCATCTAGAAGGCGCGCGTAATCCGGAAAGTGCTCGTCGATTTCACGAATGGCAGCGATAATGCCCTTACCATCGTTCTCAGCGAGCAATTGCAGCAGGCGAGACACGTACTCGCGATCAATCGTGCCGAGCATCATGGCAACCTGGCTCTCGTCAATTTTTCCACCGCAGTACGCGATTGCCTGGTCAAGCAGGCTCAAAGCATCGCGCATGCTGCCGTCGGCCGCCCTGGCTAGCGGTGCCAGTGCCGCGGACTCCGACTCGATCGATTCAGCCTCGCAGATATGCGTCAACCGGTCCGAGATCAATCGCGGCGTCATGCGTTTGAGATTAAATTGCAGGCAGCGTGACAGGACCGTGACAGGCAATTTCTGCGGATCTGTGGTCGCGAGCAGGAATTTGACGTGTGGCGGCGGTTCTTCGAGGGTCTTCAGGAGCGCATTGAATGAGCTCTTGGACAACATGTGTACCTCGTCAATCAGGTACACCTTGTAACGACCGCGTGCCGGCGCATATGGCACGTTATCCAGCAAATCGCGCGTGTCATCGACCTTTGTCTTGGATGCGGCGTCTACCTCGATCAAGTCGACGAATCGTCCCTCGTCGATCTCCCGGCAAGCGCTGCATTCTCCGCAAGGCTCCGACGTGACGCCCTTCTCGCAGTTAAGCGCCTTGGCCAATATTCGTGCGATTGTCGTTTTCCCGACTCCGCGGGTGCCGGTAAACAAGTAGGCGTGGTGCAGCCTGCCCGAATCGAGCGCATTGATGAGGGCCTGGAGCACATGCTCCTGGCCCACCGTATCCGAGAAGTCTTTGGGCCGCCATTTGCGGGCCAGGACGAGATAGCTCATAGAACTTCAGCAGCCTGTAAGGCTCGGTGAGAATCCGACAGTGTAACGTAAAGTGGCCCGCGCCAGCCGCTTCCCGGCACCCGGCATCACCGCTACCGTTGCTCCCTTCCGGGCCTGGCGGAATTCACGGCTGACCGTCGCGGAAAAGCCGACGCGGACCGCCGGCGATTATCGCCGCTAGCCGTCGTCAACACAACGCGGCAGGTGGAAAAGCGATGGGTTGAGAATCGATCAGCCCCAGAGGTGACGGTCCTTCTCGATCACTTGCGACGACGAGCCGACGATCAGGGGATCAGGCCCATGCAAGACGCGCTCGTCCTTGCGCGGATAATCCAGCTGCGAGAGGAAGTGCTGCATGCAGTTCAGTCGTGCGCGCTTCTTATCGTCCGATTTGACGATGGTCCATGGCGCGTCGGCCGTGTCCGTGTAGAAAAACATAGCCTCTTTCGCCTCGGTGTACTCCTGCCACTTGCCTTGCGACTCCTGGTCAATCGGGCTTAATTTCCAGTGCTTCAGGGGATCGCCGAGGCGCGCGGTAAATCGTCGCTCCTGCTCCGCGTGCGTCACCGAAAACCAGTATTTGAACAGGCGAATTCCTGACCGTACGAGCATTCGTTCCAGGTCGGGCACCTGTCGCATGAACTCCAGGTACTCTAGCGAGTCGCAAAAACCCATGACCCGCTCGACACCGGCGCGGTTGTACCAGGAGCGATCGAAGAAGACCATTTCGCCTTCGGTCGGCAGGTGCTGGATGTATCGCTGAAAGTACCATTGGCCAAGCTCATGTTCGGTCGGTTTTTCCAAAGCCACGACGCGCGCCGCTCGAGGATTCAGATGCTCCATGAAACGCTTGATCGTGCCGCCCTTGCCCGCGGCGTCGCGACCCTCAAAAATCAGGACTATCCGCTGCCCCGTCTCCTTGACCCAACTCTGAACCTTCAACAGCTCGACCTGCAGTTCCTCTTTGTGTTTTTCGTAGGCGCCCTTTCGTATCCTTGTTTTGTAGGGGTACTTGCCGTTGCGAAATAAATCCCGAATTTGTTCGGGGTCATGCCGCATCTCGCCGAAAATATGCGAGGGCGAGTCCATTTTAATCTTGGCATCGGTTTCCGTTTTGGACATCGACACTACGGTTTTCGGCTGGCTTTGTTTCTTCTCGGTCATGATCTCACTCTCATCGAGGTCAATATTATTCCGCATTATCCGCCTCGGGGCAGCGCCTCAACATACGGAATATTGCCTATTGCTGCAGCTTCCTCTCGTAACTGATTGACCGGCAACGGACTTCGCAGAGCCCCCGAAACCGCGTGTTGACGGCGCTGCTAACAGAAGACGCGCACCCTACCGCCTTCGTGCGCGCCGCGTCAATCCTTGGATTTCTTGCAGATTATTGTAAAATTCAATAAATTACATTTTATATCTGATGTAAATTCCACTTGCCCATTGTGCGGGGCTGGCGTACGCACTGCGAAAGGCGGTCACCGTGGCATTAGTCGCGGAAAATAATAACAAGAAAGGACGGCGGGGAAATGTCGGACAATGAACGACCAACCGGTTTAGCCATCATCAATGCCATCCGCGCCCAGCGGGAATTACGCGGCGCGTCCGATCGAACGAATCTCAACGATACGTTGGTAAAAAGCGCACGGTGGAAAGAGAACACATTGGGGGCGATCGCCTCCGGCCCTTCTGGCGATAATGATGACGCCGCAAATCCTGAAGAACGCAGGCTCTCGACAACACTGCGGAGAAGCAGTGAAGAAATTGAACGCTTGAAGAAAATTATCGCGAAGCTCAAAGCCGAGAACGACAGGCTTGCGGTACAGCGTCAGGAAGAACTCGGCGCACATGAAACCGAGCTGTCGGAATTCCAGGCGGCGTATGACCAGTTTCAGCAGCAGTCCGACATTCTGATTAACGAACTCGATCAGGAAAACGAACGTCTGCGCCTCGCATGCAAACTGAATAACAGGCAGTCAATACTTTAAGCTAAGGATTGAGTTTCGCCTGCGCCGTCGGCGCCTCGTCGACCCAATAGAATTTCCTATCCTTCGTGTAAATTTCTTAGCCATTCAGATCATCGAATCTGAACTGGGCGCAGTTTTTCAGTCTTACCGCCTTTTCCGTTCTGTGCAACAAGGTTAATGTCGGCAGGCGTGTTACCATGCGGCCTCCTAAATTATGAGTCGAGGGGGCCAATAACATGAAGACTACTTTCTCAGCTTTAGTGGCAATCGCCATACTCACTGTGACGCCGTTCGCCGCGCTCGCGGATAGTCACGAAAAAACTCCGGTTCTTGACGATGTCTGGCTGGTTCTGCCGAAGCAAGGCATGGGAGCAGAATTTTTCGAGGCAGCCGAGGCGCACATGAAATGGCGTGCGGAGCAGGACGAGTCACGCGACTGGCAAGCCTACACCGTAGTGCTGGGCGATAACCCCAATATCGTCATGTTCCGTTCCGGTTTGTTTGACTGGCCTGATATGGATGGCTTTGTTGCGGAGGATGGTGCAAAAGGGTTCGGAGCGCATTGGAACGAGAATGTGGATCCTTACGTTGATCATTATCATCACTACTTCGAGCGCATGGACTTCAAGAACAGTTACTGGCCGGAAGAAGAAACAGATTTTCGTTACTACGGCGTGACGACCTGGGTCTGGAAGGAAGATGCTGGTAACGAGTCGACCGAAGCCCGCAAGAAACTCAGCAAGCTCGCGCTGGAAAACGGTTGGGGCGAGCAGGGCAATAACTGGCTTTGGCACACAAGAATTGGCGGCAAGCCTGAGCTAAGGATTGTGTCGGGTTTTGAGGACTTCGCCGATATGGCCGCGCCCGAGCCGTCGTTTTTCGAGTTTCTGACAGAGCATCTCGGGTCCGAGGAGGCGGCAGGCGAAATATTCGATGCTTTCAATTCCGGATTCAAGAGCTCGGACTATACCGTGTGGGCACGCAACCCCAGTCTCTCGACAGCCGATTGATATGGATAGTTGCAGTACGGAAAAGGCCCGCAGCTGCGGGCCTTTTTTGTCGCTAGGCTTGCGACGGTACTGACAACCGGTAAGACGGCGATTCAGCCTTGCAGCTTTAGTTTCCTGGTGAATACGGGGCAGACGACCACTGAGTGGTGGCTGCCTGCCGCCATTCCATTCTAGTACCGCACGCCGTTTATTGAGCCGTGTGCGGCAACTCGGCGCTTTCAAACTGAGTCAATGCCGAACCCGTATCAAAGATCACGAGCTCGCTGGCAATCTTGCCGTCCGAAAACTGGTAACGCGAGATACCGGTAACGTTCATCGAGTTGCCGGTTGCGGCTTCGCCGCGTGCCGTATCCGATCCGGTCACTGTCCACTGCACAAAGGCGCCGTCCGGACCGGCGGCTATGCCATCATTGGTGATGTTGAAATCCGGGTAGGTAGCGTGCACTTGCAGAATTAAGGCTTTCAGTTCATCGAGGCTGTTTGCATTCAGATCCGGCGCCGTGCGAGTGAATTCGCTCAGGGCGACCGCGTCGAGCTTGCCAACGTCTGCGCTGTCCCACACGCCGATCCAGGTTCTCACCGCCGCAATTTGCTGGTCGTAGGCCGTCATGTCGTTCAGCTTCGTCTCTGCTGCGGCCAGTTTCGCCTCAGCCGCGGCGAGTGCTTCGCTGACGCCATCGTTCATGTCAACATCAGCGTCGCACGCAGCCAGCGCTAATGTTGCCAGAAGAATGAGCGAATATTTTTCAAAGTTTTTCATTCTTTACTTTCCTTTATTTTTAAAACTTGTGAAGAGAAAGGGGGAACGGGCGTGTGACCGAGTCAGCGGCCATCCCTGCAGTATTCAGGAGTAGAATATCGTGCCTGACGTCGCGTGGAAAGCGGACAGGCTTTCGCGAAAAAAACGGGGTCAGACCTAATTGGGTCTGACCCCGTTTTTCTTGTCTGGCGGAGAGAGAGGGATTCGAACCCTCGGTACGGTATCACCGTACACTCGCTTTCCAGGCGAGCACCTTAAACCACTCAGCCATCTCTCCCAATTCAAATTTTCAT